>NZ_CP077080.1:2703285-3003650 GCF_019141525.1 Pseudomonas alvandae
GCGCTCAAGCCCCTCATCCGTCTCGACAACACCTTTGTTCCGAGTCTTCAACTCACTGACAATCACCGCCGCCACAATCAAGCCTGCCCCGAGCAACGCAATCGCCGGCAACCGCTCGCCCGCCAGCCGCCCCGCGATACCGGCCCACACCGGTTCGCCGGCATAGATCAGCGTGGCGCGGGTCGGCGAGACGCTTTTCTGTGCCCAGTTCATCGCCACCTGGATCGCCGCGCTGGCGGCGCCCAGGCCTACAGCGCTGACCAGCAGCAGCCAGGAGAAGCTCGGGATCACTTCCTGGGTCGGCACCACCATCAGGAAGGCCAGCACCGCTGTGCTTGCCAGTTGCACCACCGTCACCCGGCGTACGTCGACCTGGCCGGCGTAGGTACTGATCAGAATGATTTCGGCGGCGATTGCGATGGCGCTGATCAGCGTGGCTATTTCACCGGAACTGAAATTCAGGGATGCACCGGCAGGGCCCGACAACAACATGAGCCCCGTGAACGCCAGCATGATGCCGATGCTTGGCATCAACCCTGGCCGCCGGCCCAGCACCAGCCATTGCAGCAACGGCACGAACGGCACGTAAAGCGCGGTGATGAACGCCGATTGGCTGCTGGGGATGGTTTGCAGGCCAACCGTCTGCAGGCCGTAGCCGAGCATGATCGCGACGCCAATGAAACATCCAGCCTTGAGTTCGAACAGCGTCAGCGCGCGAAGATGCCGCCAGGAGAACAACGCGACAAACGCGGCCGCCGCGGCAAAGCGCAGGCCGACGAAAAACATCGGCCCGCTGACCGTCATGGCGTGCTGCACCAACAGGAAAGTCCCGCCCCAGATCATGGTGATCAGCACCAGCACGCATTCGGCCTTGCTGAACCTTGGGAGACGGGAGGATGCTTGCGGGGAGTTCAACGATGCCATGACCTTGCGCGCTACTTGAGGCGGACGCACAATGCGCCCGAAGTTGGGCAGTATAATGCGCAACCCAGCCATGTGAGCAATATAGTGCACAAAGAATCCGGCCAACGGGCCTCCGTCCTGCAACACGTCAGCCAAAACGTCCGTCGTCTGCGGCATGCGGCCGAACTCAGCCAGACGGCGCTGGCCGAACTGTCGGGAGTCAGCCGACGGATGCTGGTGGCCATCGAGGCCGGCGAAAAGAACGTCAGCTTGACGACGCTGGACCGGGTTGCCGAAGCCTTGGATGTGGCTTTCAGCGATTTGATCCAGGCCCCCGAAGCCCGCGATCCGAGCCGAATCAACGAACTGGTCTGGGCCGGTGTGATCCCGGGCAGCAAAGCTGTGTTGCTCGCCAAGGCCACCGCCAGCCGTGAGGTAGAACTCTGGGAATGGCGGCTGGAGCCGGGCGAGCATTACCATTCCGAGTGCGACGCAGATGGATGGAGCGAACAGCTTTATGTATTCGAAGGCTGCCTGACGTTGCTGCTGGGCAGCGAGGAGCGCCGCATAGGCGTCGGTGAGTTCTTCATGTTTGCCAGCAACCAGCCCCATGCCTATCGCAACGATGGTCCGGTGGCGGCGCGGTTTGTGCGCAATGTGGTGATCTAAGTTCCCATTGCATGTACCTGTCAGATCTGACAGTAGCTGCTTGTGGACAGGTTTTTTATTATCAAAAGCCGATCAATACACCGAAATTCTTACGATGGAAACCAAAGACGGGGTGGCGTTTGCGCAGGTAGATCCAATGTTTCTACCGCCTCGAATAAAGCGAGCCTTGAACGGATGCGTGCCTTGCGATCTTCTCGACGACTGCAAGGTTATCGCACCCATTCCAGGGACCGCCGAGCCGGGGGATAGAATCAACTTTCATCTCTATACACCCTTGGGCGAGTTCTTCAGCTCGCCAATGGTCATCACTCAGGACTTGCTGGAGGAGAGGGAGGTGTGTTGGCACATGCTTTGTTGGGACTACTCCTTGGCGCCAGGAAGTTGGGTACGGTTGAAGTACGTGGTTCAGATCCAAAACAATGATCTGTACGACTCTCCGTTGCGGGAATATGCCGTTGTGACTTGAAAGTCCAACGCGCAGGTTATCCCTCCGTCATCGGCTGCTGGCCGAGTTATAAACAGCTGTCACTCGTTTGCTACCAAAGAACGCTTCCGGAGCATCAGGCGATGGCAGTAAGGTAGCGTCTCGTCGTTTCGTTGCTTGGCGCCCCTGGTCCCATGAGACGCGAACGATAACCGACCTGGGTGCAGGCTGTTTTCACGGCGGAAGCGTTCGATGACTGAAGTGCCAACCTCGATTTCCCGTTCCGCCGATGTCTTGATCATCGGCGGTGGCTTGAGTGGTGCCATGCTCGCTGCGCAATTGCTGCGCTTGCCGGGCCGGCGCGAAGTGCTGATTGTCGAGCCGCGTAGCGAGTTGGGCCGGGGCGAGGCGTACAGTGCCGTGGAACTGGGCCATACCTTGAATGGAAACGCGGCCCGCATGAGTGTCGACCCGGACAACGCCGATGACTTGACCCAATGGCTCACCGCGTTCATCAAGGCCGGAGGCTGGCCCGAGTCGGATCAGCAACACGTGCCCATCAGCGAGTTGTTCCCGCCCCGTGGAATATTCGGCCTCTACGCACAACAACGGTTGGCCGAGGCTCGTGCGCTTGGCGCGCGTAATGGTTCGGTGGCGGAGCACGTGCGCGCAGAGGCCGTCGATTTGCAGGTCATCGATGATGCCGTACGAGTGACACTCGGCGATGGACAAGTCCTGCAGGGACGCTTTGCCGTGCTCGCCACCGGCATGTTTCCGGCGGCGCGAACCCCACAAACTGAATCGAGCGGCTTGAACGCGGCGGCGCTGGATCCCTGGGATGTAGCCGCCATGCGCCAGCTCGATCCGCAGTCCACGGTGTTGATCATCGGCTCGGGGCTGACCATGGTCGATGCCGTGGTGTCTTTGGAACAGGCTGGGCATCGCGGGCCGATCGAAGTGTTTTCCCGCCACGGCCTGCTGCCCCATGTGCGCCGCCAACCACCGGCCTGGGTGGATTTCCTCGCCGAAGATCACACCCTGCGTTCGCCACGCCAGTTGATGCGAGCCCTGCGTGAGCAATGCCGCCAGGCCCAAGCCCAGGGCATCGATTGGCAGGCGCCGCTGGACACGGTGCGCGCCCATATCGGGCGTTTGTGGAATCAGGCCAGCGATGTACAGCGCCGGCAGTTCGTGCGGCATGTGCGGCCGTGGTGGGAGAGTCATCATCATCGCTCGCCGCCGTTGAGCGCGGAACTGGTGGCGCGTTTGCATGGGGAAGGGCGGCTGCGGATTCAGGCGGCTTCGTACAAGGGGCTTGTATCGTCTGGCGAAGGGTCGGTGGCAATCAACATTCGCCGACGGGGCGAGGCTGGACTGGAAGTGGTGCAGGGCGCCGCGTTGATCAACTCCAGCGGCATTGAATATGACTGGCGTCGGGTTGCCCGGCCGTTGCCGCAGCAGTTGTTGGCGCGAGAGTTGGTCCAGCCCGGTCCGCTAGCGTTGGGCATCGCCGCCCGTCCCGACGGCGCAGTGTTGGACGCCCAAGGCGAACCGGCCAGCCGCCTGTTCGCCATGGGTCCGCCGTTGCGGGGGATGTGGTGGGAAAGCACTGCAGTGACTGATGTTGCGAGCCAGGCCAAGGCGCTGGCGGGGCGGTTGGCTGAACTCCAAGCCCAGCGTTGAAGCAAGACACATCCTGTGGCGAGGGGATTTATCCCCGCTGGGGTGCGAAGCGCCCCTAAGACCTGACGCCTCGGTGTGTCAGGTATATTTCAGGGCCGCTCCGCGGCCCAACGGGGATAAATCCCCTCGCCACAAAAGCAGGTCAGCAGCGGGCCGTGACTATTCGCTCACCCTCACCCAACGCTCCTCCCGCGCCGCCACCCGAATCGCCGCCGCCAGCCGCTCCACTTCCCAGGCCTCTTCGAAGTCCGTCCCGCTGGCGCCTTCGCCGGCGAGCGCCATGATCAGTTCCTGCACTTCCAATGTCTTCAATTCGTTGTAGCCCAACTGGTGCCCGGCGGCTGGGCTGAACGCGGCATAGCCGGGCAGATCCGGGCCGGCCAGCAAACGCTGGAAGCCGGGCTGGCCGGCGCGGCAGACGCGCAGTTCGTTCAGTCGTTCCTGATCGAACGCCAGGGTGCCGAGGGTGCCGCTGATCTCGAAACTCAGGTGATTCTTGTAGCCATGCTTGAGCCAACTGCTGCTCACCGTGCCCCGGGCACCGTTGGCGAAACGCAGCAGCGCGTGGACCTGGTCATCGACCGCAATGGCGCGTTGTTCGGCATTGCCTACGCTGGCAGGGCGTTGGTTGTGCACGGTCTGGCTGTCGGCGCACACCGCTTCGACATCGCCCAACAAGTGCCGGGCCATGGCCAGCAAGTGGCTGCCCAGGTCCGCCAGTGCGCCGCCGGCATGGCTCGCTTCGCAACGCCATGACCACGGTGAGGTCGGTTCGGCCATGAAATCTTCGCTGAATTCGCCCTGGAAACTGATGATCCGCCCCAGTTCGCCGCGTTGGATCATGTCACGCGCCAACTGGATGATCGGGTTGTGCTGGTAGTTGTAACCGACCCGTGTTACCACGCCAGCAGCCTTGGCTGCCTGGCGCATCTGCTCGGCCTGTTCCAGGGAGACCGCCAGGGGCTTTTCGCAGTACACCGGTTTGCCCGCCGCTAGCGCGGCCATGGCCATCGGGAAATGCAGGTGGTTGGGGGTAGTGATGGCGACCAGATGAACCTTCGGGTCATCGATCAGCCGTTGCCAGTCGCTGTGGGCCGTTTCGAATCCCCAGCTCTGGGCGCACTGGCGGGCACGCTGCGGATCGGCGTCGGCCAAGGCCGCGAGCGTCAGGTTCAGGGGAAGGTCGAACACCGCCTTGGCATTATGGAACGCCAAGGCATGGGCGCGGCCCATGAAGCCGGTGCCAATCAGACCGATGCCGAGTTCACGCATGAGAAGAGCCCTTTGAGTTTTTATTGTCAGAAGGGCTCTTTATGGAATAAATATTCTCTAATTGCAAATATTGGAATAAATATTCAATGTGCGAGCATTGAAGATCCCCTGTGGGAGCGAGCTTGCTCGCGATAGCGCTGCATCAGTTACACAAGTGCTGACTGATGCAGCGCTATCGCGAGCAAGCTCGCTCCCACAGGGTCTTTCACAGGGCTCACTGTCAGGAAAGGAACCCACCATCCACATTCAACGCCACGCCCGTGGTGTAGCTCGACGCATCGCTGGCCAGGTACAGCACCGCGCCGGCCATTTCGCTCGGGTCGGCCACGCGCTTGAGGGGGATTTGCGCCAGGGCGGTCTTCAGGATGGCGTCGTTCTTCACCAGCGCCGAGGCGAACTTGGTGTCGGTCAGGCCCGGCAACAGGGCGTTGCAACGGATGCCGAACTGCGCGCACTCCTTGGCAAAGACCTTGGTCATGTTGATCACCGCGGCCTTGGTCACCGAGTAGATGCCCTGGAAGATGCCCGGCGAGATGCCGTTGATCGACGCCACGTTGATGATGCTGCCGCCGCCGTTCTCGCGCATCAGCTTGCCGGCTTCCACCGACATGAAGAAGTAACCGCGGATGTTCACGTCGACGGTTTTCTGGAACGCACCCAGGTCGGTGTCCAGCACGTTGCAGAACTGCGGGTTGGTGGCGGCGTTGTTCACGAGGATGTCCAGGCGCCCGAACTGCTCGCGGATACCGGCGAACACTTGGCTGATCTGTTCCATCTCGCCGATGTGGCAGGCGATGGCGGTGGCCTTGCCGCCAGCGGCGATGATCGCATCGGCGACGTGCTGGCAACCGTCGAGCTTGCGGCTCGAAACGATCACGTGGGCGCCTTGCTGGGCCAGCAGTTTGGCGATGGCTTCGCCGATGCCACGGCTGGCGCCGGAAACGAAAGCGATTTTACCGTCGAGGTCGAACAACTGGGTCTTGGACATGCTGTTTCCTTGTTATAGGTGCGCTCAGAGCGTGGATTTGCCGATGACCTGCAGGCTCATCTGCTCCAGCAGTTTGTTCATCTGAACGAACTGCGCGAAGCGTTTGTCCTGGGTCTGGCCATGGAAGAAGCGGTAGTAGATCTGCTGGACGATACCGGCCAGGCGGAACAGTCCGTAGGTGTAGTAGAAGTCGAAGTTGTCGATGCGGATTCCGGCGCGCTCGGCGTAGTAATCGACGAATTCGCGGCGGGTCAGCATGCCCGGCGCGTGGCTTGGCTGACGGCGCATCAGTTGCACCGGTGCCGGGTCGTTGGCCTCGATCCAGTAGGCCAGGCTGTTGCCCAGGTCCATCAGCGGATCGCCGAGGGTGGTCAGTTCCCAATCCAGCACACCGATGATCTGCATCGGGTTGTCCGGGTCGAGGATGACATTGTCGAAGCGGTAGTCGTTGTGGACGATGCTTGATGTCGGATGATCGACGGGCATCTTGTCGTTGAGCCAGGCCTTGACCGCCTCCCACTTGGGCGCATCGGGGGTCAGGGCTTTTTCGTAGCGCTCGCTCCAGCCACGGATCTGCCGCGCCACGTAGCCTTCGGGCTTGCCCAGGTCAGCCAGGCCACAGGCGTTGTAGTCGACGCGGTGCAGCTCGACGAGCCGGTCGATGAAGCTCTTGCACAGTGCTTCGGTGCGGGCGGCGTCGAAGCCCAGTTCCGGCGGCAGCTCGGCGCGCAGGATGATGCCCTTGACCCGTTCCATCACGTAGAACTCGGCGCCCATCACCGACTCGTCGGTGCAGTGCACGTAGGCTTTGGGGCAGTACGGGAAACCTTCGCGCAGTTGATTGAGGATGCGGAACTCACGGCCCATGTCGTGGGCCGACTTGGCCTTGTGGCCGAACGGTGGCCGGCGCAGGACGAACTCCTGCTCGGGGTATTCCAGCAGGTACGTCAGGTTCGACGCGCCACCGGGAAACTGGCTGATCACCGGCGTACCGGTCAAGCCAGGAATGTGGGCCTTGAGGTACGGGTCGATCAGGTTGGCATCGAGTTCTTCACCGTCGCGCACGCGGGTGGACTGATCAGTCACTGCCATGCTTATCCCTTCTGCTTATTTTGGAGGCCATCGATCATTGGCTAATCTAATGGCGCGTGGGAGGCGTCACAAGCACGCCGGGGTCTTATAGGTTAGCGTGTTGCTGGATAATCAGCGGGCTTGATGCATCGCGCCGTGCGCAGTGGGCGGGGGCGCGCTATGGTGTGGAGACTGCCGCTTCCAAGGAGCAAATCGCGATGGGATGCCCGCAAGTCTGTAGCACCGCGACCCTGCAATGCAGCTTCGGCGCAGCCCCGGCGGTGCTCAATGTGCTCCCGGTCAATCGCCTGCTGACCGGCGGAATGCCGGCGGCGAATATCATGGATCACATACCCTTGGTGAACGTCACCACGTTCGGTATGTGCCAGAGCTTGGCGAACCCGACCGTGGCCGCCGCCACCGCGGCGGCACTCGGCGTGCTGACCCCCATGCCCTGCATCCCGGCCACCGCGGCCCCATGGATCCCCGGCGGCGCCCCAACCCTGTTGCTCGGCAACATGCCGGCCATCGATGCCAACAGCACCTTGATGTGTACCTGGGCCGGGGTGATCAAGATCGTCGTGCCAGGGCAGGTGCAGATGCTCATCCCCTGATCGGCAATCTTGCAGGCATTGCACCGCCCCCTGTGGGAGCGAGCTTGCTCGCGATAGTGGTGGGTCAGTGGGTGGTGATGTTGGATGTGTTGGCGTCATCGCGAGCAAGCTCGCTCCCACAGGGGGAGAGGCAAGACAATCGTTATGCCTGCGCCGGATCATTCCAGCGCCTGAACCACCAGCGCACCCGGGAGATCGGCTTGCCCCCGGCATCCAATGGCCGGCCGTCTTCGGCATAGGCCTGGGCCGGTTCCAGCAGTTGGCCGTTGAGGTAACGGGCTTCTACTGCCGGGCTGCCGTTGGGGTGCAGGCGCCGATAATGACCGTCACGCACGCCGTCGCGATAGAACTCGGCCTCGGCCAGTTGCCCGTCTGGAAAGTAGTTGCTCGCCTCACCGTGCAACAACCCACGGCGGTACGTGGCCTGGCGTTGCAAGCCGCCCTCGGCCGCATGGAAGCTCGCCACGCCGTGCAGTTTGCCCTTCACGAACGGCAATACGGCCGAGATCTTGCCATTGGGGTGATACAACGTGCTGGTGCCTTCCAGTTCACCCTGGCTGTAGTTAAGTGTCGCTTGCGGGCGCTGTGCTTCTTCAATTTGCAACGGGCCGTCGAGCTTGCCATCGATCAGTTGCCCCTTCAGTTGGCTGTCGTCACGTTCCACGTCCAGTTTCTTCGAGGCCATGGCCGCGCTTCCTCAGTTGACCTTCACCAGGCCGCCCTTGATGGTCAGCATGCCGCCACCGTCCACGGTCTGTTCGGCGGCGGCCTTGTTCACCAGGCTGATGCCGGCGTCGTTGGTCAGGGTGGTGCCGGCCTTGTTTTCCAAGGATGTCCCCGCCTGGTTGCTCAGGTCCGTGCCGGCCTTCTGGCTGATGGACGTGCTGGCCTGGGCGGCCAGGTCCGCGCCGCTCTTGATGGCGAAGCTGCCGCCGCTTTGCAGGGTGAGGGTGCCGCTGACCTTGATGGTCAGGTTGCCATCCACCGTCAGGCTGTAATTGCCGGTGACTTTGTGATCGTAGTTGCCGCCGGTGCTGTGGGTCTGGTCCGAGCCCACGGTCACGGTGCGGGTGTCCTTCACGTCGAGGCTGTCGCTGCCGGTCTGGATGGTCACGCTGCGCTTGCCTTTCTCCAGCGTGACGGTTTCGTCGCCGTCCTTCACCGTGCGAGTTCGGGCGTTCTGCACCGTGAGGGTTTCATCGTGGCCGACGGTGGCGGTGGTGTCGTTGAGCACGTTGATGTTGAAGTCCTTTTGCGCCTGGAGAAACACCTCTTCGGCGTCCTTCTTGTCTTCAAACCGCAGCTCGTTGAAACCGCCACCGCCCTTGGACGAGTTCGTCTTGATCCCGGACTGGGTCTGGTTCGCTGGGAGCGCGTAGGGCAGGGCATTGTCGCCGTTGTAGACGCAACCGGTGACCAAGGGGCGGTCCGGGTCGCCGTCGATGAAGGTGACGATGACTTCCTGGCCGATACGCGGTACGAATTGCATGCCAAAGCCCTTGCCACTCCAGGGCAGGACCACGCGCACCCAGCAGGAGGAGGCCTCGTCGTTCTTGCCGGTGCGATCCCAGGGGAACTGCAATTTGATCCGGCCATATTCGTCTGTCCAGATTTCTTCGCCGGCCTTGCCCACCACCAGCGCCGTCTGGGTGTGCATGCGCGGTTTGGGCGTGATGCGAGCCGGTCGGTAGGCGGTGGCCTTGGGGATCGCTTCGAAGCGGTTGCGGTAGCTGTCGTGGCTGGCCTCATGGCTGACCGCCGTCACCAGCCAATCGATATTCAACGTCGCATCTTCATGACCGGCGAGGGTGAACCAATAGCCCGGCACCAGCCAGCGACAATCGCTTTCGCCGACGAAGCGTTTCTCTTGGCTGCGCAGGCCGTCCACCCGCTGTTTGGTCAACGCGTCGCCCTGGGCCTTGGCGGTATAGCTGCCCGGATGTTCGTACATCGAACTCGGCCCGGCCACGGCTTCGGCCTGGCTGAAGAGCGATGTTGTCGGCGTGGTGAACTCATAATCGGTGGCCTGGTAAACCCCGGCCACCGCTTGCAGGCAGACCTGGCCTGAGCGGATGCCGTGCAGCTCGCGTTCCCCCAGTTTCTGCCCGAGATAATTCACCGTCGGCCCATTGGGGATGGGCGCGAAGGCGTCGTTGCTGTCGGCCAGGACCAGGGTGTGCTTGCCGTCTTCATGGCTGAAGAACCAGAAAATCCCGTCCTCTTCCAGCAGGCGCGACACGAAGGCCAGGTCGGTTTCGCCGTATTGCACGCAGTACTCACGGGGTGCGTAGCTGCCGGTGAGCTTGAGCTGGAAGTCCGTGAAGCCGTGGGCCTTGAAAATCGTGGTGACGATGTCCGACGTGGCGAGGTTCTGGAACACCCGATTGTTGCTGGCCAGGCTCAACCACCAGAGCCATGGACGCAGCAGGAGTTGATATCGCTCGGCGGTGGCGTCGGCTGGCAGTTGGCGGATCTCGGCTACCAGCCAATCCAGCGGGCGCAGCAAGGCGTCCTTGTGCAACGTGGTGGTCACATGGCTGGCGACAGCCGTGGTGAGGTCAAGCGAGGCGCCGTCGTTGAGACCGTTGAGGATGTGCGAGCCCAGCGCGTTGAGGCGCTCTTCGCCGGACAATGAGTCAGGGTAGAGCGCCGACAGCGAGCTGGCGGTGAGGGATAGGGTGGTGTTGATGTCGACGGTACGGGGCATGGAGCAGCCTCAAGGCATAGACTAGATTCCTGGCTAGACGATATTTAACTAACCAAACCAGAGCTTTCCCGACTTCCCATGAAAAAAACTATTGATGGCCTGTGGCTTTTTTTCTTTTAATTTGTCTATTTCCGCTGCGGCATTACGAACTAGGCGCGCGTCATTTTTGTATGCTGGCCCCCACCGATGAGCCGGCGCGCTAGCTTTGGCATCAGTCTGTATGGAACCGGTAAACCACTTCGTGATGACTGTCTCGTTTTCTCCGCTGGCGGCGTTGAACTGTTCCTTGGTCTGCAGCCATTCCCGATTTCTATAACGGTGAAATAGATAATTGGAAACAAAATGCCCTGGAATCGGCTGTTCGGTCCTGGGATGTTTCCCGAACAAGTAATCACTGATGACTTGCGGCGCCCGGTAGCTTTGCGATTCGAGGGTTTCATCGTTAATGAACTTCTCGGTGGCATATCCATTCAAGTCAGTTGGAAAGCAATCCGCCAGCCATTGCCAGAGAAACAGGGACGGCTTACCCGGCTTATCGCTTTGCGAAGGTGCTCGATAATCGGCGGTGTAGCTATACAGGCGTGGGATCTCCGCCACTGTGCCCAATAGACCGTTGGCAATGGCCAGCCATTGCAAGCTGTGGGTATGTTCGCCATGTCGGCCATCCATACTGTCTTTCCAGAACAGACTGGCGCGTAGCAGTTGGCCAAGGAAGCGATCGCCCCCGATCAGGCGCACGGCGATGGGCAGCCCTCGCTCCGAGGTATCGTTACGTAAACCTTCGTGGTACTGAAATCCATACTGGGCGGCGACCAGCCCCATTGCCCGGGTAAACTTGTTCGGCGTCATCGGGGTTAGTCTTCGATAATGTTCCCAGATCTTTGCAGAGACCTCGGTCAGACTGGTTTGGAAATGAAGGTCATTGCAAAGGAAAGCCGCGATATGTGAGTAGGCAGTATAGAAAAGAGCATCATCCAGCGGCGCCGGAGCCGTTTTACGCTCGCCGTTTGCGAATTTGGTAAAGCGAAAGTTGTTGGCTCTTAAACTGACTTCGGCTTCTGCCGCGTTAGCAAATACTGTGTTGGCCATCATGCGTTCCCTCTATGCCCTTTGGGTTATTTGCAAACCGTTTTTTGTCGATCCTTACTCCAACACCCACTCCGCCAACTTCCCCGTCACCTGCGTCATCAGCACGTTCTCGACATCCCGCGCCCCGGCGGCGCTGCACTTGGCCAATACCGCCTTGACGATCCCGGCGTCGAACTCGAACTGCTTGCCCGTCGCGGCCTTGTAGCGCCCGCGCAATTTCTCCAGCTTCGCCAGCACGATCCCTTCCAGCGTCGCTTCATCCAGCGGCCGGTACGCCACCACCGTCATCCGCGCCAAAAACGCCGGACGGAACGCTTGCAGCAACACCTTGTGCAACGCTTCGTTGAAGGCATCGCTGCCCAACTGCGCGACCGGCGTATCCAGCAGCAGTTCGGCACCGACGTTGCTGGTGGCGAGCATCACCGTGTTCTTGAAGTCCACCACCAGGCCGGTGCCGTCTTCCATCAGGCCTTTGTCGAAAACGTTGTAGAAGGCTTCGAGCACGTCCGGGTGGGCCTTTTCGATTTCATCCAGTAGCACCACGGAATAGGGCTTGCGCCGCACCGCTTCGGTGAGCACGCCGCCGCTGCCATAGCCGACGTAGCCGGGCGGGGCGCCCTTGAGTTGGCTGACGGTGTGGGCTTCCTGGTACTCCGAGAGGTTGATGCTGATCAGGTTGCGTTCACCGCCGTACAAGGCATCGGCCAGGGCGTAGGCGGTTTCGGTCTTGCCCACGCCGGTGGGACCCACCAACAAAAACACGCCGACCGGTTTCTGCGGGTCGGTGAGGCCGGCGCGGTAGGCTTGCAGGCGTTGGGCGATGGTGTTCAGCGCGGTGCCCTGGCCCATGACTCGCTGGCCCATGCGTTGGCCGAGGGTGCGCACGGCGTGGGCTTCGTCGGCGAGCATCTTGCCGACCGGGATGCCGGTCCAGCCGGCGATCACCGCGGCGACGGTCTTGCTGTCCACCTGTTCGGGCACCAGCGGGTCGTCCTGGCGAATGGCATCGAGGCCGGCCTCCAGGCGCAGCAGTTCGGCGGCCAGGTGGTCGATTCGGTTATCAATCTCGGTGTCGGCTTTTTCACTGTCGGCGCGCTCGCTCAAGGCGAGCAGTTCGCGGCGGGTGTCGAGCAGTTCGCGCACGGCCTCGCGTTCTTCGCCCCAACGGGTTTCCAGTTCGCGGATGGCCTGCACGTTGCTGGCCGACTCGCCCTCCAGCAGGGTGATGCGCTCGCGATGGTCCAGTCCGGTGGCCTGTTCCCGGCGCAGGCGTTCGACTTCATCCTTGAGGCTGTTCTGCCGATGGCGCAGGCTTTCCAGCGGCGGCGGTACGTCGTGCTGGCCGAGGGCGACCCGGGCGCAGGCGGTGTCCAGCACGCTGATGGCTTTGTCCGGCAACTGGCGCCCGGAGATATAGCGGTGGGACAGCTTCACTGCCTCATGGATGGCTGCGTCCAGCACCTGCACGCCGTGGTGCTGTTCCAGTTTGCTCGCCACGCCACGGAGCATTTCAACGGCGGTGAGCTCGTCCGGCTCTTCGACCTGGACCAACTGGAAGCGGCGGGCCAGGGCCGGGTCTTTCTCGAAGTACTTCTTGTACTCCAGCCAGGTTGTGGCGGCCAGGGTGCGCAACTCGCCCCGGGCCAGGGCTGGCTTTAGCAAATTGGCCGCGTCGCTGCCACCCTCGGCACCGCCCGCGCCAATCAGCGTATGGGCTTCGTCGATGAACAGGATGATCGGTTTTTCCGCGCTGCGGACCGCATCGATCACGCCCTTGAGGCGCTGTTCGAACTCGCCCTTGACGCCCGCGCCGGCTTGCAACAGGCCGAGGTCGAGGACCCGCAGCGTGACTTCCTGCAACGACGGCGGCACATCCCCGGCAGCGATGCGCAGGGCCAGGCCCTCCACCACGGCGGTCTTGCCGACACCCGGCGCGCCCACCAGGATCGGGTTGTTCTGCCGACGTCGGAGCAGGATGTCGATGCATTGGCGGATCTCGCCGTCGCGGCCGACGATGGGGTCGATGCGCCCGGCCCTTGCGTCTGCGGTCAGGTCCTGGGTGTACTGGTCCAGGACCGGGTCCTGTTTCTGGGGAGGCTCGCCGGGTTTGGCCGGGCGCATGCCAGCGACATGCTCACGGGAGCTTTCGGTCCATTCCAATAGGTGGGTGCGCAGGGCATCGCGGGGGATGCGCAGCAGGGACGAGGCGCTGTTGAGCAGCAGGCTGCGGCGCTCATCACGGTCCAGCAGTGCCAGCAGTAAAAGCCCGGAGCGGATGCTGTCCAGGCCCAACACGCTGGCCTGGACCACGGCATCTTCCAACAGGCCGATGGTTTGCGCCGACAGGGCAGGCGTGCGGGTGCTGCCGGATTTGAACAAGTCCAGCGCCTTGTTGGTTTCCGCCGCCACCGCATCACGTTCAAGACCGAAGCGCGGCAACAGGCAGGCGAAGTCTCCGCCTTCGATGTCCAGCAATTCCAACAGCAGGTGTTCGATTTCCACGTAGTGGTGGCTGCGTTGCAGGCAACGTTGCGCGGCCCTTTCCAGGGCTCGGCGATTGTCCGGGTTGAGGCGTCCGATCAGGCTGGCCAGTTCCATTTCAGGCAATCTCCAGCTGACGAAGGCGGGTTTCGATGCGTTGCATGGCCAGGCTCGGCTGGCGTTGCAGGCCGCCGTTCCAGTTCAACCGTGGCGCTGCCTGGCGGCCCAGTTGCAGCGGCCCGGCACCACGGACCAGCAGCACCAGGGTGCAATCCAGGTCAGGGCCGAAATACAGCGCATAAAGGCTGGCGAGCAGCGGATGGGTTTCGCCGTTGGGCAGCAAGCCGTTGGCCTGGGTCGCGCTCAGCGGTCCCAGCGTCAGGCGCACGCCGGCGTGTTCGTCCCAGACCCGAGTGCCGGCCACCGCGTTGCGGCCAAGGCGCAGGTTGCGTCCGCCTGGCTGCAAGCGACTGCGGCTGGCGGGCGGGATTTCCCGCCAGCCACCTTCATAGGCGCTTAACTCTACCGGCAAGCCGAACTGCTCACGGACAATCGCTGCGAATCCAGCCAGGGAGCGGCGGCCATCGGCATACAACGCGGTGCAGGCCAGGACGGACGAGTCGGGTGCGGCCTGGCGTTCCTGCAAGGCCTTGGGCAGCAAGCCGGTCAATGCACGCATTTGCGCGTGTACGGCCGATGCGCCTGGGGCCGTGAACCCCAGGGCGATGCGGTGTTTGCGCATCACCTTGTAGAGCAGGCTGAGCAAGCGATGCTGGAACAGGTCGAGGAATTCCGCTGGCGCATGGTCCTTCGCCCGCGCCCGTTGTTGCAGCCATTCCTGGTAGGCGTAGGGCAGCGGACCGTCCGGGCCGCCGAGGCCGAAGATCGGCGTGGCCAGGGTTGGCGGCAGGCCGGGTTCCTGGCTCAGACTCTCGACTTCACTGGCGGCGAACAGCGGCGTCAACGGCCCGCGCAGACGCAAGGCTTCGGCGTGCGGCGCGGTGCCGCTGCCCAGGGGCTCGGCCTGGGGATGTTCACGTTCGAGCAACAGCAAGGCCTGGAGCCATTCGAAGCGCTGCGGGTCGCGCCGCAGTCGCTCGCTCAGGTTCAGAGCACCAGGGGTTTGCCGGCTTGGGGTTGCCATGTCTTGACCTCCTTGTCGGACTGGACCAGCACGGTGCGCACGAAGCGATTGGCGGTGGCGTAAAGGGAAAAGAACTGCGCCAGCACCCCGGAAAACAGCACCGCGCTGCTGCCGACGAAGTGTTGCGGATCCAGTTGCAGGCGCACCTCCAGGCCGTTGCGCCAGCCGCGCCAGGCGTCTCCGCCGACGTGGGCGATGACCCGCTCGCAACTCAGCCCGGATACCCCTTCGATCTGGCGATGGGCGCTGGCCTCGTCCCGCAGGTTGTGCAATTGAAGAATCTCCCGCAGTGCGTCCAGTGCCTGGGGGCCTTCAACCAGTGACAGATGATTGAGGGTCAGTTGCGACACCAGCCGCCAGCGCGATTCACCGTCCAGGCGCGGCAGGCTTTGCGGGCTGGGTGGGTTGCGCAGGCGCGCCCAGGCCACCGGCCCCGGACGCTCGAAACCCAGCGGGGTGCCGGCCGGCAGGCTCTGGGCCAGGTGGCGATTGGTGCACAGCAGTTCGGCGGTGAGGCTGTAGTCGCGGGTTTCGGCCAGCGGGTCGAACTGGGTGTCCACCAGGCTGACCATCAAGTCGGTGCCCAATCGGTTCGGGCTCATGCCACTGACCCGTCGTGCATGCCAATAGCAGGTTTGGTCGCTGCCATGCTGGCTGCCGTAATAGGCCGGCACTTTGCGCACGCCCTGGCTGGACATGGCGCGCATGCCACGGATGCTGTGGATCTCGACGCTGTTTTCCCGATGACTGTCGGCCACCAGCCGGTACTCGCTGCGAGTGCCATCCGGGCGCAGCGGCTCGGAAGTCCTGGGAAACAGGTTGATCACGGGCGTGCAGCCCAGGGCGATGTCGCTGGCCTGGAGTGGCAGGCGGCTGGTGGGAGGGCGGTCGAAAACGATGTACAGGTACAACGACGGGCCGTCGCTGGTGGCACCGGCCAGTGGCAGGTCGAAGAAGCCGAATTTATCCGGGAAGGCAAAGTACTCGGCCAGCAGACGCATGCCAGGATGCACGCCGTCTTCATCCGGCAGCAAGACCTGGTCACTGGCGAAGCCGACGATCTGTGGCAAGCCTGTCAGCGACTCCGGCGCGCTGCCCGGCGCACCAGCCAGGACCTCGATGGCGTGCGCGCCCAGCAAATCGCACAGCCCGGCGTTGATGATCGGTGACGCTGCCAGGTGTACCCGCAGCGAGTCGATTCCCAGTGTCGACCACTGGCTTTCGCCCAGGCACCGCAGCTCCAGGCGCAAGGCCGAGCGGCCCCGGACCACTCCGGTCAGCGCCTGGGTTTCGTCGCTGCCCAGCAGCAATGCCTCGCTGATTTCCACCGGCCACAAATGCACGGCGGCGGTGGTCCGAAAATGAATGCTCTGGCCTTTGTCCGTCGTGACGAACAACGGCGTGTCGCGGGGCAGGGGGTAGCCCTCGTTCAAATTGCCTTTGCTGGGGTCGGGCTCGAACTGCACGATGGCGCACGACGGCAGGGGTCGCATGGCCAACGGATAAAGCTGTTCGAGCAGGGCATCACTGAATTCGGCGTAGTCGTCGTCCAGCCGGCGTTGCAAGCGTGCAGCCAACAGGGCGAAACCCTCCAGCAGGCGCTCGACATGCGGATCGGGGCATTCGCCGGGGGACAACTCCAGGCGCCGGGCGACCTTGGGGTAGCGCTCGGCGAACAGGCTCCCGGCATGCCGCAACCAGGTCAGTTCGCGTTGGTAATAGTCCAACAGTTGCGGGTCAATCGAGTCGCTCATGGCGCACCTCAAGGCCGTCGCCGGCGTGCTCGATGACAAAGGCCACGGGCCAGGCATGCAGGTCGCCCCGCAGCTCGCCCAGCAGCCGTATGCACAGTTGCTGCGGATGGCCCGGCACCGGGCAGACCTCGACCTCGCCCAGGCGCAGGCGCGGTTCGAAGTGGGTGATGGCCTGGCGGATCTCCCGGGTCAGTTGGCGACGGTCATCGCTGCGCTGCTGTTGCAGCGCGGTCCAGTCGGCGATGCCGTAGTCGAGGATGCTCGGTGGCTCGGTCAGCGCCCGTGGGCCGCGGCGGGTATTGAACAGGCGCGACAGTTCGGCATGCACCGAGTCTTGCAATGCCTGCCGGTCGAACGCCCGCCCGCTGTCGTCCGCCGGGCTGGCCAGGCGTTCGAACAGGGGCGGGCGCAGCCCGAAGCCTGCCATGGGCGCGGCTCCTTACTTGGTCATTTTGTTGGCGGCCAGGTCCCAGGTCGTGCCTGCCGTGCCTTCCTTGGTGCCGTCGTCTTTCTGCGCGGTGAGCTCCCATTTGATCTTGGTGAAGTTCAGCGACAGGGTTTCCACCGGTTTGCCACCGGTGCCGCCGCTGACACTGACGTTGGACAGCACGACGTTGGTCAGGGTGTAGATGATGAACGGCATGAGTTTGCCGCTGCCCTCGGCGGCGTTGCGGCCGACGGTGACGACGGCTTGCGGGATCGGCTTGCCGGCGCAGCAATACTCATTGAGCGACGGGGTGGAGCTGTCGACGAATTTGGTCAGGGTGAATTCGCCGATGTGCGGCCGGCCAGAGGTACGCTCCGAGTTGCTGACGTCGTTGGTGACCTGCATGGCCACGTTATGGCTGTAGGACATGACCTCGATCTTGTCCGTGAAACCCTCCAGCAGGCTGTCGCCCTTGATGTCGCCGCCGAGGTCGAGAATGATTGCATCCATTGTGTGGAACTCCTGAATTCGAGTGGGTTGTTCAACGCAAAACCTGTGGCGAGGGGATTTATCCCCGTTGGGGCGCGAAGCGGCCCTAAACCTGACAACCCGGTGTGTCAGGCAGATTGAGTTGACCGCTTAGGGGGCTGCTGCGCAGCCCAACGGGGATAAATCCCCTCGCCACAACGAGCGTTCTCGCCACAGGTTTTATTGGTCAGGCAGCGACGGGCGGCGGCAGGGTCGCCACCAAACGGATCGAGGCAGTCAACTCCTCCAGTTGGAAGTGCGGCCGCAAGAACACCGTGGCCTTGTAGGCGCCTGGCTTGCCCGCCACCTCCGTCACGTCCACCCGGGCTTCGCGCAACGGGTACTGCGCCTTGATCTCTTGCGGCGCGTTGTCGTTGATCAGCACGTAGTCGGCGATCCAGTTGTTGAGGTACGTCTGCACATTGTCGCGGGTCATGAAACTGCCGACCTTGTCGCGCATGATCACCTTCAGGTAATGGGCGAAACGCGAGGCCGCCAGCACGTATGGCAACATCGCCGAGATCCGCGCATTGGCGTTGGCCTCGTTGGTGTTGTAGAGCTTGGCCTTGTTGGTGGTCTGGCCGCCGAAGAACACCGCCACGTCGCTGTTTTTCTTGTGGCACAGGGAGATGAAGCCCAGGTCGTTGAGTTCCTTTTCACGACGGTCGGTGATCGCCACTTCGGTCGGGCATTTGAGCGACAGATCCCCGGAACTGGTGCGGAAGGTATGGGCCGGCAGGCCTTCGACCGCGCCACCGCCCTCGGCTCCGCGAATGGCCGCGCACCAGCCATATTTTGCGAAGGCTTCGGTGATGCGTTGCGCCAGGGTCCAGGCAGCGTTGCCCCACAGGTATTTGCTGTGGTCGGTGCCGTTGACGTCCTCGACGTAGTTGATGCCCTCCACCGGCAGCGTGTCCGGGCCGTATGGCAGGCGCAGCAGGAAGTGCGGCAGCACCAGGGACACGTAGCGCGAGTCTTCACTTTCACGGAAGGCGCGCCACTTGATCAGCTCCTGGCTTTCGAAGATTTTCGACAGGTCTCGGGGGATCGCCAGTTCGGTGAAGCTGGTCATGTCGAACAAACGTGGGCTGGCGGCGGCAATGAACGGCGCGTGCGCGGCGGCGGCGACGTTCGAGAGTTTTTCCAACAGGCCGATGTCCTGCGGGTGCCGGCCGAAGGTGTAGTCGCCCACCAGCAAGCTGAACGGGTGCCCGCCGAAGGTGCCGTATTCTTCTTCGTAGATTTTCTTGAACAAGGCGCTCTGGTCGAATTCGACGGCTTTTTCCAAGTCGTTCTGCAGTTCTTTCTGGGTGACGTTGAGCAGGCGCAATTTAAGGCGGGTGCTGGTTTCGGTGTTCTGCACCAGCAGGTGCAGGCCGCGCCAGGAGGCTTCGAGTTTCTGCAGGTCGGGGTGGTGCAGGACTTCGTTGAGTTGGGCGCTGATCAACTCGTCGATCTGACTGATGCGGTCGTTGATCATGGCCACGGTGTCCTTGTCGATGGCCATGCCTTCGTCGAGGACCTGGGTGGCGAATTCGGCCAGCATGTCGCGGGCATAGTCTTGCTGGCTGTCGTCGTGGGCCATGCGGCCTTCGGCGATGATCTTGTCCAACAGGGACAGGGTCTGGGTCGTGCTCTCGCTGGTTTGAGCGCTGGATGAAGCAGGCATGGCTTTATCTCCCTTGAATGAGGCGCGCGATCAGGCCTGTGGTTCGGCTGGGGCAGGGTCATCGTTGGCGGCGACGGTCGGCAGTTCTTGCGTCGCGTCTTGGGGCCGGGCCGACTTGATCTCCTGCAGGCCTTCGGTGTTGGCGATCACGTCACGCAGCAGCTTGTCCAGGTCATCGTTACCGTCGAGCTTGGTCAGCAAGTCCCGCAGGCGCTGCCGCGCTTCGAACAAGCGGCGCAACGGCGTGACTTGCTCGACAACCTTGACCGGGTCGAAGTCGTCGATGTGACGGAAGTTGAGTTCGATGTTGAGCTTGCTGTCGTCGCCGCTGAGGGTGTTGTTCACCTGGAGCGTGGCGCGGGGGGAGATGGAGGCGAGCACCTCGTTGAAATTATCCCGATCGATCTCGGTGAAGCGCCGCTCGTTGAGCTTGGGCAGCGGCTCCAATGGCTTGCCCGAGAGGTCGGCCAGAATGCCGACGACCAGTGGCAGTTCTTTTTTCTCGATAGCGTTGCCGATTTCCACGTCATAGGTGATCTGGACGCGGGGAGGACGGACTCTGTCGAGCTTGTGCTGGGTACTTTCTGCCATGGCGGCCGACTCCGATGCAGGTGTGGAAGCAATGCATCGGGAGTCCCGCTCATCGCATTCCCTTGCTGATCCGCAGGTTGCAAATGGACGGCAGAAAACCTGTCATTCCCTTGACGAACCTGGTCCATTCGACTGTGTGGGTCGAACTATCCAAGACGCTAGAACAGGTCTATAAAAATGCAAGCAAAAACAATTTTTGACCGCTGAGAAAAGGAAGATTCATTTTGCGTGCGTTTTTTTATGGATTTTTTTTCAGCCTGGCGCTCACCGGTTGTTCGTTGTTCGCCCCCAGCGTCGACCTCGACAGCCTGACCCTGGACGTCGCGCCTCGGGCCAACGACGACACGCCGATCGCCGTGGATTTCATCGCGGTGAACGACCCGGACCTGCTCAAGCAGCTGTCGGGCATCACCGCCAGCCAGTGGTTTGCCGAGCGCGAACAATTCCAGCGCGACTATCGCCAGCTCATGTCGGTGTGGGGGCTGGAGCTGGTCCCGGGGCAATTCATCGACCGCCAACCCTTCCCGCTGGAGGGCCGGCGCGCCGCTGGACTTTTGGTCTTCGCCAGCTATAACACTCCGGGAGCCCACCGGCTTCGGCTGGACGATCAGCACGAGGCCTGGCTGAAGTTCGACAGCCGCGAGATGACCCTCGTGAATGACGACCGGCACAAGCAGCCTTGAGTGACCGCGGGCCGCCTTGCGCGGCGATTTGGGATGTCGAAGGGAGTCGTATGAGCCTGTTACCTGACGCGGTGTGCTGGCACGAGGGCATGCAACTGTTGCCCCAGCATTTTCAGTTGCAAGGGCTGCGCGCCGAGGCACTCGCCGCGCATTTTGCCGGGGCTTGCAACCCTTGGTTCTGGGGCGTCAGCCAGTTGGAAGTCGATCCTTCGGCTCTGAGTGCCGGCCAGGTACGCCTGCTGCAATTGCAAGGCACCTTGCCGGACGGCTTGCCGGTCAATCTGCAAGCCGGTATCGGGCCAATGCTGGAACTGGACGTCAGCGAGGCGATCGACAAGACCGACGACGCCACGGTGACCGTGTACCTCGCGGTGAGCCCGCTATGGCGCGCCGGGCAATTACTACCGCTCAAGGGGCGCTTGCAATCGGTGGTCGGCGAGGCTTTGCCAGACCTCACCAGCGGCGAATTCCCCGAATCGATCACGGTTTGGCGCCCCAACCCGAGGCTGTGCACGCAACTGAGCAAGGCTGATTCGATCTGCCTGCCATTACTGCGTATCCGCAAGGAGGGCGGCGGTTTCTGGCGTGTGCCGTATACGCCGCCAACGCCGATCCTGCTGCCGGAATCGGCCCTCGGTCGGCGGGTGGCCGGGGTGTGCGCGAGGACCAGGGAAAAGTGCATGTTCCTCGCCGGTCGCTTGCGTCAGGCCCAGGCGGCTGGCAACCAGGACGATGCCATGGAGATCCGTCGGCAGTTGACGGCCCTGTGGGCGCGCTTGCCGGAGGTCGAAGGCATGTTGAATACCCGGGTGGCGACGCCCCAGGCCCTCTACGGTTTGCTGCTCGGGCTGGCCGGGAGCTGGTCGGCCCTCGATCCGCTGGCGGGCGTCCCGGCTTTCGCGCCGTTGGATTTTGTCGAGTTGCAGCGCGGCTACGAGCCGCTGCTCGACTGGCTGGAAACCACCCTGGAACTGGTCCGCGCCGGTTACCGAAGCCTGGCGTTCGAGCGCAACGAGCAGGTCTTCTCGATCCAGTTGCCTGACGACCAGCCGAATCAACGCCTGGTGATCGGTTTGCGCATGCCCAACGGCGCCGGCGAACAAGCGGCGGCCGAATGGTTGCGCGGCGCGATCATCGCGTCGGCGCCCCACATTGCGCTGCTGAGCCGCCAACGCATGAGCGGTTTGCCGCACCAGGCCATGAGCCGCAACGAGCAGGTGGCCTACAGCGTCGGTGACGACACCCGTTTGTTTGTGGTGGCCGCGAGCGGGCAATGGTTCGACGGCCAACTGCCGCTGCACATCGTGGCGCCGGCTTCGGCCCAGGCCAGCAGTCCGTGGCAAGTGGTGTTGTTCGTGGCGCAAGCCAGTGAAAGTGCCTGATCGCAAAAGGGGAGCTGTATGCCTGACGGAAGTGGCGGGGTGGTTCGGAGTCTGCACGAGGCGCCGCTGAGCAGCGCGTTTCGTCAAGCCTGGTTGAAGTGGTCCCAGGAGTGGCAAGACCTGCCCAAGGACAGTGATCCGGCAATCGTGCTCAATCGGGTCGTGGAGTTTTCCGGTCGCGGTGCCCAGCGTCTCTGGCGGGTGGCCTACGCCACCGTCGGCGATGCCGCTTCCGAGCAGGTCAAGGCGCTGGTCTATGCCTTCGTCGCGCTGGTGGACGAGACGTTGCTGTTCTGCACCTGGCCCGGCCAACTGGCTTGGCAGCAGCATCCCCTCGAGTCACGCATGTACGCCAGCCGCCAGGCCGGCGAGCGCTTGCCCGCAGCGATCAAGAAATTGCTGGATGAGCAGATGCCCGGTACTCGGGACCTGGCGAATGTCTACCTGCAATGCCTGATCCTGGGGTTCCAAGGGCGCTTGCGCGGCGAGCCTGGCCAGGTCCAGCACGAAAAATGGCGTGTGGCGTTGTTCACCTTTGCCTGGCAGCACGAACCCGATTACGTCGATGTCAGCCAGCGCCTGGCGATGTCTGCGGCGGCGACGCCCGCGCGGATGCCAGCGCAGCAATCCTTGCCGGACGGCTTTCGCCTGGGGTTGGCGATCGTGGCGATGGTGCTGTTGTTGACTGGCTTGGGGCAAGTCCTCTGGCGTGACATCCGCCTGGAGCTCGAACCGGTGTTGCAATTGAACGAGTCGTCAGTCCAGGAGCAGGATTCATGAACACCCTGAGCATCGTCGCCTTGGTGCTGCTCGCCATTGTCGGGGTGCTGGTGATCGCGGCAGCGGTCTGGTGGTTGCGAACCCAGGGCGGGGCGGCGATTCGCAATTTCTACGGCGCGGTGCGCCAAATGGAGCAGGAGCAGGGCACCCGCGACCGCTATCAGACGCCTTGGTTGATGATGCTCGGCAACGAAACCGACGGTGCCCAGCTGTGCAGCCAATGGCGTTTGCAACCCACGGACAAGGCGGGCTGGTTCGGGCGCTGGTTTTGCGATGCCGAAGGCGCCGTACTGGTGGTGCCCCAGGCGTTGTTCCTGCCCGATGAAGGCATGAGCCGGCAACGGGGCAATTGGTGGCGACTGCTGGGCCTGCTGTTGCGGCTGCGCAGCAAGCGGCCGTTGGACGGAGTGATCTGGACAGTACCGTTCAGCAAGCTCGATGACATCGAGCACACCACTGAGCTGAGCCTCAAGGTTCGGCGGGTTTTTATTGACCTGCTGCAACGGTTTGGCCTTAGCCTGCCGGTGTACGTGGTGATCACCGGGATGGAAGAGTTGCCCGGGTTCCAGGAATTGGTCGGCGCGCTGCCTGCCAAGGCGCGAGAGTCGATGCTGGGCTGGTCGTCGCCTTACTTGCCGGACGCGGCGTGGCAGTCGCACTGGAGTGACCAGGCGTTGGATGAGATCAACGCCGCGCTGGCCCAATCGATCATCGAGATCGGCGCGCTGTCGGGGCAACTGAGCACCGATCTCTATGGCCTGCCGGAACGCTTCGAAGGCTTGCGACGAGCCTTGCAGATATTGTTGGAGCCGGTGTTCCAGGGCAACGCCCAAGGTGAAGCGCCGCGATTTCGCGGCGTGTACTTCACCGCCAGTCAAGCACCGGCCATCAGCGGCGACAGTTTGAACGCCCATCACAATGGCCAGCGGCAAACGGTGTTCGCCCGGCAATTGTGGTCGCGACGTCTGATAGCCGAACGCGGCCTGGCCCAGCCGGTGCCTCGCTTGCTGCGCGTGCGCCAACGCGGGCATCGGCTGGCCGGAGCGGTGGCGTTGGTGGTGGGCCTGGTCTGGCTCGGGAGCATGCTCTGGGTCTGGCGCGATTCGGTGGAAAACGCCGAGGAGCTGTCGCGGTTGGTCCTCAGCGCCCACAAGAACCACATCGTCGTCGACCCGGACCAGCCGCAACTGGAACCGACCCGGCATAACGTGCAGAACTATTGGAACGTCTTGGAAAAAGCCCCGCGCTGGCGTTATGTCTCGGTCGTCTTTCCCACATCCTGGTTTTCCTCCGTGGACACGCAGTTGGAGGATGGCTTGCGCCTGACCGCCCGGCACCATTGGATATTACCGCTGCGAGACTTGCTCAATTCCGACCTGGAACAACTCAAGTCCATCCGCAACACCGAGCGGCGGGGCAACGTCGAGAACGACGACCCGGCGCAGTGGCAAAGCTACCTGAAGGCCAAGGCGCTGGTGGATCTGGCGGCACGCCTCGAGCAGCACAACCAGATGTTCAGCCAAGTGGTGAACGACCCCAAGGCGCCACTGGACGAACTGGTGCAGTTGAGCAACGCCGCGTTGTCCTTGGGCCTCAACACCGGGACTTTGAGTCGCCCACAGTTTTACAACCGGGTCCTGTTCGATGCGCGTAACAGTGATTTGCAAGGGCTGGACCTGAACGCCGCGCGCCCGGTGATCGCCGATAATTTCACCGGCCTGATGCAACGTTGGCTGGACCATTACTTCCTGGCGGACAACTTCGTTCGCCAGGCCGGTTATCTCAAGTTGCACCTGCAACGACTGGAGGCCGGCAGCGGCAATTCATTGAGTGAACTGGAAGACCTGACGGCGCTGATCGATGACCTGCAGACGCTGGTCAGCCTGACCAACTCCGCCTGGGGCCGGGGCAAGGGCCAGGACCTGGTGCCCGGCTACACCCAGATGCTGGACAAAGTCAGCCACAGCACTTTGCTCGGCCCGGACATTACGCAGGACCTGGAGAGCCAGGCGGCGAAGTTGCAGCAGAACTTTCGCGACCAGTGGATTGTCCAGAGTGGTTCCCGGGACAATCTGCTGGTGCAGCAGGGCAGCGGTTTGCTGATATTGCAGGACCATGTCACGGCCCTGGACGGTGCGGTGCAAGCGCTGTTCAAGCGCGATTTCGTGGCGTTGGCGATGCAGAAGGATCCGTCGACCGGCAATCCGGATTCAATCGGCCGGGGCGATGGCACTGATGATTTCAGCGTCGCCCTGAATTATTTCGCCAGCTACAAAAGCTATGCCAGCGAAGAGCTGTCGCGGATTCCGCCGGATTACCGTGACGCGCTGATGCAGGCCGCCGAAAACGCCGCGGCGCGGGCCATGTGGTTGAGCCTGGACGAAAATGACCAGCCGCTGCCCGGCACCGGCTTCAATGTGCAAACGACCCAGGCGGTTGCGCTGCAAAAAGCCTTCATGGATGTCAACCGGGGCGACCTGGCGATACGTTTCCAGCGCTTGCTCAATCGCCGGGCGTTGGCACAAATCAACAGTGGCCTGGCCGAAATTGATGCCCAGCCGTTATTCAGCCAGCGCGCCGATATCGAGCGTTGGGACGGTTCGAAGAACTTCGGCTTGCAGCTGTATGGCGCCAACGATCCACAGGAACTGAAGCTGAACCTGAACCAGCAATTCAGCGCCATGCTGCAGATCGCCGAACAGCGCATGCCTGCCCTGGAATGGCTGATCGTCCAACAGGACGACCTGTCCGCCTTGGAGCATGACCAGGTGGCGCGGTTCATGGCCCTCAACGACGAATTGCTCAAGTACAAGAATCAGAACCCGGCCAGCTCGGCTGCCCAGTTGGAGCAATTGGTAAGTCGGGATTTCAATGCGATGGACATCGCGTCCTGCGCGCAGATCTTGCAGACCTCCAGCCTGTCCGGTGGGCGCGGCGACCTGGCTCGGCGCGCCGTCGCGTTGCAGCAGGGAGCGCTGCAGCGTTGCCTGTACCTGCAACAGAACCAGGCGGCGATGGCCTGGAATGACCTGGCCAATTATTTCAATCAGTACCTGGCGGGACGCTTTCCGTTTTCCCAGGACGTGCGGGCCAGCGATGCCGACCCGGCGCGGGTGCAGCACCTGTTGGAATTGATCGAGACGCGCGTGCCCCTGGCCCAGGCCGGGTTGACGCTGAGCCAGACGCCCGAGCGCTTGGCGGCCGCGGATTTCCTCAACCGCTTGAAGCAGGCCGGTGTCTGGCTCGGGCCGCTGTTCGTGCGGGACAAGAGCGGCATACTGGGCGTGGAAATGGACGTGCGCTGGCGTACCGATCGCGATGAGGAGCGTGGCGCCGACCAAGTGATCGCCTGGAGCCTGGACGCCGGCAACCAGCAGATCAACTACCCCGGTGAAGGCCAGCAGAACCTGCGCTGGATGGTCGGCCAGCCCGTGCGCCTGACCTTGCGCTGGGCCCGCAACGGCTACCAGCGTCCGGCCAACGATCCGTTGCAGCCGAACCTGGTGGTGCGCGACCTCGAAGCCGGCTGGGAATACCAGGGGCCGTGGTCATTGTTGCGCCTGATGCGTTCGCTGGTGTCGGCCCAACGCCAGCCGAATGTCGACTACACCGATTTTCCCCTGGCCCTGCAATTGCCGGTGATCGCCCAGACCCAGGCACGCACGGCGCAACAGACCTTGATGTTCGTGCGTCTGTCGTTGATGAGCCAGGGTTCCAAATTGCCGCTGTCGATCCCGCCGCTGCCGACACAGGCGCCTCGTTCACCTTTCCTCGCGCCTGCGTCGAGGCCTGCCATTGCCACCCGTGAGGAGGGCCTGTGAGTTTGCCGATAACCCCGTTGCCCGAATTGGTCAGCCAACTGCTCGAACCGATCAGCGCCGAGTCGCCCTGTGGCCAGGACCTGCGCTACGAAACAGAGTACGACCAGCTACGCGAACTGCGCCGGGAAGACGACACCAGCCTACCCACCGGCGTGTGGCAGTCTTCAATCAAGCGCGCGCTCTGGCCGGACCTGGAGCGGCTGGCGACCACGTTGCTGCTTGAGCGCAGCAAGGACCTGATGATCAGCGCCTGGCTGGGGGAGGCCTGGCTGCACCAGGCCGGATTGGACGGCTTGCCGGGCAGCCTGGCGCTGGTGGCGGGGCTGTGCGAACGCTATCCGGAACAGCTGCATCCCCTTGCCGAGGACGGCGATCAGTCGTGGCGGGTGATTCCGCTGGAATGGCTGGCCCGTCGCTACAGCGAAGTGTTGCTGACGCGGGTGCCTTTGCTTGAAGGCCGCGATCCGACCTTCGCCGGTTTCAGCCTGGACGATTGGCAGCGCCTGCAGCGCCAGCAAGTGCAGGGCAACGACAGCAAGAACGCCAAGGCCTCGGCGGAGGCGGCGCGCAACGAACAAAAGAAACTCAGCGAACTGATTCGCGGCACGCCCTTGTCTTTCTGGTTGCATCGCCAGGGCAGCCTGATGTTGAGCCTGCAGCATCTGCAACGACTCGAAGCCTGGAGCGACGCGTACCTGGGCAACCTGGCCCCGGGCTACAAATCCTTGCAGGACGTGATGCAAGCCATGTTGGCATTGGTAGAGGAGTTCATCGCGATGCATCCACAGCAACCCGCTGTCGCGCCCGCGCAAACGTCCGCGGTGGCAGCGACGCCGATGTCCCAGCCGACGGCGGCACCTGCCCAGGTCTTCCTGGAACCGGCCAATCGGGAAGAGGCCTATCGACAACTGTTGGTCATCGCCGGTTATCTGGCGCGCACCGAACCCCACAGTCCCGTGCCCTATCTGATCCGGCGCGGTGTGGAGTGGGGCAACAAGCCGCTGAGCGAATTGCTGGGTGAACTGATCAGTGCCGATGCCGAGTCCCGACGGCTGTGGACACTGCTCGGGGTGCTTTAAGGCTGCGCGCCGGGTAGCTCCACCGGCGTCAGTACCGGTTTGCCGGAAAAGAACGCGTTCAGGTTATCGCCGACCAGCTCCACCATGGCGCGTGTCGCTTCCGGCGACAGCCCGGCGACGTGGGGGGTCAGTACGACGTTGGGCAAATGCTTGAGGGCGTCGGGTACTTCGGGCTCATGGTCGAATACGTCCAGCGCAGCCCCGGCAATTCGCCGATGTTCAAGGGCGCTGATCAGGTCGGCGGTGGCGACCACGCTGCCCCGGGCGATATTCACCAGGAAGCCGTTGGGTCCCAGCGCATCGAGGGCCTGTTTGCTGATCAGTTGCCGGGTATCCAGGCCGCCAGGCGTCGCAACGATCAAGAAATCGGAAACCCGCGCCAGTTCCGTGGGCGTGGCGCAGAAGGTGTAGGGCACGTCGGTGCGCACGCGGCGATTGTGGTAGCTGACGCTCATGTCGAAACCGAGGGCGGCCCGCTTGGCAATCGCCATGCCCACGGCGCCGAGTCCCAGCACGCCCAGGTGCTTGCCGGCGAGGGAAGGGCGCGTGCTTCGCGGCCATTCGCCTCGGCGCAGGGCGGCGTCGGATCGAGGCACATCGCGCACCAATGCCAGCAACAGCGCCATGGCATGGTCGGCCACCGACGAGGCGTTGACCCCGGCACCGTTGGTGACAACGATGCCTCGGTCGCTGGCGGCTTGCAGGTCCACTTGTTCATAACCGGCGCCGATCACGCAGATGATCTTCAAGTTGGGCAGGGCCGCCATTTCTTCAGAAGTCAAACCCAGCGGGCCACGGGTCAACACCGCGCTGAATCGGTCGCCGTGTTCGAAGATCGCTGCCTTGCGTTCGGCGGGCGTGGGCGCCAACTCCAGGTGATAGCCCTGGCGCTCGAGGATCGGCAGGTATTCGTTGACGGTTTCAACCAGTACCAGAACGGTTGCGGTCATGCTGGGCTCCTGTGGGCGATTTTTTGATCTCAGGTATTCAACCTGATTGTAGGAGCCGAAGGGAGGGGTAGCTTGGGCTTTTTAGGGGTATTTTGAGATCGGTTGTTCTTGGGTTGCTGAACAGAATAAGCAAGAGACGCTGTAGCGTTTGCTGGCTTGTTTGTTGTGGGGGCGCTTGCGGCGCCCCCACAACTACCTGGCAACTACCCAGGCTTGTGGTTATCCAGTACTCGATTGACCGCTAACTCCCCTAACATGATGACCCGCTGCAGCACCAGCATCGTCTGGCGTCGTGGGCCGTCCGTGACGTCGGCGAGTTCGCTGATCAGCACATTGGCGGATGCCAGGTTTTCACACGCCTCAACGAGCAACGTTTCGTCATCCATCGCTGGGTCGATGGTGAAGATCGAGCCGGGTTTGTAGGGCCGTATCTGCGTTTTCGGCGCCCCGGGGTTGAGGTAGAACTTAAGCGCGCGGTCTGCCGCCTCTTTCAGCTTTTCGGGGTCGAAAGCGTCGTCGTAGAGTACCGAATAGATATCCGGGGGGTTGGGAGTAACCTTGAACATAACTAATTCCCTCAGCTAGGGCCGCAACCGTTCTCGACTAAAAGAAGGGTGGCGGCTGTGCGCAGGTTAGTCGACCGGTGGAATTAGCAAGCCCGGCGCGCCCAAGGGCGCCCTGCGCACAACCACCATCAAGTGCAGACATAGAAATGCCCTGACTGAATGGTGCTTATGCACCTACTAAAACCATCCGGGCGACTAAACCCGACCACTGATGAGCAGTGGCAGGTGAACGATAGAGGCCGGGGGCAAAGCGCACAAGCCAGCGGATTCTGAAGCATGCGTAAGTAAGGACGCAAGGTTTCGTAGCCTTTAGCGCGTATTTTGGAATGTATTTAAACGTGTCTGTGCGAGGCATGTTTACAACAATTAAACAGGTCGAGTTTCTTCGTAATTGGCGTGGGTTCGTATTGTTGAAAATACAATGCTTTATGGTAATGCAGTTCACTCAAGAAAAACGACGCCCCGTGGCGAGGGAGCTTGCTCCCGCTCAGCTGCGAAGCAGCCGTAAATCCGGCGAATGCGGTATATCCAAAGCCTGCTCCGCAAAACCACTCCTCAGCTAAGCCTTTGCTTCTGCTCGCTAATCCCGGACAATCGCGCCCCTGTTTCGGCCAGGGCGCTGCCTGTCGGGGTTTTCCGACTCGTCCCGGCCGGGTGCATGTGACCGGAAAGCGGAGATCCGACCGGATGAATGATCAGGCCAACAGCGTCGAAGAGCGCTTTGAAACGACAGCCCCAGCCACCCTCAGCCAATGGAGTCGCCACGACACGACGTGGATGCTGGGCCTGTTTGGCACCGCCATCGGTGCGGGCACGCTGTTTTTACCGATCAATGCTGGCCTTGGCGGTTTCTGGCCGCTGCTGATCCTGGCGGTGCTGGCATTTCCCATGACATTCTATGCGCACCGAGGCCTGACGCGTTTCGTGCTGTCCGGTCGCGAAGGGGCGGACATCACCGAGGTGGTGGAGGAGCATTTCGGTATCAAGGCTGGCGCGCTGATCACCCTGTTGTACTTCTTTGCGATCTTCCCGATCCTGTTGATTTACAGCGTGGCGCTGACCAATACGGTGGGCAGCTTCCTGGAACATCAGTTGCATTTGCAGCCGCCTCCTCGGGTTGTGTTGTCGTTGATGCTTATCCTCGGCTTGTTGGCCGTGGTCCGTTGCGGCGAGCAGGCGATCGTCAAGGCCATGAGCCTGATGGTTTATCCGTTTATCGTGGCGCTGCTGTTCCTCGCGGTATTCCTCGTGCCCCATTGGAACGGCGGCATCCTGAGCACCGCGTCGACGCTGCCGCAGCCTTCGGCGTTGCTGCATACCTTGTGGCTGGCGATTCCGGTGATGGTGTTCTCGTTCAACCATTCGCCGATCATTTCGGCGTTTGCGGTGGATCAGAAACGTCGCTACGGCAATAACGCCGAAGAACGCAGTTCGCAGATACTGTCGCGCGCCCATGTGCTGATGGTGGTGATGGTGCTGTTCTTTGTGTTCAGTTGCGTGCTGACCTTGTCCCCGGCACAACTGGCCGAGGCCAAGGCGCAGAACCTGTCGATCCTGTCGTACCTGGCCAACCATTTCAGCAACCCGACCATCGCCTTTGCCGCGCCGTTGATCGCGTTTGTTGCCATCTCCAAGTCGTTCCTCGGGCACTACATCGGCGCCAGCGAAGGCCTCAAGGGCCTGATCGTCAAGAGCGGCCGCCGTCCGGCGCCGAAAACCCTCGATCGCCTGACGGCGGCGTTCATGCTGGTGGTGTGCTGGGTCGTCGCCACGCTCAACCCGAGCATCCTGGGGATGATCGAAACCTTGGGCGGTCCGGTGATCGCGGCGATCCTGTTCCTGATGCCGATGTACGCCATTCGCAAGGTCCCGGCCATGGCCCGCTATCGTGGCCAGGCGTCGAATGTCTTTGTGGTGTTGGTGGGGTTGGTGGCGATCACTGCGTTGGTCTATTCCCTCCTGGCCTGACCTGCGTTTTTGTGGGTGTTTATGGCATTGCGTCCGGCATAAACCCTGTGGGAGCGAGCTTGCTCGCGAAAGCGGTGGGTCAGTCGGCAGGGATGTTGGCTGTGCCGCCGCCATCGCGAGCAAGCTCGCTCCCACATTGGTTTTGGGGTGTTCTCAAAATTTGTGTTCATGCTCAATCCCTGTGGGAGCAAGCCCGCTCCCACAGTTTCATCCGACAGTGAAATCCCAGGCATAAAAAAACGCCGCCCCTCGCAAGAAGGGCGGCGTTTTTAGTCGGGCGTCTTAAGCGTTAGGCTTGGACGACCGGGATGTTGGCGTTTGCAGCCGCTTCACGGAACTCGGCGATCTGGTCGAAGCTCAGGTAGCGGTACACGTCCGCTGCCATGCTGTCGATCTTGCCGGCGTATTCCATGTACTCCTCGACGGTCGGCAGGCGACCCAGGATGGACGCTACGGATGCCAGTTCGGCCGAAGCCAGGTAGACATTCGCGCCGTCACCCAGACGGTTCGGGAAGTTACGGGTCGAAGTCGAGACCACGGTGGAGTTCGGCTCGACGCGTGCCTGGTTACCCATGCACAGCGAGCAGCCGGGCATTTCCATCCGTGCACCGGCCTTGCCGTAGATGCCGTAGTAGCCTTCTTCGGTCAGTTGGTGAGCGTCCATCTTGGTCGGCGGCGACAGCCACAGACGGGTTGGCAGCTGACCCTTGACCTGATCCAGCAGTTTACCGGCGGCGCGGAAGTGACCGATGTTGGTCATGCACGAGCCGATGAACACTTCGTCGATCTTCTCGCCAGCAACGCTGGACAGCAGGCGGGCGTCGTCCGGGTCGTTCGGCGCGCAGAGCACAGGCTCGCTGATGTCGGCCAGGTCGATCTCGATGACTTCGGCGTATTCGGCGTCGGCATCGGCTTCCATCAGTTGCGGATCGGCGATCCAGGCTTCCATCGCTTGGGCGCGACGTTCCAGGGTACGTGCATCGCCGTAGCCTTCGCCGATCATCCAGCGCAGCAGGGTGATGTTCGACTGCAGGTACTCGGTGATCGACTCTTTCGACAGCTTGATGGTGCAACCGGCAGCCGAACGTTCGGCCGAGGCGTCGGACAGTTCGAACGCCTGTTCCAGGGTCAAGCCTTCCAGGCCTTCGATTTCCAGGATGCGGCCGGAGAAGGCGTTCTTCTTGCCCTTCTTCTCGACGGTCAGCAGACCGTTCTGGATCGCGAAGTACGGAATGGCATGAACCAGGTCACGCAGGGTGATGCCAGGTTTCATCTTGCCTTTGAAGCGCACCAGGATCGATTCCGGCATGTCCAGCGGCATGACGCCGGTGGCAGCGGCGAACGCGACCAGGCCGGAACCGGCCGGGAACGAGATGCCCATCGGGAAACGGGTGTGCGAGTCACCACCGGTACCCACGGTGTCTGGCAGCAGCATGCGGTTCAGCCACGAGTGGATGATGCCGTCGCCCGGACGCAGGGAAACGCCGCCGCGGGTCATGATGAAGTCAGGCAGGGTGTGGTGGGTGGTCACGTCGATCGGCTTCGGATAGGCCGCGGTGTGGCAGAAGGACTGCATCACCAGGTCAGCCGAGAAGCCCAGGCACGCCAGGTCTTTCAGTTCGTCACGGGTCATTGGACCGGTGGTGTCCTGGGAGCCTACGGTGGTCATTTTCGGTTCGCAGTAGGTGCCAGGACGAACGCCTTGGCCTTCTGCCAGGCCGCAAGCCTTGCCGACCATTTTCTGCGCCAGGGTGAAACCCTTGGTGCTTTCGGCTGGCGCTTCAGGCTTCTTGAACAGGTCGAACGGTGGCAGGCCCAGTTCGGCGCGAGCCTTCTCGGTCAGGCCACGGCCGATGATCAGCGGAATACGGCCGCCAGCGCGGACTTCGTCCAACAGCACCGGGGTCTTCATTTCGAAGGTGGTGATGACTTCGTCGGTACCGTGCTTGCAGACCTTGCCAGCGTGCGGGTACAGGTCGATCACGTCGCCCATGTTCATGTTCGACACGTCGAACTCGATCGGCAGTGCGCCGGCATCTTCCATGGTGTTGTAGAAGATCGGGGCGATCTTGCTGCCGAAGCAGAAACCGCCAGCGCGCTTGTTCGGCACGTACGGGATATCGTCGCCGAAGAACCACAGCACCGAGTTAGTGGCCGATTTACGCGAGGAACCGGTACCGACCACGTCACCGACGTAGGCGATCGGGAAGCCTTGGCCGCGCATTTCTTCGATCTGCTTCATCGGGCCGGTCTTGCCTTGCTCGTCCGGAACGATGCCGTCACGGGCCATTTTCAGCATGGCGAGGGCGTGCAGCGGGATGTCAGGACGCGACCAGGCATCCGGGGCAGGGGACAGGTCGTCGGTGTTGGTTTCGCCGGTGACCTTGAACACGCGCAGGCTGATCTTGTCGGCCAGTACCGGGCGCTTCTTGAACCACTCGCCGTCAGCCCAGGATTGCAGCACGGCCTTGGCGTGGACGTTGCCGTTCTTGGCTTTTTCAGCCACGTCGTGGAAGGCATCGAACATCAGCAGGGTGTGCTTGAGTTCTTCGGCGGCGACTGGCGCCAGCTCGGCGTCGTCCAACAGCTCGACCAGGGTCACGATGTTGTAGCCGCCCTGCATGGTGCCGAGCAGTTCGACGGCGCGCTTCTTGTCCAGCAGAGGGGATTGGGCCTGGCCCTTGGCCAGGGCGGACAGGAAGCCGGCCTTGACGTAGGCGGCTTCGTCGACTCCAGGCGGAACGCGATTGGTGATCAGGTCAACGAGGAAAGCTTCTTCGCCAGCCGGAGGATTCTTCAGCAGCTCGATCAGGCCTGCGGTTTGTTCGGCGTTAAGCGGCTGGGGAACGATACCCAGTGCTGCGCGCTCTTCGATATGTTTGCGGTAGGCTTCAAGCACAGTTATTACCCTCATCAGTGGTCCCAAATGGGTGTCCGGGACGCTCATCCAGAAACTCACGGCATTCATGCGCGCAGGGGGCTTTTTGAGCCGCCGCGCCAGGATGGCCGGAGTTCCTCACAGAAGCTGCTTTCAAAGTTTTACGCCTGCAGAACGGGAGCTGATGAGGGTTGGCGTTGGGCTTTCCCCGCTGGAAAGACCCTTCGCCAACACCGCTCTGAAGGAACGACTGTGCTCGTGACGCTTTGAAAACAGCTTCTAACGGACATTGGCGCCTTAAAAGGCTGGCTGATTCTACGGGAAAAAAAAATTAAAGGTAAGTTGGGCTTCCAGGTTTGAGGGGTGATCAATCTTAGACAAAGGGCTAACATGCCCGCCTGTCCTGTTTTTGCGTGTGCGTTGCCTTATGCCCAACCAGCTCATCAAGACGCCCTGCGTCGGCCTCTGTTCCACTGTCTATGGTGACCTGGTGTGCCGTGGCTGCAAGCGGTTCCACCATGAAGTGATTCACTGGAACGGCTACAACGAGGACGAAAAACGCGCGGTATGGATGCGGCTCGAGCAACTGCTGGTGCAGGTGATGGTGGCGAAGCTGGAGGTTTTCGACCCGGCGCTGCTGCGCCAGCAACTGGAAGCGCGCAAGATCCGCTTCGTGCCGCACCAGTCCGAATATTGCTGGGCCTACCAGTTGATCGCCCGTGGTGCGCGGGTGATCAACAATCTGGAAGCCTACGGCATGGTGCTGCTGCCCGAATTCCGCGATTGGGAGCTGCCGGACCTGCGCGATGCCATTGATCGGGAATTTTTCCTGCTGTCCGAAGCGCATTACCAGCGCTATATCGCGCCGGGGTTCCTGAAGGATGCGATTGGCGGCTGAGCCTTAAAGGCATCGCGAGCAAGCTCGCTCCCACACTGGACTTGGGAGTCCACACCCCTGTGGGAGCGAGCTTGCTCGCGATGGCGATCTTAAGGACAACAACCTCACTCCTTGACCGCCAATTCCACCAGGTGATCCTCGACCTCCTGCGGCTTGAGTACCAGCACGTCGCTTTCCAGCGCATCGAGCACGGCTTCGGCGGTGTTGCCAATCAACACGCCTGACAAACCGGAGCGCGCCACGGTGCCGATCACCGTGACCGCGGCCTGGAGCTTGTGGGCCATGTAGGGAATCAACACGTCCGCCGGGCCTTCCTGAATGTGCAGGTGCTGGTCGTCAATGTCGAATTCGGCCTGGAACGCCCGGCACTGTTCGCGATAACGAGCCTCGATGGTTTCCTTGAGCTGGAAGGTCGGGTCGGCCGACGAGAGCATGGGTGACGGGTGGGCGCTGATGACATGCAGGTGCGCCTTGGCCAGGAGGGCGATGTCATAGCCATGGTCGATGATGGTCGAGTGCAGGTGCCGGTGCTCGCCATCGGCATTGCCGACGTCGACAGCGGCGAGGATGACCCTGTCTTTCCAGGAACCGGTAGTCTTGACCAGCAGCACCGGGGTCGGGCAATGGCGCAGCAGTTTCCAGTCCGCCGGGGTCAGTAGGGCTTTTTTCAACGGGCTGTCGGGGAAATGTTGCTTGATGACCAGGCCACAGCCTTCGGCTTGTTGCACGTCGATGATGGTTTCGTGGAGGCTGTCGTTCCAGGCTTGCTCGGTGGTGACGCTGTAGCCGTCCGACAGCAGCGCGCTCTTGAGCACGCTGAGCAAGCCCGCGTGGTCATGGTGCTTGTCGCACACCAGCAAGTGCAGGTGGGCTTGGGTCACTCCGGCGATCAGCTTGGCGCGCTTGAGCGCCAGGCTTTCCGAATGTTCGGGTTCGATGACCACCAGGATGCTGCGAATGGCTTGCATGATCGGCGTCTCCAGCAATAAAGAGGCATGGCGTTGCTCAACTATAGTTGCTGTGGATGGCCCGTCGACTTGATGCATATCAACGGCGGTGGCTGGTGGTCTGGAGGTAGGCCGGTATAATCGACGCCCTTTGCTCGACTACCTTTTCCCGTGAGCCCCATGATCCTTCCCGAAATCCACGAATTCCTTGGCTGCCGCACGCCCGATGCCTGGGTCCAGGCTGCGCTGGCCGATCAGGAAACCTTGCTGATCGACCACAAGAACTGCGAGTTCAAGGCCGCCAGCACTGCCCTGAGCCTGATCGCCAAGTACCATTCCCATGTTGACTTGATCAATATGATGTCGCGCCTGGCCCGGGAAGAACTGGTGCATCACGAACAGGTCATGCGCCTGATGAAAAAGCGCAAGGTCGGCCTGCGCCAGCTTTCCGCCGGGCGCTACGCCTCGGGCCTGCGCAAAGTGGTGCGCAGCCATGAGCCGGTGAAACTGGTGGAAATCCTGGTGGTTGGCGCCTTTATCGAAGCCCGCAGCTGCGAGCGTTTCGAGGCCTTGGTACCGCATCTGGACGAGGAGCTCGGTAAGTTCTACTTCGGCCTGTTGAAAAGCGAGGCCCGGCATTTCCAGGGTTACTTGAAGCTGGCCTATCAGTACGGCGACGCCAAGGACATCGCCCAGGTGATCGACAAGGTGCGCGCCGCCGAGCGGGAGCTGATCGAGTCGCCGGATGTGGAGTTCCGGTTCCACAGTGGGGTGCCGGCCTAGCGGCCCAAACCCAACCGCTCATGCCATTGGGCAATCGACTCTTCGGGGTATACCTCGAACTGCTGGTCGCCCGGATGCGCCTCGACCTCGACCCACGGGGCCTTGGAGCCCAGCATCAGGTGGGTGTGTTCCGGCGGGATCGGCAACGGCGTGTCGATGGCCGAGGCAAATGGATGAATCAGCTCCGGCCATTCCGGGCTGAACAGCCACAGCCCCGAGCCGCATAACGAGCAGAAGTGTCGTTCGGCGCTGCTGCGGTGGGCGCGTTTATCGCCTTCATCCTTCAGTCGCGCGTGATAGACCGTGATGTGCTTGCGGCCTTGCACCTTCAGGCTCTTCGCGTCGCCCCCCAGGTTGATCGCAAAACCGCCGCCGCCCTGGGTCTTGCGGCAGATCGAGCAATAGCAGCGCTGATAAGGGTAGGGATGGCGGCTGTCCAGGCTGAATGACACGGCGCCGCAGTGGCAAGATCCTTCGAGGTGCATGGGAACCTCCAGTGGATTGGAAATGGTTCAGTACAGCCTAGACGGTCGGCGTTTTTTGCCGGTTGGATTTATGTTGAATGTGCGGACGCCTTCGCGAGCAAGCTCGCTCCCACAGGGGATCTTCAGTGTCCACACATTGTATCTACACAGAAAATCCCCTGTGGGAGCGAGCTTGCTCGCGAAGAGGCCGGTACAGCCAGCATCACTTCGGCACCCGCCACAAATACCACGCTGCCACCGTACGATAAGGGCTCCAGGCCTGGCCGATAGCGATCATCTGTCGGCGGTTTGGCTGAGCCTCCAGTCCCTTGAGCCGCCGATACCCCTCGCGAACCCCAAAGTCATCCGCCGGCAGCACATCGGGCCGCTCCAGGCTATAGATCAAGAGCATCTCCACGGTCCAACGCCCGACGCCGCGCAAGCTGACCAGGCGTTCGATCAGCGCTTCGTCGTCCATGTCTCGCGCCGTGGCGTAATCGGGAACGATGCCGTCCAGTGTCGCCTGGGCGATGCCTTGGAGGGTTGTGATCTTGCTGGCGGAAAATCCGCAACCGCGCAGTTGCGCCACGTCTGTCGCCAGGATCTGCTCGGGGCGGGGAAACGCCTGCGCCGGGAACAACGCCCGGAGGCGACCGAGGATCGCATCGCCTGCCTTGGCATGCAGTTGCTGGTAGGCGATCGCCCTGACCAGGGCTTCATAGGGATCACGGGCCGGCTTGGGCAGCAGCAGGCAAGGGCCAATCGCCTCGACGTGCCGTCGCCAGTCTTCGTCGAGATTCGCCAGGAAGACACTGGCGTCGTGGTAGGGCGCAGGCATCCGGTGATGGTCCTCCCGAACGTTCAAAACGCCAGCGGCAGTGAAACCTGCACCTTGGCTTTTTCCAGCCGCAACAGAAAAGCCTTGCGTGGCTGGCCGCCACCGTAGCCGGTCAGCGAGCCATCGGCACCAATCACCCGGTGGCAGGGGATGACGATGGCCAGGCGATTCTGCCCGTTGGCCAGGCCCACGGCGCGGCTGGCGCCAGGGCTGCCCAGGGCGGAGGCGACGGCGCCGTAGCTGCGGGTTTCACCGTAGGGGATTGTCTGCAGTTCGGCCCAGACCCGGACCGCGAACGCACTGCCGGGCATGTGCAGCGGGACGTTGAACACCGTGAGTTTGCCGGCGAAATACTCCGCCAGTTCGGTTTCGATCTGTTGCAGATGAGCGTTGTGCCCCGGTGCGACCGTGTAGCCGTAGCGTTGCTGCAATTCCTCCAGCTCCTTGGTCAGGGCCGGGCGGTCGAGGAATTCCAACAGCACCAGGCCTCGGCGCTCGGCCATTGCCAGCATTGGTCCCAGCGGCGTGGTCAGGCGAGTGAACAACAAGGGTTCACTCAGGCCGGCCCGGCCGGGCGTGATATGGAAGGATTTCACGAAGGCATCACGAAAACCGCTCAGGGATTCATAGCCGGAATCGAACGCTGCGTTGTCGATCGAAGCGCCGTCCTTGATGCCGCCCAAGGCAATGCCCAGGCGTCGGGTGCGCAGGTAGGCGTGAAACGTCATGCCGAAATGCTGCTTGAACCAGCGGCGCAATGTCAGCGGTTCGATGCCTTGTTCCAGTAGTAGGGCGTCGGTCCAGCGCAGGTCGGGTTCGGCGTCCACGGCCTTGAGCAGCGCCTGGATCCAGTGCGGCGCAATGGCCGCGGCGTCCAGCGGCTTGCAGCGCAGGCAGGCTCGATAACCGGCGGACATGGCTTCGTCGGCGTGGGCAAAGAATTCCACGTTCTCCGGTTTCGGCTTGCGCGCCGTGCAACTGGGGCGACAGAAGATGCCGGTGGTCTTGACCGCAGTGAAAAACACCCCCTCATAGGCGGTGTCTCGTTCGAGCATGGCGCGGACCATCTCGGCGTGGGGCGGGAGCAGCGAGTCATGTAGGTTCATGTGGCAGAGCATAGAACCGCGTCCGGGACGACTCCACCGAAAAATCGACAGGGAATTTTCCTGTCATTTGGTCGGACGCTCACGAACAAAAATTGAACCTTTGAGTCTTAGAGGTTCACCCGCTGTTTTTGTCTTTCGGAGACATCATGTCCAAACATAAGAAAACCCTGATTGCCGTCGCTGTCTGTGCCTTGGCGTTCGGTGCCTCGGCATTGTTGCCTGCCGACCTGTCGCCAATCGGCTCGAGCTATGCCGCAGGCGGTGGCAATGGGGGCGGGGGTGGTAACGGCGGCGGAAACGGTGGCGGCAATGGCGGCGGCCACGGTGGTGGCATGGGGGGCGGCATTGGCGGTGGCCAGGGCCATGACAAGTCGGGCGATTCCAGCGGTCATGGCAAGGGACTGGCCAGCGACCACACCGGCACCCGCACCCGCGATCATGGCCTGAGCGGCAAGCACACCGGTACCACCCGCACCGATCGTGCCAGCAAGTCTTCCGTGACCTCAGCCATTGCCAAGGATCGTGATGCGCGCGGCCTGACCAAGGCGTCGGCAATTTCCACTGCCACGCCAGGCACTCACAACACCAAGGGCCTGACCAACGCGACCCGCTCTTCGATAAAGAACGACCGCTGATTGCTTGAAGGAAGCCGCGATGCCTGTTTGCAGGTATCGCGGCTTTTTTTCGTCTGCCAATCGGCCGTGGCGAAGGGTCAGTATTTCCAGAACACCGGCGTGAACAGCACCAGCACCGTCAGGATTTCCAATCGCCCCAGGAGCATGCCGATGGTCAGCAGCCATTTTGCCGAATCGGGCAAGGTCGAAAAATTGCCGGCCGGGCCGATGATATTGCCCAAGCCCGGGCCCACATTGCACACGGCAGTGGCTGCGCCGGTCAAGGCGGTCGTCCAGTCCAGGCCGATCAGCGCGAGGCCCAGGGCAATGGCGCCGATCGTGATGGTGAAGAAGAACGAGAAGGTCAGCAGCGAGCGAACGATTTCCTCGTCGATGGGGTGGTTGTTGTATTTCTTCTGGATCACCGCCCGGGGGTGGATCAGTTGCTTCAAGCTGCCCATCAGCAGGACCTTGGCGACCTGAAAGCGAAAAATCTTCAGGCCCCCGGCCGTAGACCCTGAACAACCGCCGACGAAGGTCAGGTAAAAGAACAGCAACAGGGCGAAACTGCCCCACAGCGTGTAGTCACCCAAGGCCACGCCCGTGGTGGTGACGACAGACGTGACGTTGACCGCCACGATGCGGACCGCGTCCCACCACCCGTAATCGCTGTTCAGGCTCAGCCAGGTACCGACCAGGAGCCAGGTGACCACCAGGAACCCGATGAAGCCCCTGACTTGCTGGTCCTTGAGCAAGGCGCGCCGGTGGCCTCGCAGCGTCGCTACGTACAGCGTGAAGGGCAGCGATCCGGCCATCATGACGACCACCGACACCCAATGAACCGCCGGTTGCGGCCAGTGTGCAAGTGATGCATCGGAGGTGGAGAAGCCGCCGGTGGAAATCAGCGACATCGCATGGTTGATCGCTTCGAAGGGCGTCATGCCAGCCAGCCACAGCGCCAGGGTCGAGAGGGCGGTCAAGCCGACATAGATCCACAGGATGTAGTTGGCTGCGACGTGGGAACGCGGCGTGACTTTCTCCGACCAGTCCGATGATTCGGTCTGGAACAGCCGCATGCCGCCGACCCGCAGCAACGGCAGGACCGCCACGGCCATGCCGATAAAGCCGATCCCGCCGAGCCAGTGCAACATCGAGCGCCAGATCAACAGGCCCGGAGACGCTGTATCCAGCCCGGTCAGGATGGTCGAGCCCGTGGTGGTGATGCCCGACATGGTCTCGAAGAAGGCATCGGTGTAGCTGATGTGCTGGATGAACACCATGGGCAGGGCGGCGAACGCGCAGACGAACATCCAACTCGCGGTGGTCAGCAGGTACATTTCCCGGGGGCGCATCTGGGCGTGTTCCGGACGGCCACGGGCGACCAGTGCGATGCCGCAGACGAAGGTGATCAGGCTCGACCAGAGAAACGCCGACAAATCATCGTTGCGGTCGTAGAACATCAGCGTGAACAGCGGAATCGCCATGCTGATCGCGAGGGTGATCAGGAAAATACCAAGGATGAAACCGATGAGACGCAGAACCGCAATTGACATGAGAAACGCCTGATCCAATGAGCCGCACAGTATCGATTTTGGTGAATCGCCTACCGCGTAAAGTTTGCGTAAAAAAATGAGCGGTGGCGCTCGATGACAAGGCAGTTTTCTTCAATACCCCCGGAGCAGGCCCGTTTACCTTTGGGGCCTCTTTCCTGAACTGAAGAAGATTATGTGATGAGCTTGATATTTTCCATGGCAACCTTCGCGCTGGTGGCTTCCATTACCCCGGGGCCGGTCAATATCGTGGCCCTCAGCGCCGGGGCCCGCTATGGGTTTCGCGCTACCTTGCGTCATGTCGCTGGTGCGACCCTGGGGTTTGTCCTGCTGCTGGTGTTGATGGGGTTGGGGTTGCACGAAGTATTGCAGCGCTGGCCGGGCCTCACGCGAGTGGTGCAACTGGCGGGTGTGGCGTTCCTGTTGTACATGGCCTGGAAACTGGCGATGGACGACGGCGCGCTGGGGGACCGGGACGAGGGGCGCGCGCCGTCGATGTTCCATGGCGCGCTGATGCAGTGGCTCAACCCCAAGGCCTGGCTGGCCTGCGTCGCGGGGATGGGCGCTTTTGTGGCCGATGGCAAGGCATCGCTGGTGTGGCAGTTCGCGGCGATTTACCTGGTGATCTGTTACCTGTCCGTGGGCTGCTGGGCGTACGCCGGCAGCTTCCTACGTGCCTGGCTGGGGAATCCGGCGACCATGCGCCTGTTCAATCGGGCGATGGCGGCGTTGCTGGTGGCGAGTGCGGTGTATCTGGTGTTGCCTTGAGCGACCCATCCTTGCGGTTGAAACGCTGTTGTGGCGAGGGGATTTATCCCCGCTGGGATGCGCAGCATCCCTTTGAAAAGCTGATTCCGGTTTCTATTGGACTAACCACAGCTTCATAGGGGCTGCTGCGCAGCCCAGCGGGGATAAATCCCCTCGCCACGATTCCTACCGCAGGCATCAGCCGCGATACTGCCCGGGCGTCGCCGCCAGGTGTTGCTTGAAGGCGCGCTGGAAATGCGCCTGGTCGGCAAACCCACTCTCCAGCGCCACGTCGGCGATCAACTTGCCCTCGCGCAATTGGCGTCGGGCGAACTGGATTCGCCGGTTGATCAGGAAGGCATGGGGCGTCATGCCGTAGTGACGTTTGAACGCTCGGCTCAGATAGGACGGGGAGAGCTGGGCGAAAGCGCAGATGTCTTCAAGCTTGAGGGCTTCGGTGCAATGATCATGAATGAACTGCGCGGCCCGCATCAGCGCCGGATGACTGCCCCGATCCGGGCGTCCCGCCGGGTTGAGCCGATGCTGCAGGTCAGTGAAAAACGCCATGGCGGCGCCTGTCTTGTCATCGGCATCGATCTGCTCGTCCACCAATACTTCGTAAAGCGCGCACAGGCCGGAATAGAGCACGACGTCCCGGCTGTGCGTCGTGTCGAATGCCTGGAAGTCCAACGTCGGATCAAAGCCGATCCGCCGTTGCAGGTCCCGCAGCCACTGCGTGTCGACATACAGCATCACGTAGGACCAGGGTTGATCGTTGATCGGGTTGCAGGCGTGGACATCGCCCGGGTTCATCAGCACTACCGTGCCGCTCTGGACCTGGAAGCGCGACTGTTCGTGCAGATAGGTACTGCGTCCGCCCGTGATCGCGCCAATGGAAAAATGGTCGTGGGCGTGGCGCGAATAACAGACCTTGCGGCCATCGGCGATGGATCGGGCTTCGATAAAGGGCAGCGCCGCGTCGCGCCAGAAGCGTGGGGCGGCGTCGTGGTTGGCGGGCTTCATCGATGTGTGTCCTGTTTTTTTTTGGCTGCTTGAGTGTATTCGCCTGTGCCGCAAAATGCCCGTTCGAGTTCGGCACGGGCCTGGACTAGAATGCAAGGACTCTCGCCAACGGAGTTTCCGATGCTTGCGCCCGGCAAACCTGACAACGAAGCCGTCCGGCTGAAAAACCTGCAATCGCTGAAGTTGCTCGATACCGCCCCCGAGGAGCGGTTTGACCGCCTCACCCGTCTCGCCCGACGCCTGTTCAACGTGCCTTTTGCCCTGGTTTCACTGGTGGATGCTAACCGGCAATGGTTCAAGTCCAGCGCCGGCCTGGATGCCAGTGAAACCCCGAGAGAGATATCCTTCTGCGGGCACGCCATTCTGCAAGACGAGCTCCTGGAGATTTGCGACGCGGAGCAGGATGAGCGGTTTCATGACAACCCGCTGGTTACCGACCAGCCCGGCATCCGCTTTTATGCCGGACACCCGTTGGGCCTGGGCGATGGCAGCAAGATGGGCACCTTGTGCCTGCTGGACACCAAGCCGCGCAAGCTCAATGACGAAGAGCGCGAGCTGCTGCGGGATCTGGCGAGCATGGCCGAGCAGGAATTGATCGCCGTGCAGATGGCCAGCATGGATGAACTGACGCTGTTGTCGAATCGGCGCGGCTTCAAGACGTTGGCCCAGCATGCGCTGAACGTATGCGATCGGCTTTCACGACCGGCCACGCTGCTGTTTTTCGATCTCAATGACTTCAAGCCCATCAACGACCGCTTCGGGCATGCCGAGGGCGACTGCGCGCTGAAGACCTTTGCCGATGTGCTGCGTATCGCCTTCCGCGAAAGTGACGTGATCGGCCGTCTGGGCGGTGATGAGTTCGTGGCGTTGCTTACTGGCTCCTCCCATGTCGAGACGACTGCGATCATGGCGCGGCTCGGGGAAATTCTCGACGAGCGCAACGCGACTTTGAAGCGCGGCTACGACATCGGTTTCAGCGTTGGCCAGATCGAATACGACCCCGAGCGGCATGCATCGATCGACAGCCTGCTGGCGGAGGCGGATGCGGCGATGTACCGGCAGAAGCAGGCACAGCGCCGATAGCCCTGGCCACAGTACCCTGTGGGAGCGAGCTTGCTCGCGAAAGCGGTGGGTCAGTTGGCGCTCATCACCATTGGCTGATCCGCCGCAATCGCGAGCAAGCCCGCTCCCACAAGTATTGTGCAGGGCAAAAAAACGCCGCTTGTCCTTTCCTGGGCAAGCGGCGTTTTTCTGCAACCTGAAGATCAATTATAGGCGCTAAATCCAAGGGGGCATTTGCAACGGAAATCTTGACTCATTTCAAAGACCGCAACGTAGGACGGCGAGTTTTGCGCAACGTGCCAATTTGATAATAGGTGCAACGCTATAAATATGTACCGCACGATGGGCACGGGGAATATGCAAGATGGGTTTTGCATCCCGTAATGCTGAGTCACAACCGCAGCGTTACGCCTATTTGAAAAATACTGAACAACTGGCAGTCGAGCAGGAATTTTCTGGAGGTGTTTTTACACCTTTCAGGGCTATCGGTCATTGGCTGCTGGGGAAGGGCAAACCTGTCAGCGTTCGACTCGACAGAACTGGGATCAGCCCAGCGCCGAACAAAATTCCTGACTTGATGGCGATTATCAACACGGCTGGAATTGGCGTAACCACCGTTAATCTAAGGGTTCCCTACTCCACGGCTCAGGACTCGAACATCGCGAGAATATATCTTGGAAATATCACGCTTCAAATTACCGGTGAGGTAATCCGCAATACATCGGGTAGCCTGAAATTTGCCGGTACCGCCAAGGCTTTTTCGGATCGCTATGACGCCAATGCCAGCAACCATCGTGCGATATTTGACGAGGGCGCGACCAGCGCGCTGCGTCAAGTGGGACGCGTGGCCCGAGCACAGGATTATGAGATACGGATTACGGGTGAGCTCCCCATCAATTTTTCAAGGTAACCCACTATGATTCGCAGAGAGAAGAGGTTGGTAGCGGCTGTTATTAGCATTCTGGCAGCCTGTGCAATGCTGTTTTTCTTTCCGTCAGACGGTGTGGTGGAGAATCGTGGAGATCTCAATGACACCTATGGGTTGCCCCCCTGTTTCGATCTATTTGGTCGTATTGATCATACTGGCCGTGACATCAGTGGCTCTGACGGGATTAGGTAGTATTGCGCGTAAGCTTCTCAAGCACGGCTCGTTCAGGCTGCATATAGGTCTGTATGTATTTTCCAATGCTCCGTTTGTTTTAACGTCACTTCTAGGGATGTTGGTTTCAGTGGCCTATATGTATGACAGCATTTCGGGAGTACTGGCGGCGTTGTTGTTTCTACTCTCTTTCGTCGGGGTGTTGTTAGCCATTCCACACAAGGCAAAATAAAAAACGCCGCTTATCCTTTCCAGGGCAAGCGGCGTTTTTGTTGAAGCGTGAAGATTACTCTTCGATATTACCCATGGCGGTGGTGTTGAAGCCGCCGTCCACGTACATGATTTCACCGCTGATGCCCGACGCGAGGTCCGAGCACAGGAAGGCGCCGGCGTTGCCGACTTCTTCGATGGTGACGTTGCGACGCAGCGGGGTTTGCGCTTCGTTGGCGGCCAGCATCTTGCGGAAGTTCTTGATGCCGGAGGCGGCGAGGGTGCGGATCGGGCCAGCCGATACGCAGTTTACGCGGGTGCCATCCGGGCCCAGGGAGCCGGCCAGGTAGCGAACGCCGGCTTCCAGGGAAGCCTTGGCCATGCCCATGACGTTGTAGTTCGGCATGGTGCGCTCGGCGCCCAGGTACGACAGGGTCAGCAGGCTGCCGTTGCGGCCTTTCATCATTTCGCGACCGGCCTTGGCCAGGGCCACGAAGCTGTAGGCGCTGATGTCGTGGGCAATGCGGAAACCTTCACGGGTGGTAGCTTCGGTGAAGTCGCCGTCCAACTGGTCGCCCGGGGCGAAGCCCACGGAGTGCACGATGCAGTCCAGGCCGTCCCACTTCTTGCTCAGTTCTTCGAAGACCTTGGCGATTTCTTCATCGCTGGCCACGTCGCACGGGAAGCACAGCTCAGGGCTCGAACCCCAGCCTTGCGCGAACTCTTCGACACGACCCTTGAGTTTGTCGTTCTGATAAGTGAAGGCAAGCTCAGCGCCCTCGCGATGCATGGCGGCGGCGATGCCGGATGCGATGGACAGCTTGCTGGCGACACCGACGATCAGTACGCGCTTACCGGCGAGAAAACCCATGTGTTGCTCCTCTTTCAGGTTATTCGGCAGTTGTTGGGGCCAGGAAGGCGGCCTCCAGCAACTGCTGTGTATAGGGGTGTTGCGGCGCGGCGAATATGCTGCGCGCATCACCTTGTTCGACCACTTGGCCATGCTTGACCACCATCAGCTGGTGGCTCAGCGCTTTGACGACAGCCAGGTCATGGCTGATAAACAGGTACGTCAGGTTGTACTTGGTTTGCAGCGACCGCAACAGCTCCACCACTTGGCGTTGCACGGTACGGTCCAGGGCCGACGTCGGTTCATCCAATAGAATCAACGCCGGCTTGAGCACCAGGGCCCGGGCAATGGCGATACGCTGCCGTTGCCCTCCGGAAAATTCATGGGGGTAGCGGTTCCGGGTTTCCGGGTCCAGGCCTACCTCCTTCAATACCGCGATTATCGCTTGTTCCTGTTCGGCCGGGGTGCCGATCTTATGGATCCGCAACCCTTCGCCGACGATCTGGCTCACACACATCCGTGGGCTCAGGCTGCCGAACGGGTCCTGGAACACCACTTGCATTTCCCGGCGCAGCGGCCGGACCTGCTGTTGCGTCAGGCTGTCCAGATCCTTGCCTTCGAAGCGGATCCCACCCTGGCTGCCGATCAACCGCAGGATCGCCAGGCCCAAGGTGGACTTGCCGGAACCGCTTTCGCCAACGATGCCCAGGGTCTGGCCCTGGGGCAGGTTGAAGCGGATGCCGTCCACGGCCTTGATGTAATCGACCGTGCGCTTGAACAGGCCTTTCTTGATCGGAAACCAGACTTTCAAGTCCTCGACCTGCAACAGCGGCGGGCCGACGATGTTGTCTGCCGGGTTGCCGCTGGGCTCGGCGGCCAGCAATTCCCGAGTGTACGGATGTTGCGGCGCGCGGAACAACTCTACGCACGATGCCTGTTCGACGATGCAACCGCGCTGCATGACACATACCCGATGCGCAATTCTTCGCACCAGGTTCAAATCGTGGCTGATCAGCAGCAGCGACATGCCCAGCCGCGCCTGCAAATCCTTGAGCAGGTCGAGGATTTTCAGCTGCACGGTGACGTCCAGTGCCGTGGTCGGTTCGTCGGCGATCAACAGTTCCGGCTCGTTGGCCAGGGCCATGGCGATCATCACCCGTTGCCGCTGGCCACCGGACAGCTCATGGGGCAGGGCCTTGAGGCGCTTGTGAGGTTCGGGAATCCCGACCAGCTCCAACAGCTCCAGCGTCCGCCGAGTGGCGACTTTGCCGGTCAGGCCCTTGTGGATGCCGAGCACCTCATTGATCTGTTTTTCAATGGAATGCAGCGGATTAAGGGAGGTCATCGGTTCCTGGAAAATCATCGCGATCCGGTTGCCGCGGATGTGGCGGATGGTTTTTTCCTTCAGGCCCAGCATGTTCTGGCCGGCGTACTGGATGGTTCCGGTGGGATGATGGGCCAGCGGATAGGGCAGCAGACGCAGGATCGAGTGGGCCGTCACGGACTTGCCGGAGCCGCTTTCGCCCACCAGGGCCAGGGTTTCGCCGCGCTTGATGTCGAAGCTGACGCCCTCGACCACCCGCTGGCGGCGTTCGCCGACGATGAATTCCACCGCCAGGTCGCGCACTTCGATCAGATTGTCCTGGTTCATATCACTTCCTCGGATCGAAGGCATCGCGAGCGGACTCGCCGATGAACACCAGCAGGCTCAGCATGACCGCCAGCACGGCAAACGCGCTGATGCCCAGCCACGGCGCCTGGAGGTTGGACTTGCCCTGGGCTACCAGCTCGCCCAGGGAGGGCGCGCCCGCCGGCAGGCCGAAACCGAGGAAATCCAGGGCGGTGAGGGTGCCGATGGCGCCGGTGAGGATGAACGGCATGAACGTCATGGTCGAGACCATGGCGTTGGGCAGAATGTGGCGGAACATGATCGCACCGTTCTGCATGCCCAGCGCCCGTGCGGCGCGCACGTATTCCAGGTTGCGCCCGCGCAGGAACTCGGCGCGGACCACGTCCACCAGGCTCATCCAGGAAAACAGCAGCATGATGCCCAGCAGCCACCAGAAATTGGGCTGGACGAAACTGGCGAGGATGATCAGCAGGTACAGCACCGGCAACCCGGACCAGATCTCCAGGAAACGCTGGCCGGCCAGGTCCACCCAGCCGCCATAGAACCCCTGCAGGGCTCCGGCGATCACGCCGATGATCGAGCTGAGTATCGTCAACGTCAGCGCGAACAGCACCGAGATACGAAAGCCATAGATGACTCGCGCCAGCACATCGCGGCCCTGGTCGTCGGTGCCGAGCCAGTTCACCGAGGAGGGCGGCGCCGGGGCCGGGACTTTCAAGTCGTAGTTGATGCTCTGGTAGCTGAACGGAATCGGCGCCCACACCACCCAGGCATCCTTGGCAGCGAGCAACTCACGAATGTACGGGCTCTTGTAGTTGGCCTCCAGCGGGAACTCACCGCCGAAGGTGGTCTCGGGGTAGCGCTTGAGGGCCGGGAAGTACCAGCCGCCGTCGTAATGCACCACCAGCGGCTTGTCGTTGGCGATCAACTCGGCGCCCAGGCTCAGCCCGAACAGGATCAGGAACAGCCACAGCGACCACCAGCCACGCTTGTTGGCCTTGAACAGTTCGAAACGGCGGCGATTGAGGGGGGACAGGTTCATCTCAATGCTCCCGGCTTTCGAAGTCGATGCGGGGATCGACAAGGGTGTAGGTCAGGTCGCCGACCAGCTTCACCACCAGCCCCAGCAGGGTGAAGATGAACAGGGTGCCGAACACCACCGGGTAGTCGCGGTTGATGGCCGCTTCGAAACTCATCAGGCCGAGGCCGTCGAGGGAGAAGATCACTTCCACCAGCAGCGAGCCGGTAAAGAAAATCCCGATGAACGCCGAGGGGAACCCGGCGATCACCAGCAGCATTGCGTTGCGAAACACATGGCCGTACAGCACGCGGTTGCGCGTCAAGCCCTTGGCCTTGGCGGTGACCACGTACTGTTTGTTGATTTCGTCGAGGAAGCTGTTCTTGGTCAGCAAGGTCATGGTCGCGAAGTTACCGATCACCAGGGCTGTCACCGGCAGCGCCAGGTGCCAGAAATAGTCGAGGATCTTGCCGCCGAGGGTCAGCTCGTCGAAATTGTTGGAGGTCAGTCCTCGCAGGGGAAACCAGTCGAAATAGCTTCCCCCGGCAAACACCACGATCAGCAGGATGGCGAACAGGAACGATGGGATGGCGTAGCCGACAATGATCGCCGAGCTGGTCCACACATCAAAATGACTGCCGTGGCGCGTCGCCTTGGCGATCCCCAGCGGAATCGACACCAGGTACATGATCAGCGTGCTCCACAGCCCGAGGGAGATGGACACCGGCATCTTTTCCTTGATCAGGTCGATGACTTTGGCGTCGCGGAAGAAACTGTCGCCGAAATCCAGGTGGGCGTAATTCTTGATCATGATCCACAGGCGTTCGGGGGCCGACTTGTCGAAGCCGTACATACGTTCGATTTCCTTGACCAGCGCCGGATCCAGGCCCTGGGCGCCACGGTAGGAGGAACCGGCCACCGACACTTCGGCGCTGCCGCCAGCGATTCGGCTGGTGGCGCCTTCGAAGCCTTCGAGCTTGGCGATCATCTGCTCGACCGGCCCGCCAGGCGCGGCCTGGATGATCACGAAGTTGATCAACAGAATGCCGAACAGGGTCGGGATGATCAGCAACAGTCGCCGAAAAATGTAAGCCAGCATTTCGTTACTCCACGCTCGCAGGGGCGGCGATTTGCTGCTCGATGACCTGCTTCTCTACTTCATCGGCCGGCTTGACCTCCGGCTTGACCCACCAGGTGGTCGTGCCGATGTCGTAGGTCGGCGTGATTTTCGGATGACCAATGTGGTTCCAGTAGGCGACGCGCCACGTCTTGATGTGCCAGTTGGGAATCACGTAGTAGCCCCACTGCAGCACCCGGTCGAGTGCCCGGGCGTTTGCCACCAGGCTCTTGCGCGAGTCGGCGTTGATCAACTGTTCCACCAATTGGTCGACGGCTGGGTCTTTCAGGCCCATGGTGTTGCGGCTGCCTGGCTTGTCGGCCGCGGCAGACATCCAGAATTCGCGCTGTTCATTACCCGGCGAACTGGATTGCGGAAAGCTGCCCACCACCAGGTCGAAATCCCGGGAGCGTACACGGTTGATGTACTGGGATACATCGACGCGGCGGATCACCAGTTCGATGCCCAAGTCACTCAGGTTGCGCTTGAACGGCAGCAAGACCCGCTCGAAGTCGGTTTGAGCCAGCAAAAATTCGAGCACCACCGGTTTGCCTTGGGCATCGACCATCTTGTCGTCGACGATGCGCCAGCCGGCTTCTTGCAGCAGTTGATAGGCCTTGCGCTGTTGGTCGCGGATCATACCGCTGCCGTCGCAGATCGGAGCCTGGAAGGCTTCAGTGAACACCTGCTCGGGAATCTTGCCGCGCAGGGGTTCGAGAATCTTCAGTTCATCTTCGCCAGGCAGGCCGGTGGCGGCCATCTCAGAATTTTCGAAATAACTGCGGGTGCGGGCGTAGGCACCGTTGAACAGTTGCTTGTTGGTCCATTCGAAGTCAAACAGCAGGCTCAGGGCCTTGCGCACTCGTATGTCCTGGAAGACCGGCCGGCGCAGGTTGTAAATAAAACCCTGCATGCCGGTAGGATTGCCGTTGGGGATCTGTTCCTTGATCAGCCGGCCTTCGGTCACGGCCGGGATGTTGTAGGCGTTGGCCCAGTTCTTGGCAGTCATTTCCAGCCAGTAATCGAACTGCCCGGCTTTCAACGCCTCGACTGCCACGGTGTTGTCGCGGTAGTAGTCGGTGACCAGCACATCGAAATTGTAGAAGCCGCGATTGACCGGCAAGTCCTTGCCCCAGTAATCCTTGACCCGCTCGTAGCGGATCGAGCGTCCGGCCTTCACTTCGGCGACCTTGTACGGGCCGCTGCCCAGGGGGATTTCCAGGTTGCCCTTGCTGAAGTCGCGGCTGGCCCACCAATGCTTGGGCAATACCGGCAATTGGCCGAGGATCAACGGCAATTCCCGGTTGTTGGTGTGCTTGAACTTGAACAGCACCTTGAGTGGGTCTTCGGCGATGACTTCGGCGACGTCGTTGTAATAGCCACGGAACATCGGCGCGCCGTCCTTGGTCAACGTCTGGAAGCTGAACACCACGTCTTCGGCGCGCATCGGATGGCCGTCGTTGAAGCGGGCTTCGGGGCGCAGGTAGAAACGTACCCAAGCGTTATCCGGGGCTTTCTCGATTTTTTCGGCGACCAGGCCATATTCAGTGAAGGGTTCGTCCAGGCCCTGCTTGGCCAGGGTGTCGTAGATCAGGCCGATGTCATCGGCCGGCACGCCTTTGCTGATGAACGGATTGAGGCTGTCGAAGCCGCCAAAGCCGCCCTGGCGGAACACGCCGCCCTTGGGTGCGTCCGGGTTGACGTAGTCGAAATGCTTGAAGTTGGCCGGGTACTTGGGAGGCTCGTTGTACAAGGTCACGGCGTGCTGCGGCGCGGCACAGGCCAACCCGGCGAATAGCAGGCTGCTGGCCTGCAGGAGCAGGGCGCGTAAAGGCTTCATTGATCTTTCTCCGAAGATTTCAGCCACCAGGCGCTCAAGCCCAAGGTATAGGGCGGCGTGGTGACGAAGGCGAACCGGTTGCGGTACGCCAGGCGATGATAATTGATATACCAGTTGGGAATGCAGTAATGCTGCCAGAGCAGCACGCGATCCAGGGCCTTGCCCGCCGCGACTTGTTCATCGCGGGTCTGGGCGGCGAGAAGCTTTTCCAGCAGGTGATCGACGACGGGGTTGGCGATGCCCGCATAGTTCTTGCTGCCCTTGATCCCGACCTGGCTGGAGTGAAAATACTGCCACTGCTCGAGGCCCGGGCTGAGCGTCTGGTTCAGGGTCAGCAGGATCATGTCGAAATCGAACTGGTCCAGGCGCTGCTTGTACTGGGCCCGATCCACCGTGCGCAGCCGGGCCTGGATGCCGACGCTGGCGAGGTTCTCGACGTAGGGTTGCAGGATGCGCTCCAGGTTCGGGTTCACCAGCAGGATCTCGAAGCGCAGGGGCTGGCCGTCGGCGTTCAGCAGGCGTTGGCCGTCGAGGGTCCATCCGGCCTCCTTCAGCAGGCCGAGGGCCTTGCGCAAGGTTTCCCGGGGAATACCGCGTCCGTCCGTCTGGGGCAGGCTGAACGGTTCGGTCAGCAAACGCAGCGGCAGCTGTTCGCGATACGGCTTGAGCAGCAGCCATTCGTGGCCCACGGGCAGGCCGGTGGCGGAGAACTCGCTGTTGGGGTAGTAGCTGAGGGTACGCTTGTAGGCGCCACTGAACAGGGTGCGGTTGGTCCACTCGAAATCGAACATCAGCCCCAGCGCTTCGCGCACCTTGACCTCGGCGAAGGTGTTGCGCCGGGTGTTCATGAACAGGCCTTGGGTCTGGGTCGGAATCTGATGGGGAATCTGCGCCTTGATCACCTCGCCACGGTCCACCGCCGGGAAGTTGTAGCCGTTGGCCCAGTTCTTGGCCTGGTGCTCGATGTAGATGTCGAATTCGCCGGCCTTGAAGGCTTCGAAGGCGACGTCGCTGTCGCGGTAGAACTCGACTTCCATTCGATCGAAATTGTACTTGCCGCGATTGACCGGTAGATCCTTGCCCCAGTAATCCTTGACCCGCTCGAACACCAACTGGCGGCCTGGCTGCACTTTGGTGATGCGGTAAGGGCCACTGCCCAGGGGCGGATCGAAGGTGGTGGCCTTGAAATCGCGGTCTTTCCAGTAGTGCTGCGGCAACACCGGCAGTTCGCCCAGGCGCAGGATCAGCAGCGGATTGCCCGAGCGCTTGAACACAAAACGGATTTTCAGTGGGCTGAGGACGTCGACTCGCAGCACTTCCTGGAGATTGGTCCGGTATTGCGGATGGCCGTCCTTGAGCAGCGTCCGGTAGGAGAACGCCACGTCATAGGCGGTGATCGGCACACCGTCGTGAAAGCGCGCCTCGGGCCGCAGGTTGAACACCACCCAACTGCGGTCCTCGCTGTACTCCACGGATTGGGCGATCAGGCCGTAGCTTGACGTCGGTTCGTCACCGGATGGCGCGTACTGGCCGGTGCCGACCATCAACGGTTCGTTCAGCTCGTTGATGCCGTATTGCAGGAAGTTCGGCGTGGAAACCGGGCTGCTGCCCTTGAAGGTGTAGGGATTGAGGGTGTCGAAGGTGCCGAACGCCATGATCCGCAAGGTGCCGCCCTTGGGCGCTTGCGGGTTGACCCAGTCGAAGTGGGTGAACCTGGCCGGGTACTTGAGCGTGCCGAACTGCGCATAGCCATGGCTTTCGCTGATGGTGGCGCCGGCGGGGGAGCTCAAGGCCAGGCTGATCAGGAGCAGGAGGAGGGGACGTATCAAGTCTGGGATCCGATCCAGGCGGCTTGGGCTGTTATGGGCTGTACAGTAACAGCTTGTATCGGCAGGAAAAAGGCGGTGGGGCTTCTGTAGGCAGTGATACCTACTGGGCAGAAGGCAGTTGTGGCGAGGGGATTTAGCGAAACGTCGCACCGCCCCGCTGGGGCGCGAAGCGCCCCTAAAACCTGACAACCCGGTGTATCAGATAGATCCAGGGGGCTGCTTCGCAGCCCAGCGGGGATAAATCCCCTCGCCACAACAAGCCCCTTGCTACAAGAACCCCGGTGTCAGTGAGGGGAATAGACCGTCAGCATCTGCCCAGGCTTGAGTGCCTTGCCCATGCTGGGATTCCAGCGTTTGAGGTGCTGCATTTCGACGTTGAAGCGCTTGGCGACGACATACAGCGAGTCACCCTGCTTGACCTTGTATTGGGTCTGCTTCTTTTGTTCCTTGCCCTTGGCGGCCACGACGGTGTTGATGCGCTTGCCGCCGGCCTTGGTGGCCTTGACGTCCTGCATCACCAGGGTCTGCCCAACCTTGAGCTTGTTGCCGCTGAGCTTGTTCCAGCGTTGCAGGTCCTTGGTCTCGACGTTGTTGGCCTTGGCGATCTGGGCCAGGTTGTCGCCGCGCTTGACGCGGTAGGTGCGCCTTGCGCCTTCCACTTCGCTGTCATCGGCGGTCTCGAAGACCGGCTTGAGCGAGCGTGGACTGATCAATTCTTCCGGGCGCATGGTCGACAGGCTGGCTGTCAGCAGTTGCGCCTTGGAGGTCGGGACGAGCAGGTGCTGCGGGCCGTCGATGGTGGTGCGTTGCTTGAAGGCCGGGTTGAGCTGGAACAGCTCGTCTTCGTCGATGTTGGCGACTGCCGCGACCTTGGACAGGTCCATGCGCTGGTTGATCTCGACGACCTGGAAGTAGGGTTCGTTGGCGATCGGGTTGAGGTTCACGCCATACGCATCGGGGGCCATCACGACCTGGGACAGCGCCAGCAGCTTGGGCACGTAGGCCTGGGTTTCGCTGGGCAGCGGCAGGTTCCAGTAGTCGGTGGGCAGGCCAAGCTTCTCGTTGCGTTCGATGGCCCGGCTGACCGTGCCTTCGCCTGCGTTGTAGGCCGCCAGCGCGAGCAACCAGTCGCCGTTGAACATGTCGTGCAGGCGCGTCAGGTAGTCCATGGCGGCCGTGGTGGACGCGGTGATGTCGCGGCGCCCATCGTAGAAGCGGGTCTGGCGCAGGTTGAAATAACGGCCGGTGGACGGGATGAATTGCCACAGACCCACCGCGTTGGCCCGTGAGTAGGCCATGGGGTTGTAGGCGCTTTCGATTACTGGCAGCAGCGCCAGCTCCAGCGGCATGTTGCGTTCTTCGAGACGCTCGACGATGTAATGGATGTACAGGCTGCCGCGCTCGCCGGCGTTTTCCAGGAAGGACGGGTTGCTGGCAAACCACAGGCGCTGCTGCTCGATGCGCGGGTTGACGCCGGCGGTTTCCTGGAGCTGGAAGCCCTGGCGCATGCGCTCCCAGACGTCCTGGGGCACCTGGGGGGTGGGCTTTTCCGTGAGCCATACGGGCTTCTGCTTGGCCCGCGCGGCGACATTCGGCTTATGCGCAGCATCGGTCTGCGGCATCTGGCCGCTGCTCTGACAGCCCGCCAGCGTGGCGGACACAGCCACCGCGATGGCTTGAGCCAAGCGGGTCAATGTGTCTGACTGGACGGACCTACGGATAGATGACGACATTGGCTGGAAGTAAGTTCCGGGCAAAAATGTCGGCCGATTCTAGGAAGCGCACCCCAACAGGTCAACCATTCAGAATTTTTGTATCAATCGATAGCTGCCTTAGAACTTATCTTTCCAGGCCCTCAAGGCTGCAAAAACCTCACTCGGCGTCTGGTTTCGCTGGCCGTTCCGTTCGTCTGCTTTTTGTTTAACGGATGTTTCAGCCGTGCGCAAAAATGGATTGGTGAGTTTTTCCAGCGCCAGGGTCGAAGGTAACGTCATGACGCCCTGGTTGCGTTGCTCGACGACTTTTTCCAGGCGGGCGGCGACGTCCGGATTGCCCGGCTCGACTGCGGCGGCAAACTTCAGGTTGCTCAGGGTATATTCATGGGTGCAATAGACGAGGGTGTCCTCAGGCAGCGCGGCGAGCCGGCTCAGGGAATGGTGCATTTGCTCGGGCGTGCCCTCGAAGAGCCGGCCGCAGCCGGCGGCGAACAAAGTGTCGCCGCAGAACAGCAGGCCGCGGTGGTAATAGGCGATATGGCCCAGCGTGTGCCCTGGCACGGCATGGACATCGAAGTCCAGGCCGAGCACAGTGATCTTCGCGTTGTCGCCCAGGGCGATGTCCCGCGCCGGGATGTTTTCGCTGGCCGGGCCGTAGACCGTGGCGTTCGTTGCGCTTTTCAGCGATTCGACACCGCCGACATGATCATGATGGTGGTGGGTGACCAGGATGTCGCTCAGGGTCCATCCGGGATGGGCGTCGAGCCAGGCCCGTACGGGCGCGGCATCGCCGGGATCGACCACGGCGCAGCGTTGGGTCGAGTGGTCCTGTAACAACCAGATGTAGTTATCGGTAAACGCGGGCAGGGCACTGATCTGTATCATCGTGGAATTCGCCAAGCTTGAAACAAAGGCGCATCTTAGAACTTCCTGGCGCGTTGGAGAATGCAATGACCGATGAAGCGTTCGCTCAGGCTGATCCTGACTGGCTGGCATTGATCAGCTCCGCCCGTGAATGGCTGTCCGGCCCTGTCGGGCAATTTTTGCTGGAAGAAGAGCGGCGCATGCTCGAAGACGAGCTGGGCCGGTTCTTTGGTGGCTACCTGGTGCATTACGGCCCTTCGGCGCAAACGCCGCCGTCGGCACCGCAGGTCCAGCGCAATGTGCGCCTGGGCGCGCCGTTGCCCGGCGTGGAGATCGTCTGCGAGGAGCAGGCCTGGCCGCTGAGCGAGCATGCCGCCGACGTGGTGGTCATGCAGCATGGCCTGGATTTCTGCCTGTCGCCCCATGGCTTGCTGCGAGAAGCCGCCAGCAGCGTGCGCCCCGGCGGGCATCTGTTGATCCTCGGCATCAATCCCTGGAGCAGTTGGGGGCTGCGCCACGTGTTCGCCAGCGACGCGTTGCGCCAGGCCCGTTGCATCTCGGCCTCGCGGGTCGGTGACTGGCTCAACCTGCTGGGCTTTGCGCTGGAGAAACGCCGCTTCGGGTGCTATCGTCCGCCGCTTGCGTCACCCAAGTGGCAGGCCCGCCTGGCCGGCTGGGAGCGCAGGGCCGGTGGCTGGCAGCTGTCCGGCGGCGGTTTTTATCTGTTGGTGGCGCGCAAGATCGCAGTCGGGTTGCGCCCGGTGCGCCAGGCGCGACGCGAGCCGATGGGCAAGCTGATTCCCCTGCCAATGGCCAAGGTCAATCGCCGCCACATCGAGCCGTGACCCTTTTCCGCTGGTTCTGGCCTGCATCCGGTTGCGAGTGCTGAACGCGCCCCGGCCGGCAGGTCTTTGTATTTTTTCTGGATAGATTGGCATGAGCGATAGCGTAGAACTCTTCACCGATGGCGCCTGCAAGGGCAACCCTGGTCCGGGCGGCTGGGGGGCCTTGCTGGTGTGCAAAGGCGTTGAAAAGGAGCTCTGGGGCGGCGAAGCCAACACCACCAACAACCGTATGGAGCTGATGGGCGCCATCCGGGGCCTCGAAGAGCTCAAGCGTCCCTGCGATGTGCTGCTGGTGACCGACTCGCAATACGTGATGAAAGGCATCAACGAGTGGATGGCCAACTGGAAGAAACGCGGCTGGAAGACGGCGGCGAAGGAACCGGTAAAAAACGCCGACCTGTGGAAACTGCTGGACGAGCAGGTCAATCGCCACAACGTCACCTGGAAATGGGTGCGCGGACATATCGGCCATCACGGCAACGAGCGGGCTGACCAGTTGGCCAACCGTGGGGTGGATGAGGTGCGGGGCTACAAGCAGGCTTGATCCGGTCTTCTCAGTCTGGTCTGGATTAAACTGTGGCGAGGGGATTTATCCCCGCTGGGGCGCGAAGCGGCCCTAAAACTTGAAAACTCGGTGTATCAGATAGATCAGGGGGCCGCTTCGCAGCCCAGCGGGGATAAATCCCCTCGCCACAAAAGCAGTCTCCGGCTAATCCTTCGCGTGGGCGTGTTAAGATCCGCGCTTTTGCAAGACTGCCCGTTGAGAGCTGAACACTGATGGCCAACAGATCTGTAGTACTGGATACCGAAACCACCGGCATGCCGGTGACCGACGGTCACCGGATTATCGAAATCGGCTGTGTCGAGTTGATCGGTCGGCGCCTGACCGGTCGCCATTTCCACGTTTACCTCCAACCGGACCGCGAAAGCGATGAGGGCGCCATCGGCGTCCACGGCATCACCAACGAATTCCTGGTGGGCAAGCCGCGTTTCGCCGAAGTGGCCGATGAGTTCTTCGAGTTCATCCAGGGCGCGCAGCTGATCATCCACAACGCGGCGTTCGACGTCGGGTTCATCAATAACGAATTCGCCCTGATGGGCCAGCATGACCGGGCCGATATCACCCGGCATTGCACCATCCTCGACACGCTGATGATGGCCAGGGAACGGCACCCGGGGCAGCGCAACAGCCTCGATGCCTTGTGCAAGCGCTACGGCGTCGACAACTCCGGTCGTGAATTGCACGGCGCCTTGCTCGACTCCGAGATCCTCGCCGACGTCTACCTGACCATGACCGGCGGCCAGACCAGCCTGTCCCTGGCGGGCAACGCCTCGGACGGCAACGGTACCGGTGAAGGCTCGGGCAACCAAGCCACGGAAATCCGTCGCCTGCCGGCGGACCGCAAGCCCGCCCGGATCATCCGCGCCAGCGAAAACGACCTGGCCGAACATGCCGCACGTCTGGAAGCCATCGCCAAATCGGCCGGCGCCCCGGCATTGTGGACGCAGCTGGTCGAGGCGCAGGCTACGGCGAATTGATCCAATCCCTGTGGGAGCGAGCTTGCTCGCGATAGCGGTATTTCATTCAAGGTGAATACTGGCTGGGCTGTCGCCATCGCGAGCAAGCTCGCTCCCACAAGGGTTAGTCATCGTGCATTTTCTCGCCACAATCACCAGTTGCTTCTAACCTGAAGTAAAGGCAGGCCATGGATATCCGCTTGATGCGTATAGATTCGAGAGGCAAGGGCAATGGATGGCATTTCGCTGTTGGTTGCCTCAAGGAATGAGGACCTTCCCCAGTATGCAACCCGTCATGAATCCCAAGCACCCTGGCTTGTCGGTCCGCGTTGCCGATGACGGATTCGCCGCCTATATCTGGGGCAGCGATTTCAGTTTCGACGTCAGTGCCTATGGCACGGCGCAGATCGGTCGGCCGGTAAGCCAGTGGCCGGTGACGCCCATCGTTCCGTATCGCAAGTGCTATGGCATCGATCCGGAAGAGTTCGGCAGCTTCCGCAATGCCCCGGAAAGTGAAATCTTCATGGCCTATCTGGACGACCAGCCCGTGGGGCATCTGGTGGTCAGTACCAATTGGAACGGTTACGCCCACATCGACGAGTTGGCGGTGCATGCCCCGGCTCGCCGGCATGGCGTGGCGAAGGCATTGCTGGACGTGGCGCTGTTCTGGAGTCGCAAGAAAAAACTCCCGGGGATCATGTTGGAAACGCAGAACAACAACCTCGGTGCCTGCCGGCTCTACGAACGTTGCGGCTATGTGCTGGGTGGCATCGATCACCTGCGCTATCGCGGCATCGATCGGCACACCGCAGAGGTGGCGTTGTTCTGGTACCGGTTGTTCGACGACCCACTGGGCATGACGATCAGTGGCTCAGCAACGCCTCGGCTTGTTCCTTGATCCGCTCCAGCAACGACTGGATCGTGGTCGATGGTTCTGCGCCGTTCAGGCTCAACGCGTAGAGACAGATGGGCACGGCCGGTGACACCGGGCAGATGTCCAGCCCGCTGCCCTTGGCCCCCGAGGCGGTGAACGGATCGACGATGGCGAGGCCTTCGCCGGCCTCGACCATCGCCCGCATCATCTGGTGCGTCTGCACGCGGATCTGGATCACCGGCGCGGGGCGCAGTGCTGCGAGTTTATGGTCGAAGGCCGGGCTCAAGGGGTCGTGGCCTTCGAGACCGACCAGCGACTGGCCCGCCAGGTCCTGAAGCGAAATGTATTTTTGCCGCGGTTGCAGCCAGCCGTGGGGCGCCAGCAATTGCAGTTTGCCTTGGGCGATCATCTGGCACTGGATGTCGGGGTGTTCGGGGTCGTGCAGGCTCAGGCCCAAGTCACTTTCGCGCAGCAACAGATGCTTGACGATGTCGCGGGTCGGCTGGCTGAGGAGCGTGCAAGGCGCGTCTGGATGTCGTCGGCGCAAGGCGGCGATGCTCAGGGGCACCAGTTGTTGAGCCAATGGCGGCGTGCAAATGATGCGAAGGGGCGGCGCCTGGTAGTGTTTCAGGCTACTGGCCAGCCGTTGTATCGGTTCGAGGGTGTCGTACAGCTGCGTGATGCCATCGCGCAACGCCAGGGTTTCGCGAGTCGCCTGCAATCGTCCGCGCACGCTGGCGAACAGCATGAAGCCGAGCTGGGCTTCGGCATCGCGCAGGATCGACTCGACCTCGACTACCGGCAATTGCAGCCATTCGGCGGCTGTGCCCAGGTGGCCAGTCTGCAGCAGCGCCTGGATCACTTCGATGTGGCGTAAACGCATGCAAGAAGTCCGTATTAGGCAGGTAAGCCATTGAGTGGCTGAATCCTAACCCAATTGCGGGTGCGACTTCTGCTCATGCAGGCAGTTATAACGCGATCTGCGGTTCAACTTGGGCCTGAGGCTGCAGCGCTGATTCTGGCTCGCGGATCAGTTGGACGCCGGACTGCACCAGGCGGAAAGTGTCCTCATCCAGCTTGTCGACGCGGTCGCCGATGGCCAGCTTATAGGTGATGACATCCTTGCCACTGCCGTCCTGGGACGGGTCTGATTCTTGGAATTCATGCACCGAATAGACGCGGCCTTCGGCGTCTCGTGCATGAAATTGTCCGACAAGTACTGCTGCCATTGCTTAGAACCTCTGGAAATAGATCACTCGATTTGCGGTTCTGTAGACCTTGGTCGAGTGCGGTAAGTTTTCCTACAAGAAAAAAATAGTCGGTGTGGCGGGTTTTCGACGTTCCACTGGTCCAATTGTCGTGCCGATCATCTATAACTACAGGCTTCCTTTGAGCCGACAGTCGAGAAACCTCCCATGAGTCATGTCTATACAGTCGCCGTTTTAGTGGGCAGCCTGCGCAAGGCGTCGATCAACCGCAAGATAGCCCTTGCACTGGCTGAACTCGCGCCGGCCCATCTGAAACTGGAAATCGTCGAGATTGGCGAGTTGCCACTCTATAACGAAGACCTCGACGTCACGCCTCCGGCGGCGTACACCGCGTTTCGCCAGAAGGTGGGGGCGGCCGATGCGTTGCTGTTCGTGACCCCGGAATACAACCGCTCGGTCCCGGCGCCCCTGAAAAACGCCATCGACGTCGGCTCGCGCCCCTACGGCCAGAGCTGCCTGAGCGGCAAACCGGGCGCGGTGATCAGTGCGTCACCGGGTGCCATGGGTGGCTTCGGCGCCAATCATCATCTGCGCCAGTCGCTGGTATTTCTCGATGTACCTTGCATGCAGCAACCGGAAGCCTACCTGAGCGGCGCGGGCACGGCGTTCGACGAGGCGGGCAACCTGTCGGATTCGGTCAGGCCGTTTTTGCAGAAATTCATCGATGCCTATGGCAAGTGGGTCGAGCAGCATAAGAAAATCTGATACCACCGCAAACTCCGTGGCGAGGGAGCTTGCTCCCGCAGGACTGCGTAGCAGGCCCAAGTTTTCTGTTGTAACGCAGATTTTGGGGCCACTTCGCGACCCAGCGGGAGCAAGCTCCCTCTCCACAATGATTGGGCCCTGTCTTTAACGTTGTTTTTCCAGGCTGTTACGCATGCTCGTCGCGTCATTGATTTTCCTGCTGACCATCACGCTGGTGATCTGGCAGCCCAAAGGCTTGGGTGTCGGTTGGAGCGCCACCCTCGGCGCGTTGTTGGCCTTGCTCAGTGGGGTGGTGCAGGTCGGTGACATAGCAGTGGTCTGGCAGATCATCTGGAACGCCACCGGTACGTTCGTCGCGCTGATCATCATCAGCCTGTTGCTGGACGAGGCCGGTTTCTTCGCTTGGGCGGCCCTGCATGTGGCGCGTTGGGGGCGGGGCAATGGACGCAAGCTGTTCGCTTTCATGGTGTTGCTTGGTGCGCTGGTGTCGGCGCTGTTCGCCAACGACGGGGCGGCGCTGATCCTGACGCCCATCGTGATTTCGATGCTGCTGGCCCTGCGGTTTTCGCCCGCGTCGACGCTGGCATTCGTGATGGGCGCCGGTTTCATCGCCGACACCGCCAGCCTGCCACTGGTGGTGTCGAACCTGGTGAACATCGTCTCGGCGGATTTCTTCGGCATTGGTTTCAACCGCTATGCGTCGGTCATGGTGCCGGTGAACCTGGTCAGCGTGGCGGCCAGCCTGGCGATCCTGCTGTGGGTGTTCCGTCGCGATATCCCAAGCGATTACGACCCACATCAACTGGACGGTCCGGCGACCGCGATCCACGACAAGGCGACGTTTTATGCCGGCTGGGCCGTGTTGGTGATCCTGCTGCTGGGCTGCTTCGCCTTGGAGCCGCTGGGGATTCCCATCAGTGCGATTTCCGCTGTTTGCGCTGCGTTGCTCCTGGCCGTGGCGGCACGTGGCCACAAGATTTCCACGCGCAAGGCGATGAAAGAAGCCCCTTGGCAAATTGTGATTTTTTCCCTGGGCATGTACTTGGTGGTCTATGGCCTGCGCAACGCGGGCCTGACGGGCTACCTGGCCCATTGGCTCGACGGTTTCGCAGGTTATGGCGTGTGGGGCGCGGCCATGGGCACGGGGCTCCTGACCGCGCTGCTGTCGTCGGTGATGAACAACTTGCCGACGGTGCTGGTCGGCGCCTTGTCCATCGACGCCAGCCAGGCTACCGGCGTGGTCAAGGAGGCGATGGTCTATGCCAACGTCATTGGCAGTGACCTGGGCCCGAAAATCACCCCGATCGGCAGCCTGGCAACCTTGTTGTGGCTACACGTGCTGGCGCGCAAGGATATCCGCATCGGCTGGGGCTATTACTTCAAGGTGGGGATTGTGTTGACGGTGCCGGTGTTGCTGGTGACGTTGGCGGCGCTGGCCGTGCGGTTGTCGCTCTAGACCGTAGCGACCCCTTCGCGAGCAAGCCCGCTCCCACAGGGAAATGCATTCCCCTGTGGGAGCGGGCTTGCTCGCGAAGGCGGCCGTCCATGCGCCGCAAAAAATTAGCCATTACCCGGCACATCCGGCCAAAGGTCCGCCACCAGGAATGCCCGCTCGGCTTCTTCCCATTCGCCCTCGGCATTCTCGGTCAGACGCACCATCAATTGCGCCGGTGCCATCGGGTCGAGGGCGGTTCGCCAGGCGTCCAGTTGCGCCTCGGTCCACACCTGCTCCGCAGGGTAATGGGCCGGCGCGAGCCAGGCGGCGCGGGGCAGGGGTTGCCAGTGCCCAGGCGGTCGCTGGGCGACGAATCCGGACCAGTCGCACTGGTGCAGCCAACGGCCGCGCAAATGCCTGGGGTGCGCGCCGCTCGGTGGTTCGGCCTCGCCCGGCCACGGGTAAAGCAGGTATCCACCGAGCCAAAGGTGCGAGCGAAACGATTCGATGCCCAGCGCCGCCAAGGCCTCGCGGCTCTCTGGGCGTGCGGAAATCGGCAATTGGTGCTCATGCAGGTGCGCCAATTTACGGTCCAGGCGATCATGGCAGCCGGGGCCGAGCCATTGCGCAGTGTCGAGCCCGTTGCCTTGCTGCGGGCCCAGGTACAGCTTGATCGCCAGCTCCAGGTGATGAACACCTTCGCCGTCACGCAGCAGCAAATCCAACTCCCCCAGCGTATGACCCTCGCGACGAATCGGCAGGTTCGCCGCGATCCACTCGATGCCCGGTGCGTGCTGCACGGCAAATTGCCACAACCTTTCGTAATACAGGCCCAGGCGCCGTGTCCGGCCCTGGGACAGGCATTGCAGCAGCGGGTAGCTGTCGCGGTCCAGTTGGCGCAGCCAGTGTTCCAGCCGGTGCGGCTGCTGCACCCAGTCGCTGCCCGCCAGGGGATGACGCTGGGGCCAAGGGGTGTCGATGAGCATCGGCGGCGCGATGATCACCCACGCCAAGTCCCGCACTTCGGGATGGCGCAGGCGGCGGGGCAGGTCGAGTAATTCAGGGAACAGGATCATCTTGCGAGCATAGCCGTTGCGCTGGAGGCTTAAAGAATTTTGTCTATGGAGCGCTTTCGCCCATAATCGGGTTTTTCGCCCGTCGCAGACCCTCGCAGGAGCCCCATGGAGCAATTTCGCAATATCGGCATCATCGGTCGCTTGGGCAGTTCACAGGTGCTGGACACCGTTCGCCGTCTCAAGCGCTTCCTCCTGGAGCGGCATCTGCATGTGATCCTCGAAGACACCATCGCCGAAGTGCTGCCCGGTCACGGCCTGCAAACGTCTTCGCGCAAGATGCTCGGCGAAGTCTGTGACATGGTCATCGTCGTCGGTGGCGACGGCAGCCTGCTGGGCGCCGCCCGGGCGCTGGCGCGGCACAATATCCCGGTGCTAGGGATCAACCGCGGCAGCCTGGGGTTCCTCACCGATATCCGCCCTGATGAGCTGGAGGTCAAGGTCGCCGAAGTGCTGGACGGCCACTACCTGGTGGAAAACCGCTTCCTGCTGCAAGCCGAGGTCCGTCGTCACGCCGAGGCCATCGGCCAGGGCGATGCCCTCAACGACGTAGTGCTGCACCCTGGCAAGTCCACGCGGATGATCGAATTCGAGTTGTACATCGACGGCCAGTTCGTCTGCAGCCAGAAGGCCGACGGCCTTATCGTCGCCACACCGACCGGTTCCACCGCCTACGCGCTGTCGGCCGGCGGCCCGATCATGCATCCCAAGCTCGACGCTATTGTGATTGTGCCCATGTACCCCCATACCTTGTCTGGGCGACCCATCGTGGTCGATGGCAACAGCGAGCTGAAAATCGTCGTGTCCAAGGATATGCAGATCTACCCGCAAGTGTCGTGTGACGGCCAGAACCATTTCACCTGCGCGCCGGGTGACACCATCACCGTCAGCAAGAAAGCCCAGAAGCTGCGCCTGATCCATCCGCTGGATCACAACTACTACGAAGTCTGCCGGACCAAGCTCGGCTGGGGCAGTCGTCTGGGGGGTGGAGGCGACTGATGCTCGATCCCGCGCGCAGTTACGACCTGATCGGCGACGTGCACGGATGCGCCTTGACCCTGGAACACCTGCTGGACCGACTCGGTTACCACAAGCAGGGTGGGGTCTGGCGGCATCCGTCGCGCATGGCCGTGTTCCTGGGAGATATCATCGACCGTGGCCCGCGGATTCGCGAGGCGCTGCACATCGTCCATGACATGGTCGAGGCGGGCCAGGCGCTGTGCATCATGGGCAACCACGAATTCAACGCCCTGGGTTGGAGCACGCCGGCATTGCCGGGCAGTGGCCAGCGCTACGTGCGCGAACACACGCCGCGCCATGCCCGCCTGCTTAACGAGACCCTGACCCAATTCGAACAGCACCCTGGCGACTGGCAGGATTTCCTCAAGTGGTTCTATGAGCTGCCGTTGTTTGTCGATGCCGGCCGTTTCCGCGTGGTTCACGCCTGCTGGGACGCGGGCCTGATCGAGCCCTTGCGCGGCCTGTTCCCGGATGGCTGCATCGACGAGCATTTCCTCCAGGCGTCGGCCGAGTCGGGCAGTTTCGCCTGTACCGTGTTCGACCGTCTGTTGCGTGGCACCGACATGCGTCTGCCCCACGGCATGACCCTGACGGGCGGCGACGGCCTGACGCGGGCGTTCTTCCGCACCAAGTTCTGGGAAGACAACCCGCAGACCTACGGCGACATCGTCTTCCAACCCGATGCGTTGCCAGAGCCGGTGGCGCGCACGCCATTGACCCCGGACGAGAAAAACAACCTGCTGCGCTACGGCGTCGATGAGCCGATGCTGTTCGTCGGGCATTACTGGCGCAGCGGCAAGCCCGCGCCGATCCGCCCGAACCTGGCGTGCCTGGACTACAGCGCGGTGCTCTACGGCAAATTGGTCGCCTACCGCCTCGACCAGGAAACCCGCCTCGACCCGCACAAGTTCGTCTGGGTCAACGTCGAGCGACCGGAGGTGGTGCGATGAGTGCCGTCGCCGTCCTGCGCTTGCCCCTGGGCGTGGACCTGAGTGGTTTCGTCAAGTTGCTGCAACGCATGCAAGTGCCCCATCGGGTCAGCGAAGAGGCCGGTGAGCAGGTGCTGTGGGTCCCGGATGAAATCAGCGAGGACGTGCGTTCGTTGTACGAGCGTTTTCCCGCTGGCGACCCCGACCAACAGCTGGAACTTCCGGACCTGGGCGGCACGTCCCGGCGCCCCGGGTTCGTCGCGCAGCTGACCCGCAGCCCGGTGACGGCCCTGGTGCTGTTGCTGAGCCTGATCGTCAGCGCCGTCACGCTGCTGGGGGAGAATCTCGAAACCTTGCGCTGGTTGACCTTCCTGGAGTTTCGCGTGGTTGGCGACTACATCCAGTTCACGCCGTTGGCCGATAGCCTGGCGGCGGGGCAGTGGTGGCGCCTGGTGACGCCGATGCTGATTCACTTCGGCTTCCTGCACATCGCCATGAACGGCATGTGGTATTGGGAGCTGGGGCGGCGGATCGAAGCGCGCCAGGGCGGCATCAACCTGTTGGGGCTGACGCTGCTGTTCAGCCTGGTCTCCAATTTCAGCCAGTACTTTTTCAGCGGCCCGACGCTGTTCGGCGGTTTGTCGGGTGTCTTGTACGGCCTGCTGGGGCATTGCTGGATCTACCAACTGCTCGCGCCGAACCCGGCGTATCGCTTGCCCCGTGGGGTGTTGGTGATGATGCTGGTGTGGTTGCTGCTATGCCTGTCCGGCCTGGTCTCGTTGATCGGTTTTGGTGAGATCGCCAACGCGGCCCACGTCGGCGGGCTGCTCGTCGGCTGCTTCACCGGGCTGTTGGGCGGGCTCTTCGCTCGCCGTAAAATGGCCCTCTGACTGGCGCCTGTGTCTATTTGAGAATGCGCGATTGCGCGGAGAACCCATGTCTTCCTTCAATGAAATGATCCAGAACATCACCCCCGACATCTACCGCAGCCTGAAGCTGGCCGTGGAAATCGGTAAATGGGCCGATGGCAATAAGCTCACCGCCGAGCAGCGCGAGCTATCCCTGCAGGCGATGATCGCCTGGGAAATCCAGAACTTGCCCGAAGAAGAGCGCACCGGTTACATGGGGCCCCAGGAATGCCAGTCGAAAGCCACCGAAGTGCCGAATATCCTGTTCAAGTCGGACGCCATCCATTGATCGAGATCGGCCGCGGTGCAATCAGCAAGATGTCGGCACGCCTGGACGGGCCGACCGTTCAATACGCCTTTCGCCTGGGCGATGTAGAGGTGCCGGTCAATCCGTTGATCGGCAGCACGATTCGCCTGGAATACCTCGGTGCGATCCATTGCACCCATTGCGGGCGCCGGACCAAGACCAGCTTCAGCCAGGGTTATTGCTACCCGTGCATGACCAAGCTGGCCCAGTGTGACCTGTGCATCATGAGCCCCGAACGTTGCCATTTCGACGCCGGTACTTGTCGAGATCCGGCCTGGGGCGAGCAGTTCTGCATGACCGACCACGTGGTCTACCTGGCCAATTCGTCGGGCGTGAAGGTCGGCATCACCCGCGCCACGCAACTGCCGACCCGCTGGCTCGACCAGGGCGCGAGCCAGGCCCTGCCGATCCTGCGGGTTGCGACCCGCCAGCAGTCGGGCTTCGTCGAAGATCTGTTTCGCAGCCAGGTGGCGGACAAGACCAACTGGCGCGCCTTGCTCAAGGGCGACGCGGCGGTGGTGGACTTGCCCGCCATCCGCGATTCACTGTTTGAAAGCTGCGCCCAGGGCTTGCAGGGGCTTCAGGAACGATTCGGCTTGCAGGCGATCCAGACCATAGCGGACGTCGAACCGATCGAGATCCGTTATCCGGTGCAGCAATATCCGGCCAAGATCGTCAGCTTCAACCTGGACAAGAACCCGATCGCCGAAGGCACGCTGCTGGGAGTCAAGGGCCAGTACCTGATTTTCGACACTGGCGTGATCAATATTCGTAAATACACGGCTTACCAGCTCGCCGTGCATCAGTAGAAGGATTCGACCCATGCGCACCGAACAACCGAAGATGATCTACCTGAAGGACTATCAGGCCCCCGAGTACCTGATCGACGAGACGCACCTGACCTTCGAGTTGTTCGAGGACCACAGCCTGGTCCATGCGCAACTGGTGATGCGCCGCAACCCCGAGCGCGGTGCCGGTTTGCCGCCGCTGGTGCTCGACGGCCAACACCTGGAGTTGCTGTCGATCAAGCTCGACGACGCCGACCTGGGGCAGGGTGACTATCAACTGGATGACAGCCACCTGAGCTTGCAGCCCAAGATCCAGGCTTTCACCGTCGACACCACCGTGCGCATTCATCCGGAAACCAACACCGCCCTGGAAGGCCTGTACAAGTCCGGCAGCATGTTCTGCACCCAGTGCGAGGCCGAAGGTTTTCGCAAAATCACCTATTACCTCGACCGTCCGGACGTGATGAGCAAGTTCACCACCACCGTGGTGGCCGAGCAGCACAGCTATCCGGTGCTCCTGTCCAACGGCAACCCGATTGCCAGCGGCCCCGGCGAAGACGGTCGGCACTGGGCGACCTGGGAAGACCCGTTCAAGAAACCCGCCTACCTGTTTGCGCTAGTGGCCGGTGACCTGTGGTGCGTCGAAGACACCTTCACCACCCTGACCGAACGCACCGTGGCGCTGCGCATCTACGTCGAGCCGGAAAATATCGACAAGTGCCAGCACGCCATGACCAGCCTGAAGAAGTCGATGCGCTGGGACGAAGAGGTGTACGGGCGCGAGTACGACCTGGACATCTTCATGATCGTCGCGGTCAACGACTTCAACATGGGCGCCATGGAGAACAAGGGCCTCAATATCTTCAACTCCAGCGCCGTGCTGGCCCGCGCCGAGACCGCCACCGACGCCGCGCACCAGCGGGTCGAGGCGATCGTTGCCCACGAATACTTCCATAACTGGTCCGGCAACCGCGTGACCTGCCGCGACTGGTTCCAGTTGTCGCTCAAGGAAGGTTTCACGGTGTTCCGCGACGCCGGTTTCTCGGCGGACATGAACTCGGCCACCGTCAAGCGCATCCAGGACGTGGCGTACCTGCGGACCCACCAGTTTGCCGAAGACGCCGGCCCGATGGCCCACCCGGTACGCCCCGACAGCTTCATCGAGATCTCCAACTTCTACACCCTGACCGTGTACGAAAAGGGCTCGGAAGTGGTCGGCATGATCCACACCCTGTTGGGCGCCGATGGCTTCCGCAAGGGCAGCGACCTGTACTTCGAGCGCCACGACGGCCAGGCCGTGACCTGCGACGATTTCATCAGGGCCATGGAAGACGCCAACGGGGTCGACCTGAGCCAATTCAAGCGCTGGTACAGCCAGGCCGGTACGCCACGGCTGGCGGTCAGCGAGACCTACGACGCCGCAGCCAAGACCTACAGCCTGACCTTCCGCCAGAGCTGCCCGCCAACGCCGGACAAGGCGGAAAAACTGCCGTTCGTGATTCCGGTCGAGTTGGGCTTGCTGGCCAGCAATGGCGCCGAGATGCCCCTGCGCCTGAGCGGCGAAGCGGCGGCCAGCGGCACAACCCGCGTGATCTCGGTGACCGAAGCCGAGCAGACCTTCACCTTCGTCGATGTCGCTGAAAAGCCTCTGCCTTCCTTGCTGCGTGGTTTCTCGGCGCCGGTGAAGCTGAGCTTCCCGTACGACCGCGACCAACTGATGTTCCTGATGCAGCACGACAGCGACGGCTTCAACCGCTGGGATGCCGGCCAGCAATTGTCGGTGCAGGTGTTGCAGGAACTGATCGGCCAGCATCAGCAGGGCGAGAGCCTGGTGCTCGACCCGCGACTGGTCAGCGCGTTGCGCACGGTGTTGTCGGACGATTCCCTGGATCAGGCGATGGTCGCCGAAATGCTCTCGCTGCCAAGCGAAGCCTACCTCACCGAAATCAGCGAAGTGGCGGATGTCGAGGCGATCCACGCTGCACGCGAGTTCGCTCGCCGGCAACTGGCCGACAGCCTGTTCGAAGCCTTGTGGCTGCGCTACGAAGCCAATCGCGACTTGTCCCGGCGCACGCCGTACGTGGCCGAGGCCGAGCATTTCGCCCGTCGCGCGTTGCAGAACATCGCGCTGTCGTACCTGATGCTGACCGACAAGCCGGAAGTGCTGAGTGCGACGCTTGAGCAGTTCGACACCGCCGACAACATGACCGAGCGCCTCACGGCGCTGGCGGTGCTGGTCAACTCGCCGTTCGAGACCGAGAAGGCCAAGGCGCTGGAAGTGTTTGCGGAAAACTTCAAGGGCAACCCGCTGGTCATGGACCAGTGGTTCAGCGTCCAGGCGGGCAGCCCGTTACCGGGTGGGCTGGCGCGGGTCAAGGCCTTGATGGAACACCCAGCGTTCAATATCAAGAACCCGAACAAGGTGCGGGCGCTGATCGGCGCGTTTGCCGGGCAGAACCTGATCAACTTCCACGCCGCCGACGGCTCGGGCTACCGCTTCCTGGCGGACCTGGTCATCCAGCTCAATGGCTTCAACCCACAGATCGCCTCGCGGCAACTGGCGCCGCTGACCCGCTGGCGCAAATACGACAGCGCCCGCCAGGCGCTGATGAAGGCTGAGCTGGAACGCATCCTGGCGTCCGGCGCGCTTTCCGCCGATGTGTTCGAGGTGGTGAGCAAGAGCCTGGCTTGACCGGGATTCGCATTGCCTTTTGTGGCGAGGGAGCTTGCTCCCGCTGGCCTGCGAAGCAGGCCCGATCCTGATTTCACTTTCGCTGCAAATAGCGGGTGGACCAAGGTCAGGGAGTCCTTCGGCCTCCAGCGGGAGCAAGCTCCCTCGCCACATCCATCACCCTCGCGAATGTCTTCTGATTCACCCTTGGCCGATATCCTACCCGGTTAACAAAAGATAACGTGGCGTCGATTGTCAGACCTTTCGAAAGCCCGATAGGATAGGTTCCGCTTGCCAAGTGGCTCTAGATTGCAGGTTTCAGGGCTATGCTCCGAGACAGGCAACGTACCAGGCCATAACAATAATAATGGGGGTAAGGTCTATGAATGAGCCTGTCATGGCTGCGGGCCGCTGCCGGCCGCCGATGCTGCGCCGTGTCGCGTTGCTGGCCTCGGCGCTGTCGCTGCTGGGCTCTGTCGTGTTGTCGGCACCGGTGCTCGCGGTGGCGGCGTCGACGTCCGATGTCATCTATTCCGTCGAATCGGCGAAGGCCAGCAAGACCCTGATGCTCGATGTGGTGCAGGCCGGCCAGCGCCTGGTGGCGGTCGGTGACCGGGGGCATATCGTCTATTCCGATGACCAGGGAAAGTCCTGGACCCAGGCCAAGGTGCCAACCCGTCAATTGCTCACCGCCGTGTTTTTCGTCGATGACAAGCACGGCTGGGCCGTGGGGCACGACGCACAGATCCTTGCCAGCGAAGACGGCGGCAGCACCTGGACCAAACAATTCGAAGACCTGCCCCGTGAAGCGCCGTTGCTGGATATCTGGTTCCAGGACGCCAGCCATGGATTCGCGGTGGGTGCCTATGGCGCGCTGTACGAGACCACCGACGGCGGCAAGCACTGGGAAGACGCCAGCGACCGCCTCGACAATGAAGACCAATACCACCTCAATGCCATCGCCGCCGTGAAGGATTCCGGGCTGTTCGTCGTCGGCGAGGCCGGCAGCATGTTCCGCTCCGCCGACTGGGGGCAGACCTGGGAAAAACTCCAGGGGCCATATGAAGGCTCGCTGTTTGGCGTCATTGGCACCGCCCAACCTTCGACGCTGTTGGCCTATGGCCTGCGCGGCAATCTTTACCGTTCCGTCGATTTCGGCACGACGTGGGAGCAGGTCGAGCTCAAGGCGGCTCGTGGCGCGCTGGAGTTCGGCTTGTCGGGCGCGACGCTGTTGGCGGACGGCTCGATCGTGATCGTCGGCAATGGTGGCAGCGTGATCCGCAGCACCGACGACGGCGTGACGTTCAGTGTGTTCAACCGCCCCGACCGTATTTCCGTGGCGGCCGTCACGGCGGCGGGCAACGGCAACCTGATCCTGGCGGGACAGGGCGGCGTTCGCGCCACCACGTCCACTGGCGCCGAACTGAGCAAATGAGCCGGGCCTGTCAGACGGGCACAATAACAATAAGGCGGACCCCATGAGCAGTCATCACCAAGACAAGGCGACATTCCTCGAACGCCTGATTTTCAACAACCGCCCGGCAGTGATCGTCATTTGCCTGCTGGTCAGCATTTTCCTGTTCTGGCAGGCCACGCTGATCCGGCCGTCCACCAGCTTCGAAAAAATGATCCCCCTCGAGCACCCCTTCATCGAGAAGATGCTCGAACACCGCAACGACCTGGCGAACCTGGGCAACACGGTGCGCATCTCCGTGGAAGCCACTGACGGCGACATCTTCTCCAAGGATTACATGGAGACCCTGCGCCAGATCCACGACGAAGTCTTCTATATCCCGGGTGTCGACCGTTCCGGGCTCAAGTCGCTGTGGAGCCCGAGCGTGCGCTGGACCGAGGTGACGGAGGAGGGCTTTGCCGGCGGCGAGGTGATTCCCCAGAGCTACGATGGCTCGGCCGACAGCCTCGACCTGCTGCGCAACAACGTGCTCAAGTCCGGCCAGGTCGGGCGCCTGGTGGCCAACGATTTCAAATCGAGCATCGTCGACATTCCGCTGCTGGAGTCCTACCCGGACCCGCAAGACCAAGGCAAGTTGCTCGCCCTGGACTACCGCAAGTTTTCCCATGAGCTTGAAGACAAGATCCGCAACAAGTTCGAAGCCCAGAATCCCAATGTGCAGATCCACATCGTCGGTTTCGCCAAAAAAGTCGGCGACCTGATCGATGGCCTGGTCATGGTGGTGATGTTCTTCGGCGTGGCCTTCGTGATTACGCTGATCCTGCTGTACTGGTTCACGAACTGCATGCGCAGCACCGTCGCCGTGTTGAGCACCACCCTGGTGGCGGTGGTCTGGCAATTGGGGCTGATGCACGCGGCGGGGTTTGGCCTGGACCCTTACTCGATGCTGGTGCCGTTCCTGATCTTTGCCATCGGCATCTCCCATGGCGTGCAGAAAATCAACGGCATCGCCTTGCAATCCAGCGAGGCGGACAACGCCCTGACCGCAGCGCGACGCACCTTCCGCCAGTTGTTCCTGCCGGGCATGATCGCGATCCTGGCCGATGCCGTCGGTTTCATCACCCTCTTGATCATCGACATCGGCGTGATTCGCGAACTCGCCATCGGCGCCTCCATCGGCGTGGCGGTCATCGTGTTCACCAACCTGATCCTGCTGCCGGTGGCGATTTCCTACGTCGGCATCAGCAAGCGCGCCGTGGAGCGCAGCAAGAAAGACGCGACCCGCGAGCACCCGTTCTGGCGCACGCTGTCGAACTTCGCCAGCGCCAAGGTCGCACCGGTATCGATTGCCCTGGCCGTGCTCGCGTTTGGCGGCGGCCTCTGGTACAGCCAGAACCTGAAGATCGGCGACCTCGACCAGGGGGCGCCGGAGCTGCGCCCGGACTCGCGCTACAACCAGGACAACAATTTCATCATCAGCAATTACTCCACCAGCTCCGACGTACTGGTGGTGATGGTCAAGACGAAGGCCGAAGGCTGCTCGCGCTATGAGGCCATGGCGCCGATCGATGAACTGATGTGGAAGATGCAGAACACCGAAGGCGTGCAGTCGGCGATTTCCCTGGTGACCGTGTCCAAGCAAATGATCAAGGGCATGAACGAGGGCAACCTGAAATGGGAAACCCTGTCGCGCAACCCTGACGTGCTCAACAGTTCCATCGCCCGGGCCGATGGCCTGTACAACAACAGCTGTTCCCTGGCGCCGGTGCTGGTGTTCCTCAACGATCACAAGGCCGAAACCCTGGACCGCGCAGTGAAGGCGGTGCAGGACTTTGCCAAGGACAACAACCGCGATGGCCTGGAGTTCATCCTGGCTGCCGGCAATGCGGGCATCGAGGCCGCCACCAACGAAGTGATCAAGGAATCGGAATTGACCATTCTGGTCCTGGTTTATATCTGCGTGGCGACCATGTGCATGATCACTTTCCGTTCCTGGGCGGCGACGCTGTGCATCGTGCTGCCGCTCGTGTTGACGTCGGTGCTGGGCAACGCGCTGATGGCGTTCATGGGCATCGGGGTGAAGGTCGCGACCCTGCCGGTGGTTGCGCTGGGGGTGGGGATTGGCGTGGACTATGGCATTTACATCTACAGTCGCCTGGAAAGCTTCCTGCGCGCCGGCTTGCCGTTGCAGGAAGCGTATTACCAGACGTTGAAGTCCACTGGCAAAGCCGTGTTGTTCACCGGCTTGTGCCTGGCCATCGGCGTATGCACCTGGATCTTCTCGGCCATCAAGTTCCAGGCGGACATGGGCTTGATGTTGACGTTCATGTTGCTGTGGAACATGTTCGGCGCGCTGTGGCTGCTGCCGGCTTTGGCGCGGTTCCTGATCAAGCCTGAGAAGCTGGCGGGGCAGAAGGGCAATTCATTGTTTGCCCATTGATCGAGGATAGAACCGGCATGGCGAGCGCTGGTGGAAAACCCATGTGGGAGCGAGCTTGCTCGCGATGGCGGCGTGACAGTCAATGAAGGTGTTGAATGTCCGTCCGCTATCGCGAGCAAGCTCGCTCCCACAGGTTTTTATGTGCAGGCGATCACGGTGCCAACGGTAGGAACCTGCTTTGCGCCAGCGGTCTGCCAAGCTGCCCACGATGCACGTTCACCACCGCATACGGGCTGTCAGCCTTGGCAAGCAGCGAATGGTAGTGTTCCCGGCGTTGTTCCTTGATCTTGAGATGCGCGACGCTGTAATCGGTTTTCGGCGTGTCGGCCTTCTCATAATGAAAGTGGGCGTACCAGAGGGGAAAACCGTTTCGGTCGTTGATGGCGTATTCCTGCAGGAAATCCTGGCGGGTTCCTTTCAACGCCTTGCGTTCGCCAAGTTTGGCGACCTGTATCAGGTTCTTTTCGAAGAGATACCGAAGGTTGCCGTCGGTGGGTGGCAGTAGCAGGCTCAATTCGGTGCGCAGGGCAGCGCCCCTGGCGGTCAGTTTGGAAATGGCATCGGCCAATTGCTGGCCCAGCGTTTCATCCGCCGCTGTGCGAGGTGTTGTCGAGGCCGTGAAGGCCCGGTCAAGCTCATCGGAAAGCGCACGGAAGCGACTGGCTTCGTTGTTCATGATCTCCTCGATTTCTTGAGGATGACGGCAGAGTTTCTTGTAGCCTTCGGCATGTTGCAGGCGTTTTTCCAACTGACCCAGTAGTTTTCGCGCATCGCCCTTGATCGCACCGACAGGTCTGGTCCTGGGGGCGGGGACCGGGGTTGGCTGGCGGATGTCAACGGGATCCCAGACGTCGTCGTGACGTGAATAGGTGGACAGCACTTGGTTGTCGACTTCGGAACGCAGTTCGACGACTTCTATTCCCAAGGTTGTACCCGCCGGCTTCAGGTCGCCGATCAGAACGCCATTCTTGCGAGTCTTGATCACCTTTTTCTTGAAACGCTCATGGGACGCTTCAGGACGTTTGGGCGGACTTACGTGTTGCGTTGGCTCGGGCTTGATCTCTGCGGCCAGTTTTTGGGACGCGTCCTGATACAGGCCATCGAGCAGTTTCAGCAGCCTGTCGAAGTAGGACTCGTTGAGGTCGTCAAAATAGAGGGCCTTCATGCCGTGCAATGCGTCCAGGGCCTCGCCATAGTGTTCCGTCAAGCTTTCCAGCACTTGGAATTGCTCCGTTGTGGACAGCTGGTATTGTTTGAAGTCGGAATGGGAGCGAATCTGTTCACCCAAGGGTTTGATGATGCGATAGAGGCTGTCGGGCAGGTCAGTCTCGGGATGTTTGATGGCCAGCAATGGAAGAATCGCCAACTGCATGGCTTTGGTGGACGTTGAGCTTCTTTCGTTCAACGGGCGGTCACGGGTCAAGCGATCAAACGCCTGGGCGCCCACGGAGTCCAGGTTCAGCAACTCCTCCAGATACTTGTCCTTGAGCTCTAGCCAGTGGATTGCAAGATCATTGGCTTCGCATGTTGCTTGAAGAAACGCCAGGTAGCCCTTCGTGTCCGAAGCCGCAGCTCTTTCGGCCTGCTTTCCCATGAATTGGGGATTGGCGCGATTGAGGGCCCGCCCGTCCATTTCGACCATCAAGAAGGCCTTGCGCGCATTGTTGATGACGTTTTCCATCAGGTTGCGGATATCCGCGGAGGGCAGGTCGATATTCAGCCTTTTACGTTCGGGCACGCTGTCCAGCAGCCCCACGTACTTGTCGATCTGTTCTTTGAGCAGGTCATGGAATATCTTTCGTTTGGACGCGCGTTGTTCCTCGGTGTAGGCGCTTCCTTCTTCCATTCTCGTCATGACGTTCTGGGCGATGTCCTGGGCCCTCTGTTGTTCGGCCTCCTGCGCCATGACGGTCATCAAATCGTTGAGCAGTTCGTCTTTCCTTTGGGCGTTGAGGCGCCTTTGCTCGGTGACGCGCTTGGGCATTCCGCCTCGCAAACGCAGCCGCAAATCCACGGACCAGTTGCCTCGATCGTCCGATTGCAGCAACGGTCCCATTTGCGATGGACTTTGTGGGTCGACAATCATCACGCTGCCGTCCGCTTCCGGTGTCACTCGATAGAGGCGTTCTTCGACGAGCGCATGCCATCTGTGATCGATTACATACAGGCCGGTGAGCGGGCCGTAGTTGATCGGTTCGGGCAGCCTGGCGGGGCGCGGGACTTGCTTGCTATATAGGCGGGTGCGCTGCTCGGACGTCAGGCGATGGCGGGCGCTGGCGAAGCTGAAATCGAAGTTCGAGCCTGGACCCTCCGCCCCAGGCAGGGCGATGGGGGCTTCGAGTACTTCGGGAGAGGCGGGCGCAGGCCATTGCTCGGCAACAATGCGCTTGGCGGGGGGTTGCATAGCCTGGTTCTTCGTTTCAGCGGACACGAGGGGACGGGAAGGCGCGCGGATGGCGTGGAATTGGCTCACCAGCATGGCCAGATTAACCAGGAAGTCGACGGCGGCCTGTTCCCTGGTAGCTGGGTCTTCGCTGTTCAAGGCGGGGATATCCTGGCTCGCACTGGCCATCAGGCTCCACAGCCAGACGCTGGCCATCGCCGGGCCGCGCAGCAGGGGAAACAGCAGTGTATTGAACAGCAGGCTGCCACCCTTCAGGAGCACTGCCCAGCGGCTTTCGCTGTTGGAGACAGAGTTTCGGTCGGCCTGGCTGATGAGGGCCCGGGCATTGCAACCGTAGAGATATTCCATCAGTTTGCCGTTGCGCAGGTATTGCAGCAGTTCATCTTCATTACTGTCGATGGCGAGCGTGGCCGGGGCGGGTCTTTCGGGCACGCTGAATTCGTCGCCCTGGAAGAAATGCACAATATGCGGCTCCGCGAAGCCACCGTTGGCATACACCGGGCGTGCGGTATCGGACATCCAGGTCAACACGCTGCCCTGCAAATCCCCGGCGCTGGCAATGGCCTGCAGCATTGCCTGGCGCGTCGCAAACTCCAGCAACGATGGGGCGTACAAGGGGCGATACAGCAGATGCGGACCGGTTTGAGCGTCTTGCCCCTCGACAATGAACATATTGGTCACGACGTCGGGCCTGGCCTGAGGCTTGCGCAGGAAGGCCAGGTGACGAATGACCACGGCACGCCCGCCGACCTGCCGACTCTCGGCGTCGGGCTGAAGAACCGCCTCTATCAGGCGCAGCCCTTGGCGGGTCATGCCGTTTTTGTTGTCGAGCATCTGTTGCAGCGCCTCGAGCGGCAACTGTGCCGGGATCTGTTCGGCAAACATCCGCTGGTAGTCCTGCGCTTGAGGTGAGTCGCTCAACAGTTCGTCTTGCAGGTAGCGAGGGTAAGTCGTGCCGATATCGACCTGCTCGACAAGCCCGCCTCGGCGGGTAATGAGGTCGGGCGTCAACCATGCGGGCAGCGTCCGGCCCTGGCGATGGCTGAGCTTGAGATGTCCACTGGGGCGAGCGACGAGATTGTCGATGGCCAATCGAGTCAGGCTCATGGTCCTTTTTTCGCTGATGCCAGCGGTCCCGGGAAACCCGGCTGAGACGGTGAAGATCAGTTCCACATCGTCGGGGTGAAAATGACTTGGGAGAGCCTTGGTCGGACTGCTGTCGTTGATTTTCTCCATTCGGGCAAGCAGTGCGTCGGCTGTGAAAGTCTTGATGTCGCGGAAATGGGTTCGGTCCTGGTCGCGTTTCTTCACGCTGGCCAGCGCCAGGCTGTAGCGCTGGAATTTCGTTCGGTCGGCGAGGGAGGCCTTCTTCAACCACTCGGGCAACAGCGGTTCAAGTTGTGTCGATGCTTGAGGCGCGAGACCTGGGACATCGCCTAAATAGCGGGTTGGGTCGCTCAGCTCGTCATAGAGAGCCTTGAGGTTCGGCAGGCCGATCCGGGCGGGCAGCTTTACCGTCCGCAGATCAGTCAGTTGTTGCTCCAATATCATGGCCGCCTGGATATCGAAGGCGTCGCCGCTGATCTCGTGGCGTTGGCAGGTAACGGTGTCGACGATGTAATGCTTGGCAATCTGCGCGCGCCAATGGCTGTCGAAAGCCTGGATCGACTCGAAGGACTGCACGGCGCTGCCGGGCTTGGAAAGCAAAATGACCAGCCCGTCGCGGGTGTAATGAAGCATCAGGATTCCACTGCTGGGCAGCACGGTGCGGGTGACGCCCTGGGTGATGATGCTCTCCAGGTGGTAGAGATAGACGGGTGACGCATTTTGCTTGAAGCGTTGGTCACGGTCTGGCCAGCGGACGACCTGATCCAGGGCCCCGCGTTCCGGCTCACTCAGTCCAGCCTGTTGCAACCCCCGGACATGCAGCATGTTCTTGAGGGTGTCGCTGAGCCATTGCCAGCGGCTGATACGGCTGCCGGATTCGCCTTGGGGCGCACGGTCAATGTCGGTATTCCAATAACGGATCAGGGCATCTGCCAGGCCGATGGGTACCGTCCAAGGCAGCTCTGATAAACAGTCTTCGATGACTTTTATGTCCAGGCGCGCATCGTCCGCCCGCAGCCGACGTGGGGCGTCGTCGCTGAGATAGCAGTCGTAACTTCCCTGCGAACTGAAATCGATGGGCGTGCCGAGGGCGAGGTAATCAAGCACCCGGGGCATGAAGGGTTGAAAGTGCCAGGTACGTGCGTTCATATCCGGAGACGCGAGTTGGGTCTTGGACAGATCGATGTTCAACGTAGGGTACTTGGTGTTGATGGCTTGTTCGAGCAAGCGTTGCGCGACCTGCTCGAAGGTCGGGCGGTCGGCGAATGGCTGGCTGACGTTTTGCGCAAGCGCGGACGGGCCGCCAGTTGGGGAAGGCGAGGTCATAAAAATCCTTTTCCTTGACTATGGTCGTCGGGATGACGACGAATCCAGTGTCGGGATTTCAATCCTCTGCGTGCGGTATATAGGTACTACCCCGTAGGGCATGCGTTGTGTCAGGCGCGGTCGGGGTCGCTGCCCAGCACCACATTCAAAGCGCTGCGGGCATCGTCCAGTTGCACCAGCGTGGCATGGCGAGCGCCGAGGGCGTCGCGGTTCTCGATGGCGGTGAGGATCGCCTTGTGCCGCGGCATCGCCAGCTCATGCAGGTTGGGCCGCTGGTTGGAGTGCTTGAGGGCTTCGGCGATCGCCACGGACAACATATTGCAGAGGTTGGCGAGCAGGTCGTTGTGGGTGGCGTCGGCGATGCGGCTGTGGAAGTCCAGGTCCGGTTGCAGCAGGGCTTCGGGGGTCGGGGCGGCCTCCATGCGCTGGTAGGCTTCGTTGATCGCGGCGATGTCTTCGTCGGTGGCGAACTGGGCGGCGAGGGCAGCCGCGGCCGGCTCGATGATGCTGCGCACGCTGGTGAGCAGGCCGAAAAATTCGTTCTGCGGGCTGCTCTGCATCAGCCAGTGCAGCACGTCCGGATCAAGCATGTGCCATTCCCGCCGGGCCTTGACCACCGTGCCCACTCGAGGACGCGAATACACCAGCCCCTTGGCGACCAGCACCCGCGTGGCTTCGCGCAGTACCGGGCGACTGACCGCGTACTCTTCGCACAACAAGGCTTCGGCGGGCAGTTTGTCGTCCGGCTTGAAGCGCCCGGAGACGATCTGCATGCCCAGTTCCTGGACGATGCGCGCATGCATGCTTTTGCGGTCTGAGGGTTTGCGGTAATCCATGGGACGCGGCGCGATCCTGTAGGCGAGGGGAGTGCTGCGCATGATAGCAGGCGCGGCGATGGCGGGTCGCTAGTGCGAGTTTTCGGATAGATGCAGATCCCTTGTGGGAGCGAGCTTGCTCGCGATAGCGGTGGGTCAGTCAGCAATGATCCGGCTGATCCGACGCCATCGCGAGCAAGCTCGCTCCCACAGGGAGGTGACGGAGTCAGTGAGAGTGACGCGGCACCTCGGCGCCGCGGCAGCCCACCAGGAAGTCGAAGTCGCAGCCCTGGTCCGCTTGCAGCACATGGTCGATGTACAACTGGCGATAGCCGCCCACCAACAATTGCTGCGGTGGCGCGAGGTCGGCCAGGCGCGCGGCGAGTTCGGCGTCCGGGATGTCCAGGTGCAGGCGGCCGCTGGCGCAGTCGAGTTCGATCCAGTCGCCTTCTTTCACGGCGGCCAACGGTCCGCCGGCCGCGGCTTCCGGCGCCACGTGCAGGACCACGGTGCCGTAGGCGGTGCCGCTCATGCGTGCATCGGAAATACGCACCATGTCCGTCACACCCTGGGCCAGCAGTTTGGCCGGCAAGCCCATGTTGCCGACTTCGGCCATGCCTGGATAACCTTTCGGCCCGCAGTTCTTCATCACCAGGATCGAGTCGGCGTCGACATCGAGTTCCGGGTCGTTGATCCGTGCCTTGTACTCGTCGAAGTTCTCGAACACCACGGCACGGCCACGGTGCTGCATCAGCTCCGGCGTGGCGGCGGATGGCTTGAGCACCGCGCCCAGTGGCGCCAGGTTGCCGCGCAATACGCAGATGCCGCCGTCGGCGCGGATCGGGTTGTCCAGGGTGCGGATGACTTCGTCCTGGCCGTAGATCGGTGCGTCCTTGGTGTTTTCGCCGAGGCTCTTGCCGTTGACCGTCAGTGCGTTCGGGTGCGGGATCAGGTTCGCTTCGCCGAGACGACGGAGCACGGCGGGCAGGCCACCGGCGTAGTAGAACTCTTCCATCAGGAAGCGCCCGGACGGCTGCAAGTCGACGATGGTCGGCATGCCGCGGCCGATGCGGGTCCAGTCGTCGAGGTCCAGTTGCACGCCGATGCGTCCGGCGATGGCCTTGAGGTGGATCACCGCGTTGGTCGAACCGCCAATGGCGGCGTTGACGCGGATGGCGTTTTCGAAGGCTTCCTTGGTCAGGATCTTCGACAGTTTCAAATCTTCACGGACCATTTCCACGGCACGCATGCCGGACATGTGGGCGAGCACATAACGACGGGCGTCCACGGCCGGAATCGCGGCGTTGTGGGGTAGGGAGGTGCCGAGGGCTTCGGCCATGCACGCCATGGTCGACGCCGTGCCCATGGTGTTGCAGGTGCCGGCCGAGCGGGACATGCCGCCTTCGGCCGCGAGGAAATCGTCGATGGTGATGGTGCCGGCCTTGACCTGTTCGCTCAACTGCCACACCACGGTGCCCGAGCCGATGTCCTGGCCCTTGTGCTTGCCGTTGAGCATCGGCCCGCCGGTGACGACGATGGCTGGCACGTCGCAGCTGGCGGCGCCCATCAGCAAGGCCGGGGTGGTCTTGTCGCAACCGGTGAGCAGCACTACGCCGTCGATCGGATTGCCGCGAATCGCCTCTTCCACGTCCATGCTCGCCAGGTTGCGCGTCAGCATGGCGGTGGGGCGCAGGTTCGATTCGCCGTTGGAGAACACCGGGAATTCCACCGGGAAGCCCCCGGCCTCGATCACGCCGCGCTTGACGTGTTCGGCGATCTGCCGGAAGTGCGCGTTGCACGGCGTCAGCTCCGACCAGGTGTTGCAGATACCGATGATCGGCTTGCCGTGGAACTGATGGTCGGCAATGCCCTGATTTTTCATCCAGCTGCGGTACATGAAGCCGTTCTTGTCGGCAGTGCCAAACCATTGGGCCGAGCGCAGGGAGGGTTTCTTATCAGACATGATCGATTCTCTTATTGTATGACTATATTGTTCGGGGTGAAGCGTAACATAAGCGCAATTTGCGCGGTTTGGAAGTGTTGTTGGGTAAATAGTATTACTATATAGTCCGATTCAACGGAGGGGTTGTCCTGGCGGTCATTCGCGAGAGAAATCCCCCGAGGTTCTATAACAACAACAATCGGAGACCGGTCCCATGAGCCAGGAATTGCGGCTTATTCGTCGCATCACCCTCAAACTGATTCCCTTCCTGATCCTGCTGTACCTGATCGCCTACGTGGACCGCTCTGCGGTGGGCTTTGCCAAGCTGCACATGGGCGCCGACATCGGCATCGGCGACGCCGCCTACGGCTTGGGCGCGGGGCTGTTTTTCATTGGTTACTTCCTGCTGGAGATCCCCAGCAACCTGATGCTGGAACGCTTCGGCGCGCGGCGCTGGTTCGCCCGGATCATGATCACCTGGGGCGCCATCACCATCGGCATGGCCTTTGTGCAGGGCCCTCACAGTTTCTATGTGATGCGCTTTTTGCTGGGCGCGGCCGAAGCCGGGTTCTTCCCGGGCGTGCTGTACTACATCACCCAATGGTTCCCGGTGCGCCATCGCGGCAAGATCCTCGGCCTGTTCATTCTTTCCCAACCCATCGCGATGATGATCACCGGCCCGGTGTCCGGTGGTTTGCTGGGCATGGACGGCATCCTTGGCCTGCACGGCTGGCAGTGGCTGTTCATCGTCATCGGCCTGCCGGCGGTGCTGTTGACCTGGCCGGTGCTGCGCTACCTGCCGGATGGCCCGCAACAAGTGAAATGGATGGACCAGGCCGAGAAGGACTGGCTGACCGGCGAGTTGCAGAAAGACTTGCAGGAATACGGCCAGACCCGCCACGGCAATCCGCTGCATGCGCTGAAGGACAAACGTGTGTTGCTGCTGGCGCTGTTCTATCTGCCCGTGACGTTGAGCATCTACGGGCTGGGCCTGTGGTTGCCGACGCTGATCAAGCAGTTCGGTGGCAGCGACCTGGTGACCGGTTTTGTCTCTTCGGTGCCGTATATCTTCGGCATCGTCGGCCTGCTGATCATTCCGCGCAGCTCCGACCGCTTGAATGACCGCTACGGTCACCTGGCCGTGCTGTATGTGCTGGGCGCCATCGGCCTGTTCCTCAGCGCCTGGTTGTCGGTGCCGGTGTTGCAACTGGCCGCGCTGTGCCTGGTGGCGTTCGCGCTGTTTTCCTGCACGGCGGTGTTCTGGACCTTGCCGGGACGGTTCTTTGCCGGCGCCAGTGCGGCGGCGGGCATTGCGCTGATCAACTCGGTGGGCAACCTCGGTGGCTACATCGGACCGTTCGTGATCGGTGCGCTGAAGGAGTACACCGGCAACCTGGCCTCGGGGCTGTATTTCCTGTCCTGTGTGATGGTGTTTGGCTTGGTGTTGACTGGCGTGGTCTATCGCCTGCTGGAGCGCAAGCATGTGCTGCCGGCGGACCAGTTTGCGGCGAGCGCCCGGGGGGCGACGCGTACCTGAACTTATTGCAATTGTGAAGGAGAGCTTTTGTGGCGAGGGGATTTATCCCCGCTGGGCTGCGCAGCAGCCCTAAAGCAGCGAACTCAATCTTCATGGCACACCGAGTTGCCTGGTTTGGGAGCTGCTGCGCACCTCAGCGGGGATAAATCCCCTCGCCACAAAAGCCTGCTACGCCTATTCAAGTTTTGTTTACAGGGAGAAAACCCATGCGTTTAGTTCAGTTCGAATTGAGTCACGGCGAGCGCCGCGTCGGTGTCGTTGATGGCGATCAAGTGCGCGAAGTACAGGGCGCCAACACGGTGCGTGAGCTGGCGCTGGCCGCTATCGAAGCGGGCGTGAAGCTTGAGCAGCAGGTGAACGGTTTGGGCCTTGGAGCGAGCCATGACTACGCTCAGTTGCTCGGCGAGCTGCGCATCCTGCCGCCGTTGGACCACCCGGACCCGGCGCACCTGTTGGTCAGCGGCACCGGCCTGACTCACCTGGGCAGCGCCTCGGCCCGGGACAAGATGCACCAGCAGGCCGGCGACGAAGCGACGATGACCGACACCATGCGCATCTTCAAGTGGGGCGTCGAGGGTGGCAAGCCACAGGCCGGGCAGGCCGGCGTGCAACCGGAATGGTTCTACAAGGGTGACGGCAGCATCGTGGTCCGCCCGGGCCATCCGTTCCCGCTGCCACCGTTTGCCGAAGACGCTGGCGAAGAGCCGGAGATCAGCGGCCTGTACGTCATCGGCCACGACGGCAAGCCGTATCGGCTGGGCTTTGCGGTAGGCAACGAATTCTCCGACCACGTCATGGAACGCAAGAATTACCTGTACCTGGCCCATTCGAAACTGCGCAGTTGCAGTTTTGGTCCGGAACTTCGCGTGGGTGAACTGCCTCAACATCTGTCCGGGACCAGTCGTATCCTGCGCAACGGCAAAGTGCTGTGGCAGAACGAATTCCTCAGCGGCGAGGCGAACATGTGCCACAGCCTCGAAAACCTGGAATTCCACCACTTCAAGTACAGTCAGTTCCTGCGTCCGGGGGACGTGCACGTTCACTTCTTCGGCACCGCGACGCTGTCGTTCGCCGACGGCATCCGCACCCAGCCGGGGGATGTATTCGAGATCAGCCAGGCCGAGTTCGGCGCGCCGCTGGTCAATGGCATTGCCCCGGTGGACGCGGTATTCAATCCGGGTACTATCGGCACACTTTAAGAGGAGACTTGCGATGAACCAGATCCTTGGCCACAACTACATCGGCGGGGCGCGCAGCGCGGCCGGCCAGACTCGCCTGCAGAGCGTCGACGCCAGCACCGGCGAGGCCTTGCCCCATGATTTCGTCCAGGCCACGGCACAAGAAGTCGACGCCGCCGCCAAGGCCGCTGCGGCGGCTTATCCGACCTATCGCAGCCTGAGTGCGGCGCGTCGGGCCGAGTTCCTCGACGCCATCGCCGATGAACTGGACGCCCTGGGCGATGAGTTCGTCGCCGTGGTCTGCCGTGAAACCGCCTTGCCAGCGGCCCGGATCCAGGGCGAGCGCGGTCGCACCAGCGGCCAGATGCGCCTGTTTGCCAAGGTCTTGCGCCGAGGCGATTTCTACGGCGCGCGCATCGACCGCGCCTTGCCGGAGCGCACGCCACTGCCGCGTCCGGACCTGCGTCAATACCGCATCGGTCTCGGCCCGGTGGCGGTGTTCGGCGCCAGCAACTTCCCGCTGGCATTTTCCACGGCCGGTGGTGATACAGCGGCTGCGCTTGCCGCCGGTTGCCCGGTGGTATTCAAGGCCCACAGCGGCCACATGGCAACTGCCGAGCACGTGGCCGATGCGATCATCCGCGCGGCGGAGAAAACCGCGATGCCAGCCGGTGTGTTCAACATGATCTACGGCGGGGGCGTTGGCGAATGGCTGGTCAAGCATCCGGCGATCCAGGCCGTGGGCTTCACCGGCTCCCTCAAGGGCGGGCGTGCACTGTGCGATATGGCCGCCGCGCGGCCGCAGCCGATCCCAGTGTTTGCCGAGATGTCGAGCATCAACCCGGTGATCGTCTTGCCACAGGCCTTGAAGAACCGTGCCGAGAGCGTTGCTCGCGACCTGACCGCTTCGGTGGTGCAGGGTTGCGGCCAGTTCTGCACCAACCCTGGCCTGGTGATCGGCATTCGCTCGCCGGAGTTCACCGCTTTCACCCAGCAGGTGGCGACGCTGATCGGCGACCAGGCGCCGCAGACCATGCTCAACGCCGGTACGCTGCAAAGCTACGGCAAGGGTTTGCAGAAACTCCTGGCTCACCCAGGCATCGAGCGTCTGGCCGGTCGCGACCAACAGGGCAATCAGGCCCAGCCGCAATTGTTCAAGGCTGACGCCAGCCTGCTGATCAACGGTGACGAGGCCTTGCAGGAAGAGGTCTTCGGCCCGACCACGGTGTTCGTCGAAGTGGCGGACCAGGCGCAACTGACTGCTGCCCTGAACGGCCTGCACGGCCAACTCACCGCGACGATGATTGGCGATCCGGCGGACTTCGAACAGTTCGGCGAATTGACGCCGCTGCTGGAACAGAAAGTCGGCCGTATCTTGCTCAACGGTTACCCAACCGGCGTCGAGGTGTGTGATTCGATGGTCCATGGCGGCCCTTATCCAGCGACGTCCGATGCCCGTGGCACCTCGGTGGGCACGCTGGCGATCGATCGCTTCCTGCGTCCGGTGTGCTTCCAGAACTACCCGGACAATCTGTTGCCGGAACCGCTGAAGAACGCCAACCCGCTGGGAATCCTGCGGTTGGTGGATGGGGTGCCGGGGCGCGAGGCGCTTTGAGAGTCAGGCAGTTCCATTGAGGTTGATGGACTGCCGTCATCGCGAGCAAGCTCGCTCCCACAGGGGATTTTTTGTGAATGCAAAAGTTGTGTTCGCGGAAGATCCAATTGTGGGAGCGAGCTTGCTCGCGATGGCGATCTTCCAATCGAAAGTGCCTTCGAACCTTATGGCCCAAGCCCCACTCTGACATTGGGTTATCATGCTGGCTTTCCCAATGACCGACTGATCGCCATGACTGCCCTGACCGACACCCTGCTGCAAGCCCTCGAACACTGCGACATGCTGATCATCGACGGGCTGCACGCATTCGATTTCTCCCTCGACGAGCAAGACCAGTTGCACGTCGAGTGCATGAACGGTCGCACCCTCGAGCACTGGCGTTTCACGCCTGCACAGATGCAAGCCGCGACCTTCGACAAAGCCCTGAAGCATTGGATCATCACCAGCGATTCGGGCGATCACCACTTGGAATGCGTGGAAGCGACCAGCGGCCACGACGATGAGGACTCCGATCATGAAGATGCGTAGTTTCTGGCCCTTGTTGATGGCCGGCAGCGTCGGCGCCATGGGCGTCCAGGCCGACACCAGCGATCGTCATCAATTGCTGGTGGGTTCCTACACCGCCGGGCAGAGCCAGGGCATCTACCGATTGCAGTTCGACAGCCGCACCGGCCAGCTCGACGCCAACCCGTTGCAAGTGATCAAGACCGATAACCCTTCCTGGCTGACCTTGTCCAAGGACATGACGCGACTGTTCGTCGTCAACGAAAACGGGCCGGGCCAGAAGGACCCGGTGGGCAAGGTCAGCAGCTATGCCATCGACCCGAAGACCCATGAGCTGAGCCTGATCAACCAGGTGCAGTCCCTGGGCAACGAGCCGACCCATTCCAGCTTGAGCCTGGACGGCCAGCATTTGCTGGTGAGTAATTATTCCGTCCTGGAGAACCCAGGCGGCACTTTAGTGGTGCTGCCGGTGGGCGTGGACGGCAAGCTGGCGCCGGTGGTGCAAGCGGGCGGCCATCAGCCGAGTCGGGTCAATCCCGAGCGGCAGAAGTCCGGCCATGTGCATTCGGCGGTGCCTTCACCCGATGGCAAGTATGTGTTCGCCAATGACTTGGGGGCGGACAAGGTGTTTGTCTACCGCTACGACCCCAAGGCCAACCCCGAAATGCCGCTGACGCCAGCCGAACCGCCGTTCGTGCAGTTGCCGCCGGGTAGCGGGCCGCGTCACCTGTTGTTCAGTGGCGACGGCAAGCACGCCTGGCTGACGATGGAAATGACCGCCCAGGTCGCCGTATTCGATTACCAGGACGGTCGCCTGACCCAGCGCCAGTTGGTCAATCTGGCTGACGGAAAACCCCAGCCGGGTAAAGCGGCGGCAGCGTTGCATGCCTCCAGGGATGGCAGGTTTCTCTATGTCAGCAATCGTGGCACCACCAATGAGCTCCTGGTGTTCGCCATCGACCCGACTGCTGGCACGCTGAAGGAGCTGCAACGGCGCTCCGTCGAGGGTGATCACCCCCGGGAGTTCAGCCTCGATCCGAGCGAAAAATTCATCCTGGTCGCCAATCAGAAGAGCAACCAGATCGTGGTCATCGAGCGCGATCCAAAGACCGGCCTGCTGGGCAAGACCGTCCAGAAGTTGCCGATGGATGCGCCGAGCGATTTGAAATTCCTCGTTCGTCAATAACGCGAAGGCCCCGATTCTCGGGGCATTCGCCGTTGTATCAACGCGGCTGATAGTCGCTAGTATTACAAAGCATTTCAAGGCGAGACGCCTCGGCGCGTAAGTTTGCTTCACGGCCCCACCGGGCAAATCAGCCAACTGAATCCGAGGACTACCGCCATGAACCTGAATCTCTTCTCCGTTATCGCTGCTTCCGCCATCTCCGCCACCGTGGCATTGCCGGCCAGTGCCAGCGTCGAAATCAGCAACAAGCAAAACCGCACCCAGAGCTACACCGAGAAATACCTGCAACAGAGCGCCAACTTCTACGCGGCGCTGGACCACAAGACTCAACACTGAATCACGCTGACCACTGAAGCCTGCGATCTTTTCATCTCCCCATGCAGTTCCAGGGAGAGACAAGATCGCAGGCTTCGTGCGTTCGGGAGGAAAATCCCGTTGTGATATCACATGGCCATGTGTTTAAATTTGACGCTAGTTAATTGACTCCTTTGCGCTAAGGATCGACACCATGGCGATGCGTCTGGCAGTGATGTTGCTGTTCCTTTATTCCACCCCGATTGTCTCGGCCGCCCAGCCCGTTCCCGGCGAACTGGAAGTGGCTCGGGAGCGGTTGTTGAGCTTGCTGAGCGACTGAAGGGGACTTTCTATCAATCAATAAAACTGATGGTGACTATGCATACTAGTCGCTACTCATAACGGTTTATTTGATTGATCCTGTGGGCATTCAAACATGCCCACGGAGAACCCCATGGCCAGCGCAATCCTGTCTTCTGCCAAACACGGCGCCTATATAGCCATTGGTTTCTATGTGGCGTTGGTGCTGCTGGTCAGTGTTGGAGCCCAGTATGAGGGCATCGTTGAGACCTCCCTGCAGGCTTCCACCTTTGGTCATCATCCAGTCTCCGCTGTCGCTGTTGAACAGGGCGCAGTGAAAGGAGCCGCCGGGGCATGAGCAGGTGCAAATTCTGGGTGATCGCCTTCCTGGCATTCATCACCAATGGTTTTTCCTTACTCGGAATGGGGCAGGCGTCGGCGGGGTCGTTGGCGCGGACGATCGAGTGCAACCACAACATCGCCCATAACATCCTCACCGCCCGGGCATTGGGCGTGTTGGTGGGGAATCCGCCGGTCAAGCCAAGGGTGGCGGTGTTTGGGCCGTTTCAAATTGATTGCGCCAGAGTGCGCATGTGCAGCGCCGAGGCGTGAACAGGTTGTCGAGCTGTGTGGCGAGGGAGCTTGCTCCCGCTGGCCTGCGCAGCAGGCCCATTCGGGCTATATCCAAAGCGTCTGCTGCGCAGCCGAGCGGGAGCAAGCTCCCTCGCCACAAAAGCACGCGCGCTGGATCAATATCTATTTGGCCATGATCGCCACGAACAGCTCGGAATCGAGCAAACCCTCCAGCCAGTCCTGTAGCCGAGGGTAGGGCGCCTGGGCAAACCACTGGCGATCGACATGGGCAAACTGGCGCACGAACGGCAGTACTGCGACGTCCGCCAGGCTCAGGTGCGCCGCCACCAGGAACGGTCGCGCTTGCAGCCGTTCTTCCAGCTTGCGCAGAAACGCTTCGCCTTCACTTCGATAGTGTTCCATCGGCTGTTCGGGATGACGTTCCGGGTATTTGTAGCGGTTAAGGTGAAGCTTGAATACCTGGTCGTTTTCCTCGATCAGCTCCGCCGTAAGCCGCTGGCCCTCGGGGTCGTCCGCCAGCCTCCAATCCTGCGGATCACGCTGGTCGAGTGCCCAGCGCATGATCTCAAGACTTTCATCGATGACTCGCCCGTCGACGTGCAACACCGGCACCGTACCCTTGCTCGACAGCGCTAGCATTTCGGCTGGCTTGGCCTTGAGGCTGACTTCGACGATGTCCAGCGCGATAGCGCTGTAGCGCAACGCCATCCGAGCGCGCATGGCGTAGGGGCAGCGGCGGAAGGAATACAGCGTGGCTTGGCTCATTTCACCTCCACCGTGCTCAACCCGTTGCCCTGGCGGCGCACCTGAATCTGCACCGGGATCCGCTCGTGCATTTCCTGCACGTGGGAGATAACCGCGACCTTGCGGCCCTGGGCCTGCAAGCCATCGAGGGCATCCATCGCCAGTTGCAGCGACTCCGGGTCGAGGCTGCCGAAACCTTCGTCGATGAACAGCGACTCGATTCTCAGCGTGCTGGACGCCATCGACGCCAGGCCCAGCGCCAGGGCGAGGGAAACGAGGAAGGTTTCGCCGCCGGACAACGAATGCACCGAGCGCAGTTCGTCACCCATTTCGGTGTCCATCACCAGCAGCCCGAGCATGCTGCCGCCGCGCTTGAGGCGGTAGCGGCGAACCAATTGCCGCAACTGGGCGTTGGCGTGGTGCACCAGCAAATCGAGGTTGTACGCCTGGGCCAGTTTGCGGAAGCGGTCGCCGGTGGCTGAGCCGATCAGCGCATCCAGGCGTGCCCAGCGCTGGTACTCGGTGTAGGCCTGCTCGATCTGCTGGGCGAGGGCCTGGTTGGCGTTCTGTCGACGCTGGTCCTCGGCTTGCTCGGCGCGCAAGTCCGCACACTGTTGTTCACTGGCGGTAAATTGCTCATGCAGCGTGGCGAGGGCATCAGCCAACTGTTCGGCCGGCAGGTTGCCGTTGTCTTGCGCCTGGTGATTGTGCAGGCGCAGCTCCCGTTCGGTGAGCAGTACGCGGGCCTGCTCGATGGCTTTTTCGCTGTTGAGCAGGCGTTGTCGCAACTGCGCCACTTGTTGCTCGTCAAGGCTGAGCAGGGCGTCGAGCGCCGCGTTGTCCAGTTCCGAGTGAGAGGCGCGCCATTGGGCGATGCCCGCGGCCAACGTTTGCTGTTCGGCCTCCAGCGCCTGGGCCTGTTCCTGCCGGGCCTTGAGTTCGGCCGCCAGTTGCACGAGGTTGTTACGCAGGTCCTGCAACTGTTGATTGGCGCTGGCCTCGGCCTGACGAGCCTGTTCCAGCGCCACGTCGAGCTGCTGCTGCCATTGTTCGGCGCTGGAGTATTCGCCCAGCAGTTGTGTGAGTTTTTCCTGGCAGGCCTGTTGCTGTTCGGCCAGAGCATTGAACTGCTGCTGTGCCGATTCCAATTGCTGCACGCGGAGCTGCTGGCGATCCTGCTCTTTCTCCAAGGCTTGCTGGCGCTGAAGTTGCTCGGCGAGTTCTTCGCGTTGCTGTTCCGATTGCGCGAGGCGCTGGCTGATCCGTTGGTCAAGTGCCATGAACGTGGCGGCCGGTTCGCTGCGCAGGGCCTGCAAGGTGTCGGCCGGCAACAGCGCGCTGAAGTGCTCGAGCTCCTCGTCCAGGCGCTGGCGATCCCGGGCCAATTCCTGTTGCTGGTTGCTCAGGTGCTGCGACGCTTGTTGGTTGGCTGTCTCTGCATCGCGCAGTTGCTGGGTCAGCCGCGCGGCGTCCTGTTGCAGGGTGAGCAGGGCAGCCTGGCGTTGTTCGTCCTGGCTGATGCGCAGCTGCAGTTGGCTGGTTTGCTGGGCCAGCCAGGCGTCGCGCTTGGGCGAATCCTGGGCGAACATCTGCGCCGACAACGGGTGGGCTTCAAGGCTTGGCGCCAGGCCCTGATGCTGGGTGGCGAGTTGTTCCTGCTGTTGCTTGAATTCCTTGAGCTGGGCGATGACGCCGCTGTATTGCGCCCTGAGATCGATGACTTTTTCGTTGAGCAGCTCCACCGCTTTGCGGGCGTTGGCCTGTTCGCTTTCATCGAAGCGACCGAGGCTTTCCAGCAGTGCTTCGGGCTGATGGTAAGGATGTTCGACGCTGCCGCACACCGGGCAGGGCTGGTTGTCTTGCAGTTGTTCGCGCAGTTGCTCGACGCTTTCGCTGCGGGCCAGGCGCTGGCGCTCCAGCAGTTCGCGGGTCACGGTCAGGGTCTGTTCGGCGATCGTCAGCTCGGCCTTGGCTTCGCCGCCTTCGCGCACCAGTCGGTCGCGTTCCTGCAAGGCGCGCTGCTGACGTTGCTCAAGTTCCGCGCTGCGTTTGTCCAGTTCCTGCTGGCTGGCCCACAACCGAGCCAGTTCCTCGAAAGCGCGCAGTTGCTTGCGGTTGTCCTGCAAGAGGTTGCCGAGCAACTGGATCTGTTCGGCCACCGCCTGCGGTTCGGCGTCGGCCTCCTTGTAGAGCACTTCAAGGTCTTGGCGACGGGTTGCAAGGTCCTCGGCGGCACGCGCCGCGTTTTGCTCCAGCAGCGCCAGTTCGTCCTGGCCCTTGTTCAGCCGATTGCCGATCAGCATCAATTGTTGAAGGCGGTCGCGATAGGCACCCCAGGCATCGCTCAGTGGTGCGAGCCCGGTGCTTTGTTCCAGTTCTGCGGCGATCCGTTGCAGGCGTTCGCCCACCTGTCGCTGCTGTTCCAGTAGGGAGTCGAGGGTACGCTGGCCGTCGGTGCAAGCCAGTTGGGCCTGTTGCAGCTGCTCGGCGCGCTGGCCGGCTTCCTGGTTCAGGCGAGCGAGGCTGCTTTGTTCATCGAACGCCTGGCGCAGCAGGGGCGCGTTGTCGGTGCTCTGCTGGCGGGTCGCGACCAGTGCCAGTTGCGCCACGCCCAGGCCTTTTTCCAATTCGCCCTGTTGTTCATGCAACTCGACTTGCTGCTGGGTCAGCTGCTGGATCTTGATCGCCAGTGGCTCGAACTGCCGGGCCAGTTCCGCCTGCCGGATGAACTGATGCCGCTGCGGCGCCAGTTGTTCCAGGCGGACCAGCTTCAGGCGTTCATCGGCCTGCGCTTCCCAATCGGCTTGGGCTTGTTGCAGTTGCTCGGCGGCGCTGGCCTGTTCGTCCTGTAACTGGCGCAGGTCCTTCAACCAGGTTTGTTGCTGCTCCAGTTGCTTGAGCTGCGCCTGTTGGGTCTTGAGTGCTTGCTGGGCCTGGTTCACGCGCTCGTCCAGGTCGGCGCGGGCCTCGGGAGCCAGGGGCGTGACGCCGCTGGCCTGGTCCTGCAGCTGCTTGTGGGTTTCCTTGGCCTGCTTGGCCTTGTCGAAGGCGCGGCGGCCGAGGCGGGTATACAGGGCGGTGTCGGTGAGTTTTTCCAGCAGTTCGCTGCGGTCGTTGTCATCGGCCTTGAGAAACGCACTGAACTCGCTCTGTGCCAGCAGCACGGCGCGGGTGAACTGTTCGAAATTCAGGCCGAGGGCGGCTTCAAGTTGAGCCTTGTATTCGCCTTTCTGGCTGGCCAATAGCTGGTCGTTGTCCAGGTCCCGCAGGCTCTGGCGGCTGGCCTGCAGCTTGCCGGCGGCTTTTTCCCGGGCGCGATTGGCCTCCCAGCGGGCCCGGTAGCGGCGACCGTCGATGCCGCGAAAATCCACTTCGGCATAACCGTCGCCGGTGCCACGGCGTAACAGCGTGCGCGGATCGCCCGTGGCGATTTCACCGTCGGCGTCCGGCACCTTGGCGTCCCGCCCGGTGTTGTTCAGGCGCGGCACCGCGCCGAACAACGCCAGGCACAAGGCATCCAGCAGCGTGCTCTTGCCCGCGCCCGTGGGGCCGGTGATAGCGAACAGGCCGGCGCTGGCCAGCGGCTCGGCGGTGAAATCGATTTCAAATGGCCCAGCCAGGGACGCAAGGTTCTTGAGGCGGATGGCGAGGATCTTCATGGCTGTTCGATCTCCATCTGAACATCCTGCAAGAGCACGGCGAAATCCTTCAGCGTCTGTTCGTCCACTTCACTGCCGTAGGTGTCCTGCCAGGCGCGGCTGAACAAATCCTGCGGGCTGAGCTGATCCAGTTCGATCAATGCGGCGCCTTCCTCGGCGCCTGCGGTGGCGCCGCTGCCGGCGTACTCGGCGGCGATTCGCACCAGCCGCACGGCTTTGCCTTGCAGGGCCGTTTCCACTTGCTGACGCAGGTCGGGTTGCGGCTCGTCGAGGCGCACCCGCACCTCCAGCCAGGGTTGGCGCTGGACATCGGCCAGCAGGTCAATATCGGGCAGGTCCTTGAGTTGCACCAGGACATCGGCCAGGGGCGCCGGGCCCAGGCGTTGCAGGTTGACGGCGCGGGGGATCAGCCGTGGCTCGACGTTCAGCAGTTTCTCGCCGTCCAGGGTGATGTCGAGGATCTGGTGCTGATAGCCGATTTCCGAGAACGACAGCGGGATGGGCGAGCCGCTGTAGCGAATGCGCGTTTCCCTATTGACCTTCTGTGGCTTGTGCAAGTGACCGAGGGCGACATACGTGATGCTCGGGCCGAACAGGCTGGCGGGCAGGGCTTCGGCATTGCCGATGATCAGGCTGCGCTCGGAGTCCTCCGACACCGAGCCACCCGCCATGTGCGCATGGCTGATGGCGATCAGTGCCTGGCCTTTCTTGCGCTTGGCATTGGCGGCGGCAATCAGCCATTCATGGACCTGGCCGATGCCCCGCAAGTAATCGTCCCCCAGTTGTGCGCCCGTGACCTCGGCCGGTCGCAGGAACGGCAGGGCCAGGCACCAGGCCCGGACCTTGCCCTTGGCGTCGGGCAACGGCAGCAACAGGCGCTCGACGTCCAGTTGTCCATCGTCCAGCCACAGGACGCGGCCCAGGGCATGGGTGCGCAAGCGGCGCATCAATGGCGCGGGCAGTTCGATCCGAGAGCCGGAATCATGATTGCCGGCGATCATGACGATGGTCAGGTTGGCGTTTTGTTCGTGGGCACTGACGATGAAGTCGTACAGTCGCTCCTGGGCTTTGACGGGCGGGTTGACCGTGTCGAAGATATCGCCGGCAATCAGCAGCACGTCGGGTTTTTCGCTGGCCAGCTGACGCAGCAGCCAGTCAAGGAAACAGGCGTGCTCGAAGTCGCGATCTTGGCCGTGGAGGTTTTGCCCCAGATGCCAGTCGGAGGTGTGAAACAGACGCAAGGCAGACTCCAGAAACAGACGGTGGCCGCGGGAAGAGAGGCGGCGCAAAAATGCAGAGTTTACTGGGAAACGCAGGGGAGGGGCTGCTCAACTTTGTCGAATGGACCGGCGCGGCTCTTGTGGCGAGGGGATTTAGCGAAACGTCGCACCGCCCCGCTGGGTTGCGAAGCAGCCCCAATAGCAGCGACTCAATCTATCTGGCACTCCGAGTTGCCTGGCTTGGGAGTGCTGCGCACTCCAGCGGGGATAAATCCCCTCGCCACATGAAGCCGCTGCTACACCGGCTATTTGGGATAAAGCGGCGGCAAGCTCGAATCACTGGCGCCGTCCAGCGTTCCTTCAAGCGGCGGAATGGTGCGGATGGCCCGCCACAAATCCTCGCCTTGCCAGTGCTGGCCGGTCTCGCTGTAGAGGGCGCCGTTCAAGCCGTCGAGGGCGTCGGACAACGGCACGAAACGCGCGGCCATGTCCGCGAGGGTCTCCGGCTGCTGCCGGGCCCAGGCGTCCAGTGCCTGGCGAGTGGCGTGCGGGTCGTTGGCCAGGCAGGCCCGCTTGAGGTCGTCCAGCAACGTGCGCGGGCTAGGCCCGGCCTGGGTCGAGCGCAGCACCGCCGGTTGCCAGCGGGCCCGCCACCACAGGCCGAAACCGAGCAGTGTGGTACAGGCGAGGATGAGCGTGCTCAATTGCCAGTACCACAGCGCCTCGCTGTCAACGGTCGTGACGATCTGGGTCGTGCCCGCCGGGGTGTCGACCATCAGGCTCGGGTTGTTCGCCACTTGCAGGGTCCGCGCGGGCAGGCTGGTGCGGTCCAGGTGATCTTCCAGGGTGTTCCACCAGACCACTTCCACCGGCGGCAGCTCGATGGTGCCGCTGCGGTTGGGCACCAGGGCTTCGCGGTCTTCACGGCTGCCCACCAGGCCACGTTCGCTGCTGCGGCTGCTGAGCACCGGTTGGTCGGGGTAACGCCGCAGGCCGTTGATTTCAGTCGCTGGCAGCGGCGGCAACTGGGCGCTGGTCAAGCCTTCGGCTTCCAGGGTCAGGCTGCGGGTCAACGAGTCGCCGACCTGGCTATGGGTCGGTTCCGGGCTCCAGCTTTCGCTCAAGGAAAGGCTGCGGGCCGGAAGCCAGGGGAGGTCGGCCGGGTAGCTGGCGGGCTTTGGCTTGACGGTCAGCATCAGTTGCGTGGAACTCACACGCATCAGCTGGCCGGGCTTGGCCCCCTGCGATGCGGTGCCCTGGGCCACCGGCTCGACCAGGGTGGCGCTGAAGGTCTGGGCCGGGATCGCCAGTTCGCCGCTGCGTTGCGGGTAGATGCCATAACGCAGTTCGATCACGCCGTGGCGCACGTCGTTGATGACTTTTTCATAGGTGCGGGATTCGCCCAGTTGCTCGGTGCGAGCATCCGGGATATGGAGCGGTGTCAGGCTGCTGTCGTCGTACAGCGACACCGAATGGTAGATGCGCAAGGTCAGGATCGCCTGGGCCTGTACGTACACTTCGGCCTGGTCGAGGCTGGCCTCGATGAACACCGGTTCGAGGGTGCCGGAGGCATTGCGGGTTTCGCTCTCGATCACCTGCAATGTGATCGGCTGGCTGGTCACTTCGCCCAACTGGAGGGCGGGAATGACCACGGTGCCGCTCTGGCGCGGCAGCAGCGTCACGATCCAGCGCGTGGTGGCGCGATTCTCGCCGTCGAGGGTGGTCAATTGGTTGACCTGGCGGGTGCCCCGGACATCGAACAGCGCCTGCAGCGGGCTCAGGTCGGGTTTGCCGAACAGCGTGGCATCGTTGGATTCCAGCGTCAGCTCGACGGTCTCCCCGGAGTTCAACCGGCTGCGATCCACGCTGGCAGTCAACTGCGCGGCTTGGGCCCCGGCGGTCCAGAGCAGCAAGGCGAGGAGATAGGCGGTGAAGCGGGTCATGGGTGTTTTCCCTGGGCCTGATGGCTTTGCTGTTCATACCAGAATTTTCGTCGAAGCAGTTCGCCCGGGTTGTCCGGGATCTGGCGCAGCCATTGTTCCAGCGCCTGGCGTTGTTCTTCTTCGTTGCGTTGACCCGTGGCCGGGCGAAGCGGCGGGGTGGTGGTCTGCTCGTCGGGCAATTCGCTGCCCGGCACATCCTGGGCAACGGGCGGAGGATCCTCGGTCGGCTGGGCGTCGTTCGGGGTGGCGGTCGCTTCGGAGGAGGGATGGCCCTGCTCGGACGATTGGCTCGGCCTGTCGGTCTCCTGTGGTTCCTCGCTGGGGGGCGGTTCCGGGGTTTCGGCAGGTTTGGGTGGGGCCGCTGGCGGAGCTTGTTCTTGCAGCAAGCTTTCCACCAGGGCCTTGTTGGTCTGCGCCGGACGCAGGTCCGGTTGCAGTTCCAGGGCCTGCTCATAGGCGTCGATCGCGGCGTCCAGCTCGCCGCTGCGGGCCAGGGCGTTACCGCGATTGTAATGGGCGCGGGCGTCGTTGCCTTCGGCAAAGCGCTGGGCGGCCTCGCTGTACCGGCCGGCTTCGTACAGGGCGACCCCCTGCCATTGGCTGTCCTCGAAATGCGCGGCGGCCTCGGCCGGGCGCTTTTGCTTGAGCAGGTGTTGGCCCTGTTGGTCCGGGCGCAACCATAAATCCTCGAACTCGAAGGCATGGCCGGTCTGGGGCAATGCCAACAGCAATGGCAGGCAGAAAAGCCAACCGCGCCGCCCGGCGCACGCTGCCAGCAGCAACAACGGCAACAGCAGCCAATAACCCTGGTCGGCCCAGGTGTCCAGGCGCAGTTTCTGGCCATCGCTGCGCAGGTGTCGCGGTCCCTCCAGCAGGCCCAGGCCGCGCAGGTCCCGGTCGTCCAGGCGTGCCGGACGGTAGCGGCCGTCCAGCTCACTGACGAAGGACTTGAGGCCCGGGCTGTCCAGGCGCGGAACCAGGATCGCGCCCTTTTCATCCTTCAGGTAACTGCCGTCATCCTGGGCCACTGGTGCGCCTTCCCGGGTACCGATGCCGAGCATCAGCAGGCGTGTGGCGGAGCCGTCCAGAACCTGGCGAATGCCTTGCCGTTCCTCCTCGTTCAGGGAGGAACCGATCAGCAGGATTCGTCCGTGGCCAAGCCCGGCCTGGTCCAGCAGCGTCATGGCCTTGTTGACGGCCAGGTCGGCGCGGTGGCCGGCTTGGGGCATGATCGACGGTTTCAGGGCTTCGAGCAGGTTGGCGCTGGTGGCGAGGTCGTCCGACAGCGGGACCAGGGTGTGCGCACTGCCTGAGTAGACGACGATCGCGGTCTGCGCGTCGCTGCGGCTATGCAGCACGTCCAGCAGTTTGCGCCGCGCCTGTTCCAGGCGCGTGGGCGGGACGTCGGTGGCGAGCATCTCCGGGGTCAGCTCGAGGATGACCACCAGCGGATCGGCAGGTTTCTGGCTGGTCTGTTCGACGCGCGTCCAACTGGGGCCCAGCAACGCCAGCACCATCAGCAGCCAGCCCAGCCCGAGGGCAATCCAGGGCAGCTTGCTTTCACGGCCGCTGCCGCCGCTGAGCAGCACTGCGTGAAACGCCGGAGGCAGGATCATCTGCCAGCGGCCCACGCGTTTCTGACGGTGCCACAATTGCCAAAGCAGCCAGCCCAGCAAGGGCAGCAGCAGGATGAAACCGGGGCGCAGCCAATGCGGCCAGAGCGCGATCATCGGCGCCTCCGCAACCGCAGGCGCTTGAGCCGCTGCCGCCATTCGGACGGTTGCGACGGCTGGAACAAGGGCTGGGTGAACAGGCGCTGCAACGGGTTATCCGGCCAGCGTTCCCGGGCCACCAGCAACAGGCTCAGCAGCAGCGCGATCGCCAGCGGCCAATGATAGAGCGCCTGGGCCGGACGGGCCTGGGTCGGTTGTTGGGTCACCGGCTCGAGTCGGTCGAGGGTGGTCTTGATCGTCAGCAACTGCTCACCGTCCTGGGCACGGAAATACTGGCCGCCGGTGACCTGGGCGATTTCCCTGAGGGTCGCTTCGTCGAGATCCAGGCTCGGGTTGACCCCCAAAAAGCCCGCCGTGCCGCTTTGCTCCGGATCGGCGCCTACGCCGATCGTGTAGATTTTCACGCTTTCATCGGCGGCCAGCCGGGCGGCAGTCAGGGGATCGATTTCACCGCCGTTGTTGGCGCCATCCGTGACCAGGATCAGCACGCGGCTCTGGGCCGGACGCTGGCGCAGGCGTTTGAGCGCCAGGCCGATGGCATCGCCGATGGCGGTGTTCTTGCCGGCGATGCCGACGCGCGCCTCATCGAGCCAGCGCCGCACGGTATGACGGTCGAAGGTCAACGGTGCCTGCAGATACGCCTGGCTGCCAAACAGGATCAGGCCGACCCGGTCGCCTTCGCGGCTTTCCAGAAAGTCCCCGAGCATGCGCTGGACCAGCCCCAGGCGGCTGATGTCTTCTTCCTTCCACTGCATGTCAGGAAAATCCATGGACCCGGAAACGTCCACGGCGACCAGCAAGTCGCGGCCGCTTGCGGCAATCGGCAACGGCTCGCCCAGCCACTGCGGACGGGCGGCAGCGATCAACAGCAGCAGCCAGAGCAGGATGAAGGGTGCCTGTTGGCGCCAGGTGGGCAGGTTGGCCCGGGCGCGACGCCCCACGAGTCCTTCGAGGTCTTCCAGGAAACTGACCTTGAGTGCCGGCTCGCCGCTGTCCGCCGCTGGCAACACCAGGCGCATCAACCAGGGCAACGGCAACAGGACAAAGATCCACGGCCAGGCGAATTCAAACATGTTTGCGAATCCAGATCTCGACGGCTTGGGTCAGGCCGGCGATGGCTTTGTCATCGAGCTTGCATTCGGGCTTGTAGGCGCCTTCAACCAGGATCATCCAGCGAGTCAGGCCGGCGGCCGGGCAGCGGTTGTCCAGGAACGCCAGCCACTTGCGCCCGTTGAGGGTGTGGCTCTGGCTGTAAGGATAATGGTTACGGCACAAACGCTTGAGCAGCCCGTTGAGTTGCTGCAGCCAGGCGCCGGCCGGCGCGCCGTCGTAGGGCTTGGGCAGCAGGGCGAGCTCGGCCAACGCCGCCAGGCGGACCGGGTCCAGCGGCTGTTCGGCGCGGGCGGTGTTGCGCTTGACCGGAATGAACCGGCGCAACTGCCAGGCACCCACGCCCAGCAGAGGCAGCAATACCAGCAATAGCCACCAGCCCGGCGCGGGCGGCCAGAATCCGATGGGCGGCGGGGCCATGAGCGGTTGCAACTGGTCGAGGCTGCTCATCGGGTTTTCCCCGGCCGCTTGGGGTTCAGGTATTCGCGCAGCTGTTCGACCATGTCGCCCTGGGTGCTCAAGGGCAGCATCAGGATCCGCAGCTTCTGGGCCAGCATCTCCCAGCGCTCCAGCCGTGCCTCGGCCTGGGCGCGGTAGGTCTGGCGCAACTCGACGTTCAAGGTGTCGAGCTCCAGCTGTTCGCCGCGCTGGGCAAAACGCAGCAATCCGGCGGCGGGCAGGGCGTGGTCCAATGGGTCGGACAATGGCAACAGCAACAGGTCGCAATGGCGCGACAGCAAACTCAGTTGTTGTTCCGCGCTGTCGGACAAGGCGCGCTCATCGCAAATCACGATCGCCAGGCTACCAGGGCGCAGCACCTCCCGGGCGCGTCGCAAGGCCACGCCAAACGAGTCGCGGTCCGACTCGCCGTCGGTGTGCAGCGATTGATTGACGCGCACCAGGCGGTTGAGCAACTGCAGCAGGCTTTGTTTGCTGCGTCGTGGCTTGACTTCGTAGTGAGTGTTATTGCCGAACACCAAACCGCCAACCCGGTCGTTGTGCCCCAGCGCGGCCCAGCCGATCAGGCTCGCGGCCTGGGCGGCGAGCACCGACTTGAAGATCAGCCCGGAACCGAAGAACAGGCGATGGCTCTGCTCGATCATGATAAAGATCGGCCGCTCGCGCTCTTCGTGGAACAGCTTTGTGTGTGGCTCCTGGGTCCGTGCGGTGACGCGCCAGTCGATGGTGCGCACATCGTCGCCGGCCTGGTAGATCCGCACCTGGTCGAAATCCACCCCGCGTCCGCGCAGCTTGGAATGGTGCAGGCCGATCAACGGGCTGCGCTGGCCGGGCGTGGAAAACAGCTGCACTTCGCGCACGCGATGGCGCATCTCGATCAGCTCCGAAAGGCTGACGCGGATGCCCGGGACGGGCGCGAGTGGGTTATTCATGATGGATACTCAAGCGACTGCGACGACGTCGAGAATCCGCTGCACGACCCGGTCCTGGTCAATGCCGGCGGCTTCGGCTTCGAACGACAGGATGATGCGATGGCGCAGTACGTCGAACAGCACGGCCTGGATGTCTTCCGGGCTGACGAAGTCGCGCCCGGCCAGCCAGGCGTGGGCGCGGGCGCAGCGATCCAGGGCAATCGAGCCCCGCGGGCTGGCGCCATAGGCAATCCACTCGGCCATCTCCGGATCGAACTTGGCCGGGTTGCGAGTGGCCATGATCAGTTGCACCAGGTATTCCTCCACGGCGTCGGCCATGTACAACCCGAGGATTTCCTTGCGCGCGGCAAAAATCGCCTGCTGGCTGACACGACGCTCGGGCTTGGTTTCACCATTCAGCGCTTCACCCCGGGCCTGCTGCAGGATACGGCGCTCCACCGCGGCGTCCGGGAAGCCAATCTTCACGTGCATCAGGAACCGGTCGAGTTGGGCTTCGGGCAATGGATACGTGCCTTCCTGCTCGATCGGGTTCTGCGTGGCCATCACCAGGAACAGCGGCGACAGTTCATAAGTGCTGCGCCCGACGCTGACCTGCCGCTCGGCCATGGCTTCGAGCAAGGCCGACTGGACCTTGGCCGGTGCCCGGTTGATTTCGTCCGCCAGCACCAGGTTGTGGAAAATCGGCCCCTGCTGGAACACGAAACTGCCGGTTTCCGGACGATAGATCTCGGTGCCGGTGATGTCGGCAGGCAATAGGTCGGGTGTGAACTGAATGCGATGGAACTGCGCTTCGATCCCTTCGGCCAGCTCCTTGATCGCCTTGGTCTTGGCCAGGCCCGGCGCACCTTCCACCAACATATGCCCGTCGGCGAGCAGGGCGATGAGCAGGCGCTCGATGAGTTTTTCCTGGCCGAGAATCTGCGTAGAAAGAAAGGTTCGCAGCGCCAGCAGCGCTTCACGATGTTCCATCGATGACTGTTCCTGGAAAGGGTGGCCCCGGCGTTCGGATAACGCCGGGGCTGGGGGCGTTACTTTAATGCATGGCGGGGGGTGGCGACTAACGGGATTTTGATGGGGGTGCGGATTTGTGATCGGCTTGGATCTGTGGGAGCGGACTTGCTCGCGAAGGCGGTGTGTCCATCGACGAAAATGTTGCCTGACACTACGCCTTCGCGAGCAAGCCCGCACACAGGGGATTGGCGGTGAACACGGATGCCATGAACACCCGAGATCGATGTGGGAGCCTGCTTGCGATTACCGTAGTAGATCCGGCACTTCATATTTTCGCTAGTTTTGCATCCGAATCTCATCCACGAGCAGCTTGATTGCTGGCCTGTCGATAAGATCCAGCCACGGACCGTCCTCCACGATTGCCCCGTCATGCATCACAATGACCCGGTCAAACCGATGCAGGTGGTCAATGTCATGGGTGACACATATCAACCCCTGCCCGGCAAAAACGTCGAATAACAGGTCCCATAGAGGCGTGGTCAGCCTAGGTTCGATGGATGCGCTTGGCTCGTCGAACATATTGAATTTTCCGGGTTTGTTGATAAGGCGCAGCAGTGATAGGCGTTTGGCTTCGCCTCCGGAGATATTCGATGCATTTTCGCTGACCTGCCGTGTTGTCACGACTTCATCCAGTTCCAATCGCCGTATGGCTCTAGACAAAATCGGTGATGCGCTGCCTCCGAACAGAACCGATTGTTCAAAAGAACCTTCCAGAAATCGCGGTTGTTGAGGGCAGTATCTCAACGCGTCCAAGTGGGCTTGGCCGGTCAAAAGTGAGACCGGTACCGAGTCGATGCTCAGTAGGTCTCGCTTTGATGCGTCAAGCCCGGCGAGGAGTTCCAGAAAAGTGGTTTTGCCTGCGCCGCTAGGGCCCGTCACGGCCACTGACTGCCCTTGCGCAAATGCCAGGGAGCGTTTGATCGACAGGCGAAGCGGTCCCGTTCCCTCCACTTCGCAGGGTCCGAGTTCCAGAACTGAGGAGCGCTGGGAATCAACCAAGGCCAGCCGATTGCTGCGATCGAAGTCCGGGAGTGATAGCAGACCCTGAAATTGACGCTGGTCTGCAAGGAACTGATCAAGAACACGATACCCTTCAGTCAAGGTTGAAATACTGAGCAGATAACTCCCCGCGATTGAAAAAATGGCAACCAACTGCCCGACACTGATACTGGGCTGACCCGAAAGCTGGTCCACGACGCCCCAGTAGAGCAACCCCCCAGTGGAAAGGCTTACGAACAATATCTTGGCGGTGCTCAGCAGGCCGCCAGAGGATGCCGTAGTCACAGCAGCGCTGGCATAACGTCTGAACGCCGCGTTCAACGGGTGCAGGGCAGTAGGTATGGCACCTTCCAGCTTTATGTTTTTTCCCGCGTTGAGGGTGTTGTAGAGGTGTGCACTTAACTCATCTTCCTGTTCATTGACTGCATCGATGTACTTTCTTCGCCATTTGATAATTTGGTGGGTGGTAGCCAGATAGATAACTCCGGCTGCCGTCATGCTCAAAAAAATTTCCCCGCCCCCTATGTAAACAAAAGCCCCCCCAACAACTATGAACTCCAGGAGTACGGGGAGCGCAATGGTTACAATGAAAGTGAGTAGTTGTTCGTGCGCAGTAATTCCGCGCTCGACCGATTTGATGAAGTGACCGATTCTCCAAGAGTTGAATAACGAAAATTCTTTACCTATGAGTTCGGTGATCCACTCAATGGAAGCGTTCATGATGATGCCCTGTACCAGCTTGGACAGCGCATGGAGCTGCAGAGGCGTGATGACGGCATGAATACATCCCGCAACAATCAGGCCTGCCGTCATTGCAAGTAGAGTGCTCGATGCTGGATTACTGTTGTCTTGCAGGGTATCGATAATGGTTCCGAGTAGCAGCGGGGGGACAAGTGTGATGAGCTTGAGTGCGATAATTGTGATTATGGTTGTTGCTAGAAGTTTGGCGTGTTTTTTATAGGCGGTTTTTATCATTGCTCGGATGCTGTCCATGTACTCGCTCCTGGTTGCTTCGCGTTCGATAATTCAACCGCGTAACACGTACTGAGGCACCACCAAGCGACCGTTTCTAATGATGTTGAAGCGCTCAAGTCCTGGAATATAGATCTGGGTGACGATGCTGTTGCTTGAGAAGCGGGCTACCGTTCGGTGGAAGATTTTCATTCCTTTAATTGATAGGTTTTTTTGCAGCTCTTCTAATTGTGCGGAGACTGTCATGGGGGCGATGTGTGCGGGAGCGTCTATGATAGGCAGTGTCGTTTTTATGATGGGGGCGAAGTCAATCAGGTTTTTTAGGTGTCTTGATCTAGATAGTAAGTCAAAGGTCTCTCTATCTATGGATTCTTCGACGGCGTCATATAAATCCTCGGACTGGAACTGTTCAGTAATTGCCCTTTGGATTGCAGTGTGGATTTCAAGCGAACATCCGGAGCCAATGGGTGAAAGATGGTGAGCTCCAGGGCCCGCTTTGGGAAATGCCACCGCAAAATAAACCGACAGCACGTCCCTGATGATGATCACTTGCAGCCTGTCCGCTGACGTCAAGGCAGCGGGGTGGCTCGTCAGCGCTGTTTCAAGCAAGGCGGTAGAAGGTGTGTACAGTTCGATTGCCGGACCGAGGCCACAGACAGCCATGTAGAAAAGAGACAGGATATGCCTCTCGATTGTTTCGTGGATACCATGTAGCAGTGCTTCGTTCTCTGTGCAACCAAAAGCAATTCCTGAGTTTGATGAATAGCGAGATAGAAAACGCAGTGCGGAATTAGAATCTTCGTAGATATTTTGTGTCGTTTCAGGGCATAGAAGGATGCACGGCGCGAATAGCTCTTCATTGTTATTGAGCGAGGTAAGCCTAAAGCATTCGATTAAATTTTCGGTGGGAGGCAGACTGGTAAAAATCCCATCTTCTGCAACTGCTTTTTGGGTGGCTATTTTGTCGGAGCGGTATCGTATGGGAGCATCAGTCAGAGGCTGAAACGTGCTGAAGTGTTCAATGCTTTCCGCCAGTGCGCCTATTAGCGAGTCTGGTCCCTTGCCTGCTCCTGATTCAACGAGGTTGTCGTTGTCATCAAACAGTTCGGCCGTTGCGACTAGCTTGGATGGCGTTGTGTACCGTGTTACTGCACTGAGGCCCAGTGTATGGAGCGTGGACATGATATTGAATAGCGCTTCGGTGGGTGACAGTTCTCGTTCTGACATATACATCTCCATTAAAGGATGCCGAAAGGAGATCCTTTCGACATCTGTTTGCCGATATTTAATCGGTCACTGGCTTAATTGGTCAGCGACGCGAAAAAAACGGCTTCCGTTGCGAGGAGGTCCTTAGAGAGGCCTAATGCCTGCGGCAGGCCAAAAAAGGTATGGTTTATTTCAGAACGTTTCCTACCCATGTCGATTTACTCCAATGTAGTTAATGGGCGTCGCGACGCGAGTGCCCAACTTGCGTTTGTTCGCAAGTGATTAATTAATAGCATTGGGGTGATGTGAAGGCTATTGCGTGACTTCCTAGGCTGACGTAGGTTTGTTCTTGCTATTGAGTAGGAGGGAGATGTAGGAATGTAGCTGCTTTGCTGGAAGTGTGGTTTTTCTCTACTGTTTGCGCCGTTTGGGATGTTTATATTATTTTAAGAAAGGATCAAAAGGATAATCTGGCAGCGCCGTTCTAAGGTGGGTGTGCCCGGAAAGGTTGTGTTGCGTGCACATCTAAATGAATACAGTTGCCATCGCGATCTTGCTTGCGATGGCACATTTTGAAGGCGGCAATGTCAGAGCGTCCACGCCCCCGGATTGACCAGGTTCGCTGGCCTTTCACCCGCCAACGCCGCCAGCAGGTTCTCCACCGCACAACGCGCCATTGCCTCCCGGGTCTCGTGGGTAGCCGAGCCCATGTGCGGCGTCGCCACTACGTTATCCATCTGCAACAGTGGCGAATCCGGGTCCAGAGGCTCGCGCTCGAAAACATCCAGCCCGGCGCCACGGATCTGCCCGTGGCGCAAGGCGTCGATCATTGCCGTTTCGTCCACGACCTTGCCCCGGGAGATATTGATGAAGATGCTTTCAGGGCGCATCTGGGCGAACGCCCGTGCATCGATCAGGCCTTTGGTCTCGGCGGTCAAGGGCAAGGTCAGGCATATGAAATCCGCTTGTTGCAACAGCGTGTCGAGGTCGCAATAGCGCGCCCCGAAACGCTGCTCCACGGCAGGCTTGGGCGAATGACTGTGATAGAGCACCGGCATGCCGAAGCCGAAGTGTCCGCGTTGGGCCAAGGCTTCGCCGATGCGGCCCATGCCGACGATGCCCAGGGTCTTACCATGGACGTCGCTACCGAAATGTCGCGGGCCGATGCTTTGTTGCCACCCGCCTGCACGAACCAGGTTGGCCAGTTCCACCACGCGTCGCGCCGTTGCCAGGATCAAGGCGAACCCGGTGTCGGCGGTGGTTTCGGTCAGCACATCCGGCGTATTGGTGAGCAGGATCCGGCGTTCGGTCAGGTAATCGATATCGTAATTGTCGACGCCGACCGAAACGCTGGCGATGGCCTCGAGATTCGGCGCCAGATCAAGCAACGACGCATCCAGCTTCAGGCTTGCGCCCAATAAGGCGTGGGCGCTGGGCAGGGCGTCGCGCAGTTGCGCCAGGCCCGGGGCGTCGAGGCGTTCGATGAGGGTGACTTGGGCCTGGGCCTGCAGGCGATCCATCAGTTGCGCTGAGAGTTTCTTGTACAACACCACGTGCTTTTTCATGGGATTTCTCGATTCAGGAACGGGCAGGCGCCGGGTGCGGCGTCACGGTTTTGGACACGATCCGGTCGCTGGCGCCGGGCTTGAGGGCGAGGGTCAGTACCACCGACAGCAGCAAGGCGCCGCTCATCAACAAGAAGGACATGCCGGTGGAGCCAGTGGAGCCGTTGAGGTAGCCCACCAGGTACGAGCCGCCGAACGAACCCAGTGCGCCCATGCTGTTGATCAGGGCCATGGCGCCACCGGCGACGTTGGCCGGGAGGATCTCCGGAACGATGGCGAAAAACGGACCGTAGGGTGCATACATGCAGGCTCCGGCGATCACTAGCAAGGCATAGGACCACCAGAAATGCTCAGCCCCGAGCAGGTAGGAGGCGTAGAACGCGATGGATGCGACCAGCAGCGGTGGCCAGACAAAGCGCTTGCGTTTCTGCACCTTGTCCGACGCCCAGGACACGATCAGCATGGCCACCACCGCCGCCAGATAAGGCAGCGATGACAGCCACCCGGCTTCGACCATGCTCATCTTCAAGCCGGCCTTGAGGATCGACGGCAACCAGAGCACAAACCCATAGACGCCGATGCTCCAGCAGAAGAATTGCAGGGCAAGGATGATCACTTTGGGTGAGCGAAAGGCCTCGGCGTAGTTCTTCACCGCCTTGATGCCCACCTGCTCGGCGGCCAGGGCGCTTTCCAAGTCTTGTTTTTCCTGTTCGCTGAGCCACTTGGCCTGGGTCGGGCGATCATCGGCCAGGCGCCACCAGACGAAGGCCCAGAGCACCGCCGGCAGGCCTTCGATGATGAACATCCAACGCCAGTCGAATTGCTGCACCAGATAGCCCGAGACCACCGACATCCACAGCATGGTCACCGGGTTGCCGAGGATCAGGAAGGTGTTGGCGCGCGAGCGTTCGGCCCGGGTGAACCAATGGCACAAATAGACCAGCATCGCCGGCATGACGGCGGCTTCCACCACGCCGAGCATGAAGCGGATCACGATCAGCCAATACGCGTTGGAGACCACGCCGGTGAGGGTCGCCAGCGAGCCCCAGAGGATCAGGCTGACGAAGATCAGCTTCTTCACGCTGTGCTTCTGCGCGTAGATCGCCCCGGGTACCTGGAAGAAAAAGTAGCCGAGGAAAAACAGCGCGCCGAGCAGCGATGACAGCCCTGGGGTAATCATCAGGTCCTCGGCCATGCCCGACGCGGCGGCAAAGCCATAGTTGGCCCGGTCGAGGTAGGCCAGGCTGTAGGTGATGAACACGATGGGCATGATGTACCACCAGCGGCGGGTGGCGAGGTTGAGCGTTTGCATGTCGTTGACTCCTGAGCTTGTTGTTTTTGTTCAGCAGGTGCGTTTTGCGGTGGCTTCATTCGCGAGCAGGCTCGCTCCCACAGGGTTTAGCGTTGGCCCGTGTGGGAGCGAGCCTGCTCGCGAATAGCGGTTTCAAATTCAGTCGACAGTTCATCGCGCGTCGGCAGTCCTTCCATGTCCCCACGGCTCTGCACCGCGCGGCTGCCGATCCAGTTCGCGCGGCGGACCGCCTCGGTGATGTCGCGGCCTTCGAGCAGTGCGCTGATCAGGCCGACGGCGAAGCCATCTCCGGCGCCCACGGTGTCCACTACCCGGGCCACCGGCACGCCGGCAATGAATCCCTGGTCGAGCGCGGTGCGGTAATAAGCACCGTCCGGGCCGAGCTTGATCACCACGGCTTCGGCGCCCAGGTCCAGGTAGAACGCGGCGATGTCGGCAGGGTCGTCAAAACCGGTCAGCAACCGACCTTCGCCGAGGCCCGGCAAGACCCAGTGGGCGAGGGCGGCGTGGCGATTGATCTCGCGGATCATCGTCGCTTCGTTCGACCACAGGCTCGGGCGCAGGTTGGGGTCGAACGACAGGCTGCGGCCGGCCTCGCGCATGCGGGTCATCAATTCGAAGGACATCGCCCGTGCAGTCACCGACAGCGCTGGCACGATGCCGGTGGCATGCAAGTGACGGGCGGCGAGCAAGGACGGTGCGATGGAATCGACGGACAAGTGACTGGCGGCTGAACCACGCCGGAAATATTCGACCTGCGGATCGCTGCCATCGTCGGTGCGGGACTTGAGCTGGAAGCCGGTGGGGTGCGCCGGATCGACGGCCACGTGGCGACAATCCAGGCCTTCCTTTTCCAGCGTCTGCACCACGAAGCGTCCCAGGGAGTCGGCGCCGACCCGGCTGAGCCAGGCCACTTGGAAACCCAGTCGCGACAAGCCGATGGCCACGTTACTGTCGGCCCCGGCGATGCGTTTGTGAAACTGGTTGACGGCGGCCAGGTCGCCGGTTTCGTCGGCCACCAGCATCGCCATGGTTTCACCGAACGACAATACATCGAAGTCAGGCATGGGCAGCCTCCCGGCGCGATTGCCCGAGGCGGGACAGGATGGCGACATGTTCGGCAGTCAATTGCAGCAGGTCGTCGCCCTGCAGCGGGTATTCGGCGGCACGCATCACGCCGACCGGCATGTGCTTGAGCAATTGTTCCCACAGGTGCAGGTCGGCCTGGCCGGGCGGAACGGCAACGAGCTTGCCATCGGGACGCCGGGCCACCGCCTTGCAATGCACGTACGCGACATGCCGCCCGAGTTGCCGGGCCGCCACCGTGGCTGATTGGTCCTGCCATTGCCAGTTGCCGATGTCGAAGGTCATGGCGATGGGCAGCGCGTGTGCTTCGACCGCAGCGAAGAAGCGTTGCAGCGGTTCGATCCGTCCGCCCTGCAGGGTCTGGTCGTTTTCCACGAGCAGTTGCACCGGGGTTGTCGCAAGGATGTCCGCCAAGGCCGACAAGTCGTGGGAGTCGCTGAAGTGACCGAGGGAAACCTTCAGCCATGCCGAACCGAACGCCTCGCCACGTTGCAGGGCGGTCGCGAGGGCGGGATTGGGCCTGGGCTGGCCGGGGAGCCAGAGTTCCAGAGGCGAGGAGTAGATGCTTTGCAATCCATGGGCGCGAGCGCCAGCGGCCAATTCGGCGGGTTGTTCGAAAGTCAGCAACTCTTCGCGCCATTCGATGCGCGAGGCGCCGGCGGCGGCCAGCAGGTCGATGAAACTGCCTTGGCCGCGTTGGCGCACCAGGTCGGCGCCGTAGCTGGAGAGGCTGATGGAAACGGCTGGTTTGTTCATTGTTGTTGTACCTCTGAAACCGGTTTCAGTTTTGGTCAAAAAAAATTAGGCGGTGTGCTGGAGGGCCTCATCGCGAGCAAGCTCGCTCCCACAAGGGATCTTCAGCGCTACACAACCTTGTGTGGGAGCGGGCTTGCTCGCGAAGAGGCCAGCCCGATCACCGCAAAACCCCAAGCGTCGACCCACGCTCAATCAACCGCGCGGCGAAATCGAGGGTCTGAACCGGCCCGTTGTCACCCCGCAAACGCTTGAGCAGGCATTCGAAAGCGCTGGCGCCGATTTCCGCGGTGGGCTGGGCCAGGGCGGTGATGCCGCTGCCCACCAGTGGGTACCAGTCCAGGTCGTCGAGGGCGATCAGGCCGATGTCGTCGAACAAGTGGCAACCGAGTTCGCGCAGTACCTGGGTGGCCGTCAGGGCGGCGATGCCGTTGGCGCAGAACAGGGCCTTGGGGCCACGGTCCGGCTCGGCGAGAAACGTCTTGATGCGCGGTAGCAGCTGATCGCAGGTTTCCACCACAGCGCCGGCCAGGGCAGGGCGCCGTTCGATGCTGGCCTTGAAGCTCTCGACCCGCTCGATCCGCGAACTGGTGCCATCGAACGGTTCGGTCACCAGCAGCAAATCGCGATAGCCGCGCTGTTCGAGGTGATCGAGGGCCATCTCGACGGCGGCCGGGTTGTCCAGCCCGACCAGATCGGTTTCGAGTCGATCGACTTTGCGATCCACCAGCACCATCGGCATCTCGCTGCGCAATTCGAACAGTTCGTCGCGGTGATGGCCCAGGGTGTTCACGATCAGCCCTTCGATGTTGTAGGCGCGCAGGAGGGCCAGGTGCTGGCGTTCCTGTTCGTCGTCGCGGTCAGTGTTGCACACCACCAGGCTGTAGCCGTGGCGACGGCAGGCGGTTTCCACGCCATGCATCACGGCAATCGAATAGGGGTTGCGGATATCGGCCACCAGCATGCCGATCAGGCGGGTGCGCCCGCGCTTGAGGCCACGGGCCATCTGGTTTGGCCGATAGCCCAGCTCGCTGATCGCCTGTTCGATGCGCCGGGCGATGGCTTCGGAGAGCAGGGCGCGGTCCTCGCCAATGAAACGCGAGACGCTGGCCTTGGAGACCCCGGCGCGTTCGGCGACATCGAGCATGGTCACGCGGCTGCGCTGGGCGGCGGAGAAAGAATTCACGGATTGAGACCTGTTTTTTGGATTTATTGAGGTTCTGAAACCGGTTTCAGGAAACACCAGAATTCGTTCGGTCGTCAAGGGCGATGTATCAGAGGTACGACCGACGGTGCTTCGCTTCACTTGGGCAGCGGCGACGATCCAGTCAGGCCTTCAGCAGAACCGCGCCAGCCAGGCGATTTGCAGCGCGCCAGGCCGTGTGGTTAGCTGCCTGCCTTTCCCAGCCCTTAGACTACCGAAGCCACCATGAACATTACCCAGCCTCGTTTGAGATTGCTGTCGATACTGAGTGTGGCCCTGCTGGTGGTGGGCTGTGCCGCCTACTACGTGTTTAGCCACAGCGGTGCGCCGGCCGATGAAGGTTTCGGTGCCGGAGAGCTGAACGAAGGTGGCATCGAGGACATTGGCGCCCTGGCACCGCCAGAGGTGGAGAAGCGTCTTAATTACTTGATCCAGGACACCGGCGAAACCCTCCGGTCTTTGGCGCGTGTCAGTGAAGCGCAACTGAGCCTGGCTGTCGAAACGACCGAGACGGGTGATGGACAGCCGTTGCAATACGAGTCGCTGTTTGTCCCGTTCACCAGCGCGCAACTGAAGGCTGCGTTGGCCTCGGTTCAGGGCCTGCGTTTTACCCAGAGGTTGTATGCCGATGGCTCAGAGGTGAGGCTCGATACCGAGAGTCTCGATTCGCTCTGGAAACGCGCCGCCACGCCGGATGAGCCAACTGCCGAGCAGTACCTGCCGCAGCGCCTGCGTTTTCGCGATGGCAGCGAGCAAACCTTCGCCGATCTCAAGGCGCCGCCCAAGGTCGAGTCCGACGACACGTTTGCCTCCGATGATGCTTTCGAACTTTCGGTGAACAAACCGCTGGCGAGTGTAGGCCTGACGGTCGTTTACCGCAGCTATCCGGCGTTCAGGAAAGTGGTGTTGGACAAGGATCATCCGAACGTGACCCTGGACGACGGCCAGTCCTTTCGGCTTACGGCCCTGGGTAATGACAGCGCGTCGGTGCGCCTGAGTACGCCGAAAATGTCGACCCTTGTGGTGCAAGGGCTGGATGACGCGGGCAGGGCGCTCTACAGCAACGGTCACAATTCCTGGGCGTTTCCGTCCGATGGCGATATCGCGGCGTTGCACGACTATTACAACGCGCTGCTGCAGACCAAGGACGAACTCAACCAGCTCAAGACCGCTCAGGCGGTACAACAGCAGTTGGAGCGCCTGGGCGAGGCCCTGGCGGCTCAGGCGGGGCCATTGAAAAACACCGAGCTCGACTATCAATTCGAGGCCACGCCGCAGCGCATCGTCATCCATGTACTCGATCCGATGGAAGACAACACCATTGCGTTCACCCAGGTCGACAACGTCCTGGCAGGACAAACGCGTTACATCGCCCTGGACCGGAGCGCCGAGCGCTACGGCTTCATTGATCAGGCCGGGCAGTGGCTGATCAAGCCCCGTTGGGTGCAAGTGCAAGACAGCCTGATGGCTGATGCCTACACCTTGTTCTCCGAGGAGAAATCCAGCGACCCAGAGTCCGGTGGACGGGCGTTGCGCAGCCAGTTCGCCTATTTCCCCGCCGGTAGCAACAAGCTCGTGGACCTGCCGTTTGAATACATCACCGAAGCCTTGAGCAACGGCCTGTTGTTGGTCGAGCGTGAAACCAATGGCCCTTATGGACTTTACGATGCCAGGAATCATCGCTTCGTATTGCCGATGAAATTCGTCAACCCTACCGTGACCGACAACGTGTTCATCGCCCGTCTCGGCACACGAACCGATCTCATGGAAGGCCTGTACGGTGCCTACAGCCTGGACGGCAAAATCATCCTGCCGACGCAGTTCTCCGGCATCGAGCACAGCGAGGGGCTGCTATATGCCAGCTCCGCCGACCGGAGTCGCCAGGACGTTTTCGATCTGGCGGGTAAACGGATCAATCCGCAAGGCTACAACGTGATCGGTCGGTTTGTGGGCCAGCAACCGTTGCTGGTGCAGGACACCAAAAGCAGCAAATTCGCCTTTATCGATCGCCAGGGCGAGCGACTAGCCATCAAGTTGCCGTATGACGAGGTGGAGCCGTTTTCCAACGGCATGGCGGTGGTCGGACGTGATGGCAGCTACGGTGCCATCGACTTGGCGGGCCGGTTGCAAGTGCCACTGGATTACCAGCAGATCAACGCGTTCCAGACCCGTTACGCAGCGGCCGTCCCTGCGGGTGGGGGGACCTCGTTGGTCTTGATCAGTCAGGACAGCAAGGTGATCAAGGAACTGGGGTCGTACACCAGTATGAAAGTACCGGAGAACAGCAATGACGCCCGTTATTACGTGAGGGATCCGAATAATAGTGACGAATACCTGGTCTATGACGCCGATGGCAATTTCGTGCAGAACGACTGATAACGGGTGATGCGTGGCCTCACCAAAGTTGTGTTAGCTACATGCAATCTTGGGCAATGCCCTAACCCTGTGGCGAGGGGATTTATCCCCGCTGGCTGCGGAGCAGCCCAAGACCAGCCACCTCGGTGTGCCAGGCTGATGGTGTTCAGCCTTTTTGGGGCTGCTGCGCAGCCCAGCGGGGATAAATCCCCTCGCCACAAAGGATTCAGAGCTGGCTGATGTAGGTGCCCGTGCCCTTGAGGATGTTCTGCAAGGTCAGTTCCACTTCCGCCACGTCCGTCACGTCGGGGTTGTAGGTGATTTCCAGCACATCGTCACCGTTGAGCGCATCGGCATCCGCCGCGGCGATTTCTATTTTCAGCAGGGTCGGGCTAAGCGTGACCTTGACGCCGTCCAGCGTCGAGGGCTCGCCATCCAGCGTGATCTCCAGCTCGTCTTCGTCCGGGTAGCGGCTCATCAGGAACATGTCGCCCTGAGCGCTATGGCAGCAGAGCATGGCCATGTTGTCTTCTTCGTCGTCGCACGGGTTGGCGATCAGCAGGTCGGTGGTCATTTTCATGGATGGCTCCTGGCTCCGATGAGCCTTGCACGGGCAAAAACGCGATTCTGCCAGCCCCGACGATTTTCTGCTGGATTACCACCGCAGGGTGCCGTTTGGCCCTGGGACTGCTAGGGTTGTTCGATGCATGGCGACCAGGGAGCTAGCCGATGACCGAATATGTCGCAGCGCTGCAAGCAGGCAGGTTGTCGCACTCGTTAAGCTGCGCAACGGATGTGCACCTGCAAAGGGCATCGCGGAGTGTTTTTTGCAGGTGGTCATTACTTTGAAATTACCTGCAAAAAGGATGTGACCTGCGGGTCCCGTCCAGCTTCACCCACCTGTCATCCTGTTTCCTCTGCCCGAGAATCAGGAACGGGATGGCCGACGGCCCCGAAAGGGGTTGCACGCGACGCTACCATCAATAACAAGCCCAAGCGGAGTACCACAGATGGCGTTCTTCACCGCAGCCAGCAAAGCCGACTTCCAGCATCAACTGCAAGCGGCACTGGCGCAGCACATCAGTGAACAGGCACTGCCACAAGTGGCGCTGTTCGCTGAACAATTCTTCGGCATCATTTCCCTCGATGAACTCACCCAGCGCCGGTTGTCGGACCTCGCCGGCTGCACCCTGTCTGCCTGGCGCCTGCTTGAGCGCTTTGACCACGCGCAACCGCAGGTGCGTGTCTACAACCCCGATTACGAGCGCCACGGCTGGCAGTCGACCCACACCGCCGTCGAAGTGCTGCACCACGACCTGCCGTTCCTGGTGGATTCGGTCCGCACCGAGCTGAACCGTCGCGGCTACAGCATCCATACCCTGCAAACCACCGTCCTGAGCGTGCGTCGCGGCAGCAAGGGCGAGTTGCTGGAAATCCTGCCGAAGGGCACCCAGGGCGACGACGTGCTGCAAGAGTCGTTGATGTACCTGGAAATTGACCGCTGCGCCAACGCCGCCGAACTCAACGTCCTGAGCAAGGAACTTGAGCAAGTGCTGGGCGAAGTGCGCGTCGCCGTCGCCGACTTCGAGCCGATGAAAGCCAAGGTCCAGGAAATCCTCGCGAGCCTGGACAACAGCGCCTACGCCACCGACGCTGACGAAAAAGCCGAAATCAAGAGCTTCCTGGAATGGCTGGTGGGCAACCACTTCACGTTCCTGGGCTACGAAGAGTTCGTGGTTCGCGATGAAGCCGATGGCGGCCACATCGAATACGACCCTGAGTCCTTCCTCGGCCTGACCAAACTGCTGCGCGCCGGCCTGACCGCCGAAGACCTGCGCATCGAAGACTACGCCGTCAATTATCTGCGCGAACCGACCGTGTTGTCGTTCGCCAAGGCCGCGCACCCGAGCCGCGTGCACCGTCCGGCCTACCCGGACTACGTGTCGATCCGCGAGATCGACGCCGACGGCAAGGTCATCAAGGAATGCCGCTTCATGGGCCTGTACACCTCCTCGGTGTATGGCGAGAGCGTGCGGGTCATCCCGTACATCCGTCGCAAGGTCGCGGAAATCGAGCGTCGTTCGGGCTTCCAGGCCAAGGCGCACCTGGGCAAGGAGCTGGCCCAGGTGGTCGAAGTCCTGCCTCGCGACGACTTGTTCCAGACCCCGGTGGACGAGCTGTTCAGCACCGTCATGTCGATCGTGCAGATCCAGGAACGCAACAAGATCCGCGTGTTCCTGCGCAAGGACCCGTACGGCCGTTTCTGCTACTGCCTGGCCTACGTGCCGCGCGATATCTATTCCACCGAAGTGCGCCAGAAGATCCAGCAGGTGCTGATGGAGCGCCTGAAGGCGTCGGATTGCGAGTTCTGGACGTTCTTCTCCGAGTCCGTGCTGGCCCGCGTACAACTGATCCTGCGGGTGGATCCGAAGAACCGCATCGACATCGACCCGCTGCTGCTGGAAAAAGAAGTCGTGCAGGCCTGCCGCAGCTGGAAGGACGACTACGCGAGCCTGGTCGTCGAGAGCTTCGGCGAAGCCCAGGGCACCAACGTGCTGTCGGACTTCCCGAAAGGCTTCCCGGCCGGCTACCGCGAGCGCTTCGCCGCGCACTCGGCCGTGGTGGACATGCAACACCTGCTGAGCCTGAGTGAAACCAACCCGCTGGTGATGAGCTTCTACCAACCGTTGGGCCAGGTCTCTGGCCAGCGTGAGCTGCACTGCAAGCTGTATCACGCCGACACGCCGCTGGCGTTGTCCGACGTGCTGCCGATCCTGGAAAACCTCGGCCTGCGCGTGCTGGGCGAATTCCCGTACCGCCTGCGCCACACCAATGGCCGCGAGTTCTGGATTCATGATTTCGCGTTCACCGCCGCCGAAGGCCTGGACCTCGACATCCAGCAACTCAACGACACCTTGCAGGACGCGTTCGTCCACATCGTGCGTGGCGATGCCGAGAACGATGCGTTCAACCGCCTGGTGCTGACCGCCGGCCTGCCGTGGCGCGACGTGGCGCTGTTGCGTGCCTACGCCCGTTACCTGAAGCAGATCCGCCTGGGCTTCGACCTCGGCTACATCGCCAGCACCCTGAACAACCACACCGACATCGCTCGCGAACTGACCCGGTTGTTCAAGACCCGCTTCTACTTGGCGCGCAAGTTGACCGGCGATGACCTGGAAGACAAGCAACTGCGCCTGGAGCAAGCGATCCTCTCGGCCCTCGACGAAGTGCAGGTACTCAACGAAGACCGCATCCTGCGTCGCTACCTTGACCTGATCAAGGCGACCCTGCGGACCAACTTCTACCAGACCGACGCCAACGGCCAGAACAAGGCGTACTTCAGCTTCAAGTTCAACCCGCACCTGATTCCGGAATTGCCGAAGCCGGTGCCGAAGTTCGAAATCTTCGTCTACTCGCCACGCGTCGAAGGCGTGCACCTGCGCTTCGGCAACGTTGCCCGTGGTGGCCTGCGCTGGTCCGACCGTGAAGAAGACTACCGCACCGAAGTGCTCGGCCTGGTAAAAGCCCAGCAAGTGAAGAACTCGGTGATCGTGCCGGTGGGTGCCAAGGGCGGTTTCCTGCCGCGTCGCCTGCCATTGGGCGGCAGCCGGGACGAGATCGCGGCCGAGGGCATCGCCTGCTACCGCATCTTCATCTCGGGCCTGTTGGACATCACCGACAACCTGAAGGACGGCGCGCTGGTGCCGCCGACCAACGTCGTTCGTCATGATGACGATGACCCGTACCTGGTGGTGGCGGCGGACAAGGGCACCGCGACGTTCTCCGACATCGCCAACGGCATCGCCATCGACTACGGCTTCTGGCTGGGCGATGCGTTTGCCTCCGGCGGTTCGGCCGGTTACGACCACAAGAAAATGGGCATCACCGCCAAGGGCGCGTGGGTTGGCGTGCAGCGTCACTTCCGTGAGCGCGGCATCAATGTCCAGGAAGACAGCATCACCGTGGTGGGCGTCGGCGACATGGCCGGCGACGTGTTCGGCAACGGCTTGTTGATGTCCGACAAGCTGCAACTGGTCGCGGCCTTCAACCACCTGCACATCTTCATCGACCCGAACCCGGAACCGGCCAGCAGCTTCGCCGAGCGCAAGCGTCTGTTCGACCTGCCGCGTTCGGCCTGGACCGACTACGACACCAGCATCATGTCCGAAGGCGGCGGTATCTTCTCGCGCAGCGCGAAAAGCATCGCCATCTCGCCACAGATGAAAGAACGCTTCGACATCAAGGCCGACAAACTGACCCCGACCGAACTGCTCAACGCCTTGCTCAAGGCGCCGGTGGACCTGTTGTGGAACGGCGGTATCGGTACCTACGTCAAGGCCAGCACCGAAAGCCATGCCGATGTCGGCGACAAGGCCAACGATGCGCTGCGCGTGAACGGCAACGAACTGCGCTGCAAGGTCGTGGGCGAGGGCGGCAACCTGGGCATGACCCAACTGGGTCGCGTCGAGTTCGGCCTCAATGGCGGCGGCTCCAACACCGACTTCATCGACAACGCCGGTGGCGTGGACTGCTCCGACCACGAAGTGAACATCAAGATCCTGCTCAACGAAGTGGTGCAGGCCGGCGACATGACCGACAAGCAACGCAACCAGTTGCTGGCGAGCATGACCGACGAAGTCGGTGGCCTGGTGTTGGGCAACAACTACAAGCAGACCCAGGCCCTGTCCCTGGCGGCCCGTCGCGCGTTTGTGCGGATCGCCGAATACAAGCGCCTGATGAACGATCTGGAAGCCCGTGGCAAGCTGGACCGTGCCATCGAGTTCCTGCCGACCGAAGAGCAACTGGCCGAACGTGTCGCGGCGGGCCATGGCCTGACCCGTGCCGAACTGTCGGTGCTGATCTCCTACAGCAAGATCGACCTCAAGGAAGCGCTGCTCAACTCCCTGGTGCCGGACGATGATTACCTGACCCGCGACATGGAGACGGCTTTCCCGCCAACCCTGGTGAGCAAGTTCTCCGAGGCCATGCGTCGCCATCGCCTGAAGCGCGAGATCGTCAGCACCCAGATCGCCAACGACCTGGTCAACCACATGGGCATCACCTTCGTCCAGCGGTTGAAAGAGTCGACCGGCATGAGCCCGGCGAACGTGGCCGGTGCTTATGTGATCGTTCGGGACATCTTCCATCTCCCGCACTGGTTCCGTCAGATTGAAGCCCTGGACCACCAGGTTTCCGCCGACGTGCAACTGGAGCTGATGGACGAGCTGATGCGCCTGGGCCGTCGCGCCACGCGCTGGTTCCTGCGCAGCCGCCGCAACGAGCAGAACGCTGCCCGTGACGTCGCTCACTTCGGTCCGCACCTGGCAGCGTTGGGCCTCAAGCTCGACGAACTGCTGGAAGGCCCGACCCGCGAAGGCTGGCAGACCCGCTACCAGGCCTATGTGGCGGCCGGTGTGCCGGAATTGCTCGCGCGCATGGTTGCCGGCACTACGCACCTGTACACCTTGTTGCCGATCATCGAGGCGTCCGACGTTACCGGCCAGAACGCCGCCGACGTGGCCAAGGCCTACTTCGCCGTGGGCAGCGCCCTGGACATTACCTGGTACCTGCAACAGATCAGTGCCTTGCCGGTTGAAAACAACTGGCAGGCCCTGGCCCGTGAAGCGTTCCGCGATGACATTGACTGGCAGCAACGGGCGATCACCATCTCGGTCCTGCAGGAAGGCGACGGTAGCCAGGACGTGGAAACCCGTCTGGCGCTGTGGCTTGAGCAGCATCACGAAATGGTCGAGCGCTGGCGCGCCATGTTGGTGGACATCCGTGCCGCCAGCGGCACCGACTACGCCATGTACGCGGTTGCCAACCGCGAACTGCTGGACCTGGCGTTGAGTGGTCAGGCGGTCGTGACGGCCAACTGATCCACCGTTGAATGAAAAAACCCCGCATTGAGAGATGCGGGGTTTTTTTATGGGTGATGTTTCAGCCCATGAAGGCCAGAAAGCTCTTGTGGTGAGGGGATTTATCCCCGCTGGGCTGCGCAGCAGACCCAAATCAGGCAACTCGGTGGGCCTGTAAGACAGAGGCCAAGGCTTTAGGGCTGCTGCGCAGCCCAGCGGGGATAAATCCCCTCGCCACAGAAAACCGCTATCACACAGGGCTGCGTTCACGCAGCTCCTGCAACCGGTCAGCCCCACCTTCAGCTATGCGATTCTGGATCAGCCGATCAGAGCCACCCTCGGCTACGCGATTCTGGATCAGTCGATCGGATCCACCCTCGGCTACGCGATTCTGGATCAGTCGATCAGAGCCACCTTCAGCCACGCGATTCTGGATCAGTCGATCGGAGCCACCTTCGGCTACGCGATTCTGGATCAGTCGATCAGAGCCACCCTCGGCTACGCGATTCTCGATCAGCCGATCAGAGCCACCTTCAGCCAGTTGATGTGCGGCCTGTTCGTAAGACGACGGTGCGCTTTCGGCCGCGGCGATGTTCGACAGGGCGGCGCCGCCGACCAAGGTCAGGGCGATAGCCAGGGACGAGAGTTTCGGGAAATTGATCATGGTGGTTCTCCTTGCGCTTGATTGAGTGGACCGTGGCAGCGCAGGTGCTGCTGTCCGGTGAGTGCAGTTAAACGCGCAGGTGTATCGAGGATGTGTGCCCGAAAGGCATGAAATCAGCGAATTCGTATCAATCGGTTGCTTCTATACAGAGCGATACAAAACGCCTTGAAAAATTTCCCGGCCGACCGGAAGGCTGCAGGGCTCCCTGTAGCGATGGCCGATAATCGCACGCTAGTTCCGCCTGGATCGGTCATCCGGTCTTGCAAGGTTATTGACCGAATTAACTGGATAGTACATTTTAGCGGTCACCCAGCCTTGCCATGCCCAGGCGAGGCCATAATAAAAACAGAGGATCCCCTCATGCGTGCCCGTCAACCGAACTTGCCCTCATTGCATACCTCCCGTTCCGGAGCCTCCCGGGATATTCCAGCGTCGATCCGATAGCGCTCGCCCTGTCGCGCCGGCTGCAGGCCGGTGTCTGGTTCAACCTGTGAGGTGTTCAAGATGACAAAAGTCGTCGATCTGTATTTCAAGCTGCTCAAGTTGCTGATCGTGCTGTGCATGGTCGTGATGATCGTGCTGGTGTTCGGCAACGTCGTGTTGCGCTATGCCTTCAACTCCGGCATCAGCGTGTCGGAGGAGCTGTCGCGCTGGTTCTTCGTCTGGATGATTTTTCTCGGTGCCCTGGTGGCGCTCAAGGACCGCGCGCACCTGGGCATGAACAGCCTGGTCAAGCGCCTGCCGCCGGCAGGCAAGCGAGTTTGCCTGGTCATCGGGCACTTGCTGATGCTCTACATCTGCGGGTTGATCGTCATCGGCAGTTGGCAGCAGGCGCTCATCAACCTCAACGTGGTAGCGCCGGCTTCAGGCCTTTCGATGGCGCTGTTCTACGCCGCCGGGCTGGTGTTCGGGGTCAGCGCGACGGCCATCCTGATGTACGAACTGTACTTGGCGTTGTTCGGCAAACTGCGGGATGAAGAGTCGTTGTCGGTCGAGGAAAGCGAAGCCGCGAGCATCACCCCTGACAATCTGAAGAGTACCCGCCCATGACACTGGCCATTTTCCTCGGGTCGCTGCTGGGCAGCATGGCGCTGGGCATCCCGATTGCCTTTGCCTTGCTGGTGGTCAGCGTCGCGTTGATGTTTTACCTGGACCTGTTCGACGCCCAGATCATCGCGCAAAACCTGCTCAATGGCGCTGACAGCTTTCCCCTGATGGCGGTGCCGTTCTTCATGCTGGCCGGCGAAGTGATGAATGTCGGCGGACTGTCCAAGCGCATCGTCAACATTGCCATGGCGTTGGTGGGGCATAAGCGCGGCGGGCTGGGTTACGTCGCGATCATCGCCTCCTGCCTGCTGGCGTCGCTTTCCGGTTCGGCCGTGGCCGATGCGGCAGCGCTGGCGGCGCTGCTGGTGCCGATGATGGTCCTGGCGGGGCACAACCGTGGGCGCTCGGCCGGGTTGATCGCCGCCGGCAGCACCATTGCGCCTGTGATTCCGCCAAGCATCGGTTTCATCGTGTTCGGCGTGGCGTCCGGCGTGTCGATTTCCAAGCTGTTCCTGGCCGGTATCGTGCCTGGGTTGATGCTCGGCGTCGGGCTTGCCGCCGCCTGGTGGTTCATCTCCCGCCGTGAAAACGTCGAGACGCCACCCAAGCGTTCCCGTGCCGAAGTGCTGCGTACGCTGCTCGACGGCAGTTGGGCGATGGGCTTGCCACTGATCATCATCCTGGGCCTCAAGTTCGGCATTTTCACGCCCACGGAGGCGGCAGTGGTCGCGGCGGTCTATTCGCTGTTCGTGTCGCTGGTGATCTACCGGGAAATGAAGGTCAGCCAGCTCTACGAAGTGATCCTGTCTTCGGCCAAGACCACGTCGGTGGTGATGCTGTTGGTGGCGGCGGCCATGGTTTCATCGTGGCTGGTCACGATCGCCGACCTGCCGGGCCAGTTGGCGGACCTGCTTGCGCCGTTCATGGACAACCAGACGCTCCTGTTGCTGGTGATGATGGCGCTGATCATCCTGGTCGGTACGGTGATGGACATGACCCCGACCATCCTCATCCTGACCCCGGTATTGATGCCCGCGGTGATCCAGGCGGGGATCGACCCGGTGTACTTCGGCGTGCTGTTCCTGATCAACACTGCGATCGGCTTGATCACGCCGCCCGTGGGCACGGTGCTCAACGTGGTCTGCAGCGTGGCGAAGCTGGACTTCGAGGAAATCGTCCGCGGGGTCTGGCCGTTCATGATTGCGCAGTTTGTGGTGCTGTTGCTGTTGGTCCTGTTTCCGCAACTGGTCATGGGGCCGTTGAAATTCTTCACTGGATGACACCGGTGCTCGCTGGCTCGACCTTTAAAAACAATAATGATCGGAGAGTGACATGGGAAAACTGATGAAAACCTTGCTGGCCGGGGCCTGTGCGACGGGCTTGCTGTTGACCGGTGTAGCCAGCCACGCGGACGAGATCCGTGAGCGGACCTTGCGATTCGCCTTCCAGAACGTCAAGGAACACCCTCAGGGCCAGGGCGCGCAGAAGTTCGCCGACCTGCTCGGCGAAAAGAGCGGCGGCAAGATCAAGGTCCGCCTGTTCCCCGGTGGAACCCTGGGCGGCGACGTGCAAACGGTGTCGGCATTGCAGGGCGGGACCTTGGACATCACCGTGCTCAACTCCGGCATCCTGGCCGCCCAGGCACCGGATTACGCCATGCTCGATTTCCCTTTCCTGTTCAACAACGTCGAGGAGGCCCATGCGGTCATCGATGGGCCGGTCGGGCAGAAACTGGCGGCGCAACTGGACAGCAAGGGGTTGGTTGGGCTGGGTTACTGGGACCTGGGGTTTCGTAACCTGACCAACAGCAAGCACCCGGTGACCAAGCTCGAAGACCTGCAGGGCTTGAAGCTGCGTGTCATCCAGTCGCCGATCTACCTGGAGACGTTCACGGCCCTGGGTGCGAACCCGGTGCCGATGGCGTTTCCCGAGGTCTACACGGGTCTTGAGCAGCACACCATCGACGGCCAGGAAAACCCTTACACGGTGATTGAAGGCAACAAGTTCTACGAGGTGCAGAAGTATCTTTCCGTCACCGGCCACATCTTCAACCCGCAGTCGCTGATCATCAGCCAGAAAACCTGGAACCGCCTCAACGATGACGAAAAGGCGATGATTCGTGCCGCCGCAGCCGAAGCGCAGACCTACCAGCGTGAAGTCACCGCAGCGAGCATGGACAAGGCCAAGGCCACGTTGGCCGGTGCGATGACCGTCAACGAAATCACCCCGGCCGAGAAAGACCGCTTCCGCGAGCGCGTGCAGCCGGTGATCGACAAGTTCGCCAAATCGTTGGATGGGGATCTGGTAAAGATGATGTATGACGAGATCGCCAAGGTGCGGGCGGGGCAGTGAGACGAATGGGTCATCCCTGAACAGACCCAATCCTGTGGGAGCGAGCTTGCTCGCGATGGCGTCAGGTCAGTCACATCAGTTTTGACTGATATACCGCTATCGCGAGCAAGCTCGCTCCCACAGGTTTTGTGTTTGTGAATGCGGTTATTGGGCAGCCGGCACCGCCAGCCACTGCCCAATCACCTTCTGGTAGCTGCCATTGGCCTTGCTCAGGTGCAGCCACTGGTCGACGTACATTTTCCAGGTGTTGTCGTCACGGGGCAGCAGGTAGGCTTTCTCGCCATATTGCAGGTAGTGCGTCGGGTTGACGGCGCACAGGCCGGGCTTGAGTTTCTGCTGGTAGAGCGCTTCCGAGGCGTCGGTGATCATGACGTCGGCGCGTTTCTCCAACAGCTCCTGGAAGATCGTCACGTTGTCATGGAAGGCCAACTGGCCCTTGGGCAGGAACGCCCGCACGAAGGCTTCGTTGGTGCCGCCGGCCGGCTCGACGAGGCGTACCGAAGGCTGGTTCAGCTGCTCGATGGTCTGGTAGCGCGACTGATCTTCGCAACGCACCAGCGGGATCTTGCCGTCGACGTCCAGGGTGTTGCTGAAATAGGCCTTCTTCTGGCGTTCCAGGGTGACCGAAATCCCGCCCATGCCGACGTCGCATTTGCCGGCCAGCATGTCTGGCATCAGGGTTTTCCAGGTGGTCTGGATCCACTGCACCTTGACGCCCAGGCTGGTGGCGAGTGAGCGGGCCATGTCGATGTCGATGCCTTCGTATTCCCCCGATTCGGCCTTGTAGGTGTAGGGCTTGTAGTCGCCCGTCGTGCACACCCGCAATTCACCCTGCTCAAGGATTCGATCCAGATGTGACGGGGCAGGCTCGGCCAATGCACTGCCGCAGAGCGCCAGCAGGCCACAGAACGTCATCGTGCTTGTTATGGTTTTCATAAGGATGGGACGTCTCGCAAGGGAAGGGGACAAGACGACGGAGTGTAGTAAAACTGCCGGCGGGCTGTCACCGGAACGCCGAGGCGAATGATCAGCCTGAGGGGGTATCGAGCGCCCGCAGGTTTTCCAGGTAGGCGCAGAACATATCGGCCATGGCAGCGGCATACGCCTGGACTTCTTGCCGCGTGCGGGGCGTTGCCGAAAACCGTTTCCCCACGGAGCTGAGGGTCGCGATGATCAGCTCCCCGGCCAGGGCGCGGGTCTGCACGCCGGCATCCGGCAGCACCTGCTGCATGAACGCGTCCACCGATGCCTGCACCGAACTGCGCGCCGCCTGGTGCTCAGGCGCATCCCGATAAAGCGGCGCGGCGTCGTTGAGTGCGACGCGGATCTGGGCTTCGTCGCACTCGGATTGGATGAAGGCTTGCACAAGGGTTCGCAGCCGCTCCAGGGGCGGCTTGGCAGGATCTTCCAGGATGTCTCGCAACATATCGCTGGTCTGTCGCCATTCATCGCTTTGCAGCCGGAACAGGATCGCGGCCTTGTTCGGAAAGTACTGATACACCGACCCGACGCTCACGCCCGCCCGCTCGGCAACACGGGCCACGGTGAAACGTGGGGCGCCCTGCGTCGCCAAAACCTGAACAGCTGCCTCCAGGACCGCCGCCACGAGCTCGGTGGACCGAGCCTGTTTCGGTTGTTTGCGCGAGGAAATCTGCGGGCTTGGGCGTTCGGACATGAAGGTAATCACCGGGAAAAAGGAATGCGAATAGGAAATGCGACGGATTATTCGTATCTTGAATGCGACTAATTGATCGCATTCTAGTCGGCTGCAGGAGCAGCGTTCAACTTCGCATCGCGTCCCTTTCCGCAGGTAAGGTTTATGACTCAAGAAACTCTTCATCACGGCGCCGCTGCGGCGCCTCAGGCAACGGTCGAGGCCAATCCGGTGCTCAGGCTGTTGCCGCTCACGTTGACCGTGTTCATCGGTTTTCTCACCATCGGCCTGCAATTGCCGGTCTTGCCGCTTCACCTGCACGACACGCTTGGGATGGGCACGTTGGTGATCGGCCTGGTGGTCGGCGCGCAGTTCGCCGCGGCGTTGTTGTCGCGGGCCTGGGCCGGCAATTTTGCCGACATGCGCGGCGGCAAGCGCGCGGTCATGGTCGGGCTGGTGACGGCGGCGGTTTCCGCGCTGGTGTACCTGCTGTCCCTGGCATTCGTGGCCACGCCGGTGTTGTCGGTCTGGCTGTTGTTGGTGGGCCGCGTGTTGCTGGCGGTTGGCGAAAGCCTTGTGGTTACCGGCGCGTTGGGGTGGGGTATCGGCCTGGTGGGGCCGCAGCACGCTGGCAAGGTCATGGCCTGGAATGGCATCGCCATGTACGGCGCATTCGCCTTGGGCGCTCCGCTTGGCGTGGCGCTCAATTCGGGCTGGGGATTCATGGGCATCGTCGTGGCATCGATGTTCATCCCGCTGTTGGCCTTGGCGGTTGTCGCCGGTGTCCGCGCCGTTGCCCCGACGGCGACCCGGCGAACACCGTTCTACAAGATGCTCGGCGCCGTGTGGGTGCCCGGCATGGGCCTGGCGTTTTGCAGCGTCGGCTTTGGCGTCCTCACGGCGTTCATTGCCCTGTTGTTCGCGGCGAGGGATTGGGGCAATGCGTCGCTGGCCTTCACGGCGTTCGGCCTGGCATTCATCGGTGCACGGCTGCTGTTCGGGCATCTCCCGGACAGGATCGGCGGTGCCCGTGTCGCGCTGGTCTGCGTGGTGATCGAGGCTGTGGGGCTGTTGCTGATCTGGGACGCCGATACGGCATTCGTCGCCTATGTCGGCGCGGCGTTTACCGGCTTCGGTTATTCCCTGGCATTCCCCGGTTTCGGCGTCGAAGCGGTGCGGCGTGCTCCGCCGCAGTCACGCGGCCTGGCCATGGGCGCCTATGTTGCATTCCTGGATATTTCCCTGGGTATCACCAGCCCGCTGGCCGGTGTGCTGGCCAGTGGTTGGGGCATCGAGGCGGTTTACCTGGGCGCTGCCGTCGCCGTTGCCTTGTCGTTCGGGGTGGCCTTGATGCTGCTCGGAAGCCGGGAAATACAAGTTCAATACAAATCCTGAGCCTTGTTCAGGTTATAGAAGACTTTCGATCGCTTTTTTCAGACAGGAGCGTTGCTCATGCACGTATTCGTTACCGGTGCCACGGGCTGGGTTGGATCGGCCGTGGTGCGGGATCTGCTCGGCGCCGGGCATCAGGTCAGCGGCCTGGCCCGTTGCCAGGAAAAGGCTGCCGCGCTGGCCGCCACTGGCGCAAAGGTGGTTCGAGGAACGTTGGATGACTTGGATGTTCTGCACAGCGCAGCCTCGGCGGCGGATGCGGTGATTCACACCGCGTTCAATCATGATTTTTCACGATTTGCCGAAAATGCCGAGCAAGACCGCCGCGCGATCCTGGCATTGGGCGGCGCGTTGCGAGGCTCCGAGCGGCCTTTATTGGTGACCTCGGGCTTGTTCGGATTGACCCGGGGCGCCAGTGAGCTGGAAGTGGTCAGCCCGGCCTCGCCCCGCAAGTCGGAAGCCACGGCGAGGGACCTGGCCGAGCGCGGCGTGCGGGTGGCGACTGTGCGGCTGGCGCCCTCGGTCCATGGTGCCGGCGACCATGGGTTCGTACCGATCCTGATTCGCCTGGCCCGGGAGAAGGGCGTATCGGCTTACCCCGGCGACGGCAGCCATTGCTGGTCGGGCGTGCATCGGCTGGATGCGGCACGGGTCTATCGGCTGGCGCTGGAGCAGGGCGTCACTCAGTCGGTCTACCACGCCGTGGCCGACGAAGCGGTGCCGTTCAAGGACATTGCCCAGGCAATAGGACGTGGCTTGGGTGTGCCGGTCGAATCCCGCGAGCGCGAGCATTTCGGCTGGTTCGCGCACATGGCGAGCGCGAACATGGCGGTGTCCAGCGAGTACACCCGTGGCTTGTTGGATTGGATGCCGAGCGGGCCGGGGTTGTTGACGGATCTTGAAAACCCTGGCTATTACGCTGCATGAATAACCGTGGCGAGGGAGCAAGCTCCCTCGCCACAGGGGGATCAGCGGGGAATGATCCCGTGATCGATCGCGTATTTCGCCAGGGCCGCAGGCTTGTCGATGTTGAGCTTGCGGCGGATGCTCAGGCGGTGGGTCTCGACGGTGCGTACGCTGATGTCCAGTTCGCGGGCCATTTCCTTGTTGTTGAGCCCCTGGACCATCTTCGCCAGCACCTGGCTCTCGCGTGGCGTCAGCTCGCTGTCGGTGCTCGGGTCGGTGGCCAGGCGCTGGGCAATCTCGGCGCTGTAGAAAGTGCCGCCGCCGATGATGGCCTCGATGGCGGCGATGATTTCCTTCGACGGCGAATTCTTCAGGACGTAGCCGCTGGCACCGGCGCGCACGGATTCGCTGACGTATTCATGATTGTCGTACATGCTCAGGATCAGGATCTTCAGGCCAGGGTATTGCTTGCCCAACTGCCGGGTCAGCTCGAGGCCGTTCATGTCCTTGAGGCCGATGTCCATCAGCAGCAAGTCCGGTTGGCAACGCCCGACCATTTCGATCGCCTGCACGCCGTTCTCCGCTTCGCCGACCACGTCCAGCCGGGGCATGACGGACAGCAAGGCGCGGATGCCATCGCGGACCAGGGCGTGATCATCGACCAACGCGACGCGTATGGCGGGGGGCAGGTTCATCGGCAGGTGCTCTTGGTGGTGTAGGCGCGCATCAGCTTTCCGTGGCCGGCATGGTCATGGGCAGCAGGATATCCAGTTCGCTTCGTCCCGGCACCGATGTCATCTCCAGCCGCCCGCCAAAATGCTCGACTCGCTCGCGGATATTACGCAGGCCAATGCCGGCATGGCCACGTTCGACCTGCGGGACGTTGAAGCCCATTCCGTCGTCCACCACGGTCAGGCGCAAGGACTGGCCCGAGCCGAACAGGGTGATGGCGACACGTTTCGCCCCGGCATGCCGCTCGATGTTGGTCAGCGCTTCCTGGGCGATGCGGAACAGCGAGACCGGTGCGCCGTTTTCCAGGCGACAGTCGAATTCGTTGCTTCGGTAAGACACTTCCAGGCCGCTGCGCTGCTCGAATTCGGCCGCGAGCTGGCCGATGGCGGCGGGCAGGCCCAGGGTGTCGAGCAATGAGGAGCGCAGATCATGGGAGATGCTACGGATTTCGCCGATGGCTTCGCCCAGTCGGTCCGTGGCGTTCTTCAGGATGCCCAGGCCATTTTCCTGGCCGTTCTCGATGACATGGCTGGCGAGTTCGAACTGAAACTTGATCGACACCAGCAATTGGCTGATGCCGTCGTGCAGTTCGCGGGACACCCGTGAGCGTTCTTCCTCTTGAAGGCTGACGATGCGCTGGTTCAGGCGCTGCAGTTTCTTGTCAGCCAGGCGATGTTCGCTGACGTTGAGGGTGATGCCGCCGGCAAACACCAGCAGCACCGCTATCAGGGCGACGGCGGCGATGGCTTGCATGGTGGTGTGGATGCCTTGGGCCACTTCGTCGCGGGCCTGTTGGGTGGCGCGTTCGACGTCTTCCAGGTAGATCCCGGTGCCGAGCATCCAGCCCCAGCGATCCAGCATCACGACGTAGGCCAACTTTTCGGTCACCTGGCCGGAGGAGGGTTTGTTCCAGGCATAACGCTGGAAGCCTTCGCCGGATTCGGCGCTCTTGATCAACGCCTGGATGACTGGCAGGCCGTGGGGATCCTTCATGTCCCAAAGGTATTGCCCCACCAGTTCCGACTGCCGGGCATGCATCAGGCTGCGGCCTTGACGGTCGTAGACGAAGAAATAACCGTTGATGCCAAAACTGAGCTTGCGCAGCTCTTCCAGCACTTGCTGCTGCGCCCGCGCGTCGCCCTTGCCGTCGTCATACAGCGGGGCGATCAGGCTTTGCGCCATTTCCACGTAGTTCTTCAGCTCGGCGCGCTTGCTCGCCAGGATACTGTCTTCGATCAGTTGCGCCTGCTGGTCACCCAGTTGGCGGTTGAGCGAGATGACCAAGGCGCCGATGACAGCAATCGCCAGGACCAACGGCAGGATCCCCAGGGCGACGATCTTGTGTTTGAGCAGCATCTGTACTCCTGTCCGGACTCGGCGGGGAGGTGGATGGCGGGCATCATATGCCAAACCTGTGTGCGCTCAACAATCCTACCGGATACGGAGCTCAAAACTGTGGGAGCGAGCTTGCTCGCGATAGCGGCGTTTCAGTCAATGAAGTGTTGGCTGAAGATCCGCCATCGCGAGCAAGCTCGCTCCCACAGGGGGATTTAGCGAGTCCGCAAATCCCGAGCCCACCCCAAAACAACTGTGGGAGCGAGCTTGCTCGCGAAGGCGGTGGGTCAGGCAGATCATCATTAACTGACACTCCGCTTTCGCGAGCAGGCTCGCTCCCACAAGGGAATCGGGGTTCTACGTAGTACTACGGATTTATTTATTGACGGCATGCAGGGATATTGGGCCGGCTCCGAATAGCCGGGGCACACTATAAAAACAATCGCCGCAATCCTCTGGATATCGGCAGGAGACACGCAATGACAACCCGTCTGGTTAAACACCTCGCCTGGTTTGCCGTGGCTGTTCTGGGAGCCTGTGCGCTGAGCGTCGTGGCCTTGCGCCGCGGAGAGCCGATCAACGCCCTCTGGATCGTCGTCGCGGCAGTCGCCATCTACCTGGTCGCCTACCGCTACTACAGCCTCTTCATCGCCAACAACGTGATGCAACTCGATGCGCGCCGGGCCACGCCTGCCGTGCTCAACAACGATGGCCTGGACTACGTCCCGACCAACAAACACATTCTTTTCGGCCACCACTTCGCGGCCATTGCCGGCGCGGGGCCGCTGGTCGGGCCGGTGCTGGCGGCGCAGATGGGCTACCTGCCCGGCACGCTCTGGCTGATCGCCGGCGTGGTGCTGGCCGGTGCGGTGCAGGACTTCATGGTCCTGTTCCTCTCCACCCGGCGCAACGGGCGCTCCCTGGGCGACATGGTGCGCGAGGAAATGGGCCGCATTCCCGGCACCATCGCGCTGTTCGGCTGCTTCCTGATCATGATCATCATCCTCGCGGTGCTGGCGCTGATCGTGGTCAAGGCCCTGGCCGAGAGCCCGTGGGGGATCTTCACGGTGATGGCGACCATCCCGATCGCGATGTTCATGGGCATCTACATGCGCTACATCCGCCCGGGCCGCATCGGTGAAATCTCGGTCATCGGCGTGCTGTTGCTGCTGGGTTCGATCTGGCTGGGCGGGCAAATCGCCGCCGACCCGGTCTGGGCCAAGGCCTTCACCTTCACCGGGATCCAGATCACCTGGATGCTGATCGGCTACGGTTTTGTCGCGGCGGTGCTGCCGGTGTGGCTGATCCTCGCGCCACGGGACTACCTGTCGACCTTCCTGAAGATCGGCACCATCGTCGCCCTGGCGATCGGCATCCTGGTGACCATGCCCGAGCTGAAAATGCCGGCGCTGACCCAGTTCACCGACGGCACCGGGCCGGTGTGGAAGGGCGGCCTGTTCCCGTTCCTGTTCATCACCATCGCCTGCGGCGCGGTCTCGGGCTTCCACGCGCTGATCTCCTCGGGCACCACGCCCAAGCTGCTGGATAACGAAACCAACGCTCGCTACATCGGTTACGGCGGCATGCTGATGGAATCCTTCGTGGCCATCATGGCGATGGTTGCTGCCTCGGTGATCGAACCGGGCGTGTACTTCGCCATGAACAGCCCGGCGGCGATCGTCGGCGGTGACGTGGTGGCCGTGGCCCAGACCGTCAGCAGCTGGGGTTTCGCAATCACCCCCGACGCGCTGCAAGCGGTGGCCAAGGACATCGGCGAGACCACCGTGCTGGCCCGTGCCGGCGGTGCGCCGACCCTGGCGGTCGGGATCGCGCAGATCCTGCACTCGGTGCTGCCGGGTGAAAACACCATGGCGTTCTGGTACCACTTCGCGATCCTGTTCGAAGCGCTGTTCATCCTCACCGCGGTGGACGCCGGCACCCGTGCCGGGCGCTTCATGCTCCAGGACCTGCTCGGCTCGTTCGTGCCTTCGCTCAAGCGCACCGAATCCTGGCCCGCCAACCTGATCGCCACCGCCGGCTGCGTCGCGCTGTGGGGCTACTTGCTGTACCAGGGCGTGATCGACCCGCTGGGCGGCATCAACACCTTGTGGCCGCTGTTCGGCATCTCCAACCAGATGCTGGCCGGTATCGCCCTGATGCTCGCCACCGTGGTGCTGATCAAGATGAAGCGCCAGCGCTACGTCTGGGTCACGCTGCTGCCGGCGGCCTGGCTGCTGATCTGCACCACCACCGCGGGCCTGATCAAGCTGTTCGACGCCAACCCGGCGATCGGCTTCCTGGCCCTGGCGCGCAAATACAACGATGCCCTGGCCGCCGGCCAGATCCTGGCCCCGGCCAAGAGCATCGAGCAGATGCAGCACGTGGTGTTCAACGCCTACACCAACGCAACGCTGACGGTGTTGTTCCTGTTCGTGGTCTTCAGCATCCTGTTCTACGCGCTCAAGGTCGGCATCGCCGCCTGGGGCACGAAGGAACGCACGGACAAAGAAGCGCCATTCCAGGCCGTGCCGGACGCTTGATAGGGGATTGCAACGATGTTCAATGACTTGAGTCGCCTCGGTAAATACCTCGGTCAGGCCGCCCGCCTGATGGTCGGCATGCCCGACTACGACAACTACGTCGAGCACATGCAAACCAAGCACCCGGACAAGCCGATGATGGACTACGAGGCGTTCTTCCGCGAACGCCAGGAGGCCCGTTACGGCGGCAAGGGTGGGCCGAAGTGCTGTTGAACTGAGTCTATCCCACAGTTGTTTTGGGCTGGTCTCAAGATTTGTGTACACCACCGTTCCCCTGTGGGAGCGAGCTTGCTCGCGAAAGCGGAGTGTCAGTCAACGATAATTCGGCTGACCTGACGCCATCGCGAGCAAGCCCGCTCTCACGGTTGTTTTTGGGTGGTTTCGAGATTTGCGTGCACACCGATTCCCCTGTGGGAGCGAGCCTGCTCGCGAAAGCGGAGTGTCAGTTAACGATGATTCGGCTGACCCGACGCCTTCGCGAGCAGGCTCGCTCCCACAGTTGGTTTGGGTTGGCCTCAGGATTTGCGTACACCACAAATTCCTTGTGGTGAGGGAGCAAGCTCCGTCGCCACAGGGCCGTTGTCTGGCTTGATTCCGGTGTTGATCAATCGGCCAACAACACCGCCGCATCGAAGCCTACCCGCAGGTTGCCCCAGTGACGACCGCCGAAGAAGAACGGCACGTCGATCTCGGTCATGATTTCGCCGGTGTCGCGCAGGTAGGTCTGCAGCAGGAAGCGCTGGACGTTGCCCGCCGCGCGCAGGCCGATCGGGTCGTTGAAGATCCGCTTGTTGCGGCACACCGGGAGGTCGACGGCGCGGTCGCCGGTCGGTGGCTTGGAGACCCAGCTGTTGTTGACCGGGCAATAACCCTTCGTATCGACAATGAACGAGACCTTGCCGCCCGGGGTGCTGCGGGTGAGCTTGTCGCATTCTTCCTGGCAGACCCGGGCAAAGCGCTCGGTGTAGCTAGTCATGTACTGCTTGGGATCGGTGCCCTGAATCAGTTGGTAATTCTGGTCGAACAGGTTGACGCCCTCGTCCTGCAACGCCTGCAGATGAAGCTGCAGCGTGTCGCGGCATTCGCTGGCGCGGGTGATGGCGGCGTCCAGCTTGCCGTGGCCGAGCACGAAGCGGCCCAACAGCGTCTGGACCTTCTCGGCCACGCCGGACAGGTCGCGGGTGGCGGTGGCCGATTGCTGCATGCGCTGGTCGATCGACTGGCTGTCGGCGTGGATCTGCGTGACGCGTTCGTTGATGCCGGTGTTGGTGTCGGCGAATTGCTGGATGTGATCGGCAATGTCGGCCAGCTTGCCGTTAGTGGATTCGAAGTCGACGATCATGCTTTCGAAATGACCGGACGCGCGCTCCACGACTTTCTGGGTTTCCCGGGCGCTGTGGCTGATCTGAGTGGTCTGCTCGTGGGTCGAGCTGACTTCCTGGAGCATGGCGTCGATGTTGCGCGAGATGTCGTCGGTGGCCCGGCTGACGTTCTGCGCCAGGTTGCGCACTTCATCGGCCACCACCGCAAAGCCCCGGCCACTTTCCCCGGCACGCGCGGCTTCGATGGCGGCGTTGAGGGCCAGCAGGTTGGTCTGGGCGGAAATCTGCTGGATCAGGCCGACAATCGACTTGATGCTCGAGGAGCGCTGGTTAAGGGCGTCCACCAGCCCGGCGAATTCGCCGAGGCTGCTGGAGATCTCGCTGATGTTGCCGGTCACTTCCAGCAGCTCGGCGTAGGAATCGCGGGCCATGCTCAGGTTCTGCGCGGTGGTGCCGGAGATGCCTTGGGTCTGGCGCGACACCTCTTCGATACGGCCCACGGCGGTATTGCTCTGCTCCATCACTTCCTTGGCGAAACGCGCCTGGTGGGTCGCGCTGTCGCTGGAGTCGCTGATGTTCTTCAACGAGCGGGCCGACTCGACGGCAATGTGCACCGTCAACGCCTGGACGTTGCTGATGATCTCGCGCTGCTTGGCCAGGAAGCGGTTGCAGGTCGCGGCCAGCGTGCGGATTTCATCGTGGGTGACCAGCGGCAGGTCCTTGGACAAGTCGCCCTCGCCATTGGCGATCTCTTCCAGGGCCTTGGTCATGGCGGTGACGGGGCGCACGATGAGGTGGCGGAAATACCAGACCATGAAACTGATCATGCCCAGCGTCAGGACCGTACCGAAGAGCAGGGCGTGGGTGAGGCTGTCGAGCCGGCCTTCGATTTGCGCCAGCAGCGCCGCGTCCAGCTGGGCCGTGCGCAACTGCAGGAGAATATCGGCGCGGGCGCTGAGGGCCACCCAATACAACAGCCCACTGACCGCGACCAACAGGAAAAGGCTTGAGAGCTTTTTGGTGAGGGTATCGAAAAACTGCATCTCGATAGACTCATACAAGGCCTTTAACGTCTGCATCACAGCTCCAGGAAAAAAAAGATTCGATGGCATACATTCGACCGATAACGGCAAAGCTTTAGGGCGTTTGGGCGATTTGATATCACCCTGGAATGCTGGCGCGGGTGGACTCCGACTTTTCGGTGCGGCAGGAATGTCAATACCTGTTGTTGCGAATTAGACCAAAATCGTACTAGCGCCTTGCCCGGCGACTGCTACGGTTTCAAGTGCAAAACAATAACAACAAACAAGAGGGCGCCCCATGTCCACTGAAAAACAACAGGCTGCGCGTGCCTACTGGGCGGAAAACCTACGCTGGATGCTGGTCTTGCTGGCCATCTGGTTCGTGGTGTCGTTCGGTTTTGGCATCTTGCTGGTCGACTCACTCAATACCATCAGTTTCTTCGGCACGCCCCTGGGGTTCTGGTTTGCCCAGCAGGGATCCATCTACGTCTTTGTGCTCGAGATCTTCTTCTATGTCTGGAAGATGAATCAGCTCGATCGTAAATATGACGTTCACGAAGACTGAGGGCGGCGCACATGGACACGAAAACCCTGATCTACCTGGTCGTCGGCGCCACCTTCGCGTTGTACATCGCAATCGCGATCTGGACCCGCGCCGGTTCCACCAGTGAATACTACGTCGCCAGCAAGGGCGTGCACCCGGTACTCAACGGCATGGCCACCGGTGCGGACTGGATGTCGGCGGCGTCGTTCATTTCCATGGCGGGGATCATCGCCTTCGCCGGGTACGACGGCTCGGTCTACCTGATGGGTTGGACCGGCGGCTACGTGCTGTTGGCGATGTGCCTGGCACCGTACCTGAGAAAATTCGGCAAGTTCACCGTGCCCGAGTTCGTCGGGGCGCGTTATTACTCGCAGACGGCGCGGGTGGTGGCGGTGATCTGCGTGATTTTCATCTCGTTCACCTATGTGGCGGGGCAGATGCGCGGCGTCGGGATCGTCTTTTCCCGCTACCTGGAAGTGGACATCAACACCGGCGTCATGATCGGCATGGCCATCGTGTTCTTCTACTCGGTGCTGGGCGGCATGAAGGGCATCACCTACACCCAGGTGGCGCAGTATTGCGTAATGATCTTCGCCTACATGGTGCCGGCGATCTTTATCTCGATGATGATCACGGGCAATCCGATCCCACAGTTGGGCTTCATCAGTGAAGCCGCCGGCTCGGGGCAGAGCGTGATCGAGCGGCTCAACGGCCTGGGCGCCGAGTTGGGCTTCACCGCCTATACCAATGGCACCAAATCGACCATGGACGTATTCTTCATCACCATGGCGCTGATGGTCGGTACGGCGGGCCTGCCCCACGTGATCGTGCGATTCTTCACCACGCCCACCGTTCGGGATGCACGCAAGTCGGCCGGCTACGCACTGCTGTTCATCGCCATTCTCTATACCACCGCACCGGCCGTGGCAGCCTTCGCTCGCACCAACCTGCTGACCTCCATCCCCAACGTCAGTTATTCCACCGCGCCGGCCTGGTTCAAGGCCTGGGAAAATTCCGGGTTGATTGCCTGGGCGGACAAGAACAACGACGGCATCATCCAGTACAGCCCGGGCGCAGCGCTGGTCGGCGCGCCGAGTTTTACCGGCGAGCGCGGGGCGCATGAGCAGCGGTTGCTCAAGAACCAGCTTTCACCGGTGCCCAACGAACTTTATGTCGATAACGACATCATGGTGTTGGCCAACCCCGAGATTGCCGGCCTGCCAGGTTGGGTGATCGCCTTGATCGCCGCCGGTGGCCTGGCGGCGGCGCTTTCGACTGCAGCGGGGCTGTTGCTGGTGATCTCCACATCGATCTCCCATGACCTGCTCAAAAGCAACATCATGCCCAGGATCAACGAGAAGCAGGAGTTGCTCGCGGCACGTATCGCGGCGGGCGTGGCGGTCTTGATCGCGGGCCTGTTTGGCATCTATCCACCCGCGTTCGTCGCCCAGGTGGTGGCGTTCGCCTTCGGGTTGGCGGCGTCGTCGTTCTTCCCGGTGATCGTCATGGGGATCTTCTCCAAGCGCATGAACCGTGAAGGCGCGATCGCCGGCATGATCGTCGGGCTGACCTTCACATTCACCTACATCGTCTACTTCAAATTCATCAACCCGACGATGAATACGGCGGAACACTGGTGGCTCGGTGTATCCCCCGAAGGCATCGGCACATTGGGCATGGTCTTCAACTTCCTGGCTGCCTTGGTGGTGTCGCGCTTCACCGCGCCGCCGCCGGAACACATCCAGCACTTGGTTGAGGACATCCGCGTACCGAGGGGGGCCGGCGCCGCCATCGATCACTGACCGTCAACAGCCCCAGTCGGGGAGAAGGGCACCCTCAAGGGCGCCGGATTTATCATCTGGCGCCCTTGATCGCATCTAGAGTCAAGCATGGAAATGTTAGAAAGATTTACTGGGAATCATTCTCAAAGTATATTCGCTCTCATTTCCAACCCTCTGTGAGTGCGCGTCTTGAATCGTTCCACCCCTCTCGCTTACCGCAACGCCCTCGTCAAATGTGTTTTACCCGCGCTGTCCTGCTGTTTCATGGCAAGCCCCTTGAGGGCACAGGACACTCTCGAGCTGCCCACTACGGATGTGCAAGGCGGCCGGATCATTCAGGACGAAGGCTACACGGCATCGCAAGCCAGCACGGCGAGCAAGAGCGATGTACCGATCAAGGAAGAGGCGCAATCGATCAACGTGGTGACCCAGCAGACCCTGGCGGACTATCAGGTGCGCTCGCTGGAAGACGCGATGAAGTTCGTCAGCGGTGTCAGCCAGGGCAACACCCTGGGCGGCTCGCGGGACTCGCTGGTCAAGCGCGGCTTCGGCACCAACGATGACGGCTCGATCCTGCGCGACGGCGTGCGTTCCAACCTGGGCCACAACTTCAGCGCCACCACCGAGCGGGTCGAAGTGCTCAAGGGCCCTGCCTCGATGTTGTACGGCGCCCTGGAGCCCGGCGGACTGGTCAACGTCATCAGCAAGAAGCCCGAGTACACCCAGAGCACCACGCTGAGCGGTTCCGCCTACAGCGAAGGCGGCGGCACCATGGCCGTGGACACCACTGGCCCCTTGGGCGACACCGGCCTGGCCTATCGCCTGATCGCCGAGCGCGGTCATGAGGATTACTGGCGCAACTACGGCGTCAACGAGAGCACGCTGGTGGCGCCATCGCTGGCGTGGAACGGTGAGCGGGCTTCGTTGAACCTGAGTTATGAGTACAACGAATATTCCAATCCGTTTGACCGGGGGACGATGTTCACCAATGGGCATCCGGCCGATATCGATTACGACAAGCGCCTGGACGAGCCTTGGGCCAAGAGCGTCGGTATTCGTGAGACGGCGACTGCGCGGTTCGAGTACGAGCTGACGGACGCGTGGAAGACGCGGGTGACTTATGGTTGGAACAATGACCGGTACAGTCTTTCGATTGCCCAGCCGCGCCTGTCGAATGGTGTCCTGCAGCGCGCCGCCAACGGTGCGCATTATGACGATGAAACCCGCTACGCCAGTTGGGACTTCATTGGCAATCAAGAATTGTTCGGCCAGCGTCATGATCTGTTGGTGGGCGTCGACAACCAGGTTTCAGACCAGTTTCGGGGCAAGACTTACCGTGGCGCTAACCAAGCAGGCTTCGATCCTGCGGCTCCGGTGTACGGTGGCCTGGATAAGCCCAGCGTCATCAGCCCAACCCAGAGCAACCTGAGCAACAAGCTGACCTCCAGTTCGGTGTATCTGAAGGACAACTGGCACCTGGACGATCGCTGGATCCTGGTGTTTGGCGGTCGTTATCAGCATTACGATCAATACACGACGCAGGGACTCGTCCCGGCCAAGCCAGTTCGCGACGATAATGGTGACGCCTTCGTCCCATTCCTCGGCCTGGTCTACAAAGCCACGGAAGAACTGTCGCTGTATGGCAACTACAGCCGGTCATTCAAACCTAACGATGTGGTCGATAAGAACAGTCGTACCTTCCAGCCAGAGGAGGGCCGCAGCTACGAGATCGGTGCCAAGTACGATCCGCTGCCGGGCTTGAACATCAACCTCGCGCTGTTCGATATCGTGAAAAAGAACGTAGTCACCACCGTCGATAATGTCTCCGAGGCCGCTGGCAAGGTCGGCTCCCAGGGCCTGGAGTTGGACATCACCGGTCGCCTCGCCGAGCGTTGGGACCTTATCGGCACCTACGCCTACACCCACACCGAAATTCTCGATGACCCGAAGAACGAAGGTCATCGCCTGCCCGACGCCCCCAAGCACACCGCCAGCCTGTACCTGAGCCACCACCTGAACGTCCCGGCCGAATTCGGCGCCTGGCACGCCGGTGCCGGTGCCCGTTATGTCGGCGAGCGTGCGGCTAACGCGGCGAACGATTTCTGGATGAGCAGCTACACCGTTGCCGACGCTTTCCTGCGCTGGGAATCGCCAGTGTTCGGACACAAGACGTCGTTGCAGTTGAACGTCGACAACCTGTTCGACAAGCAGTATTACCCGTCGTCCACGGGCAGCGAGTTGATGGTCAACGTCGGCGAGCCGCGCACCGCCAAGTTGAGTGCCAGCGTGACGTTCTGATCACGGCGCTCCAATAAAAATGCCCGGACAGCAATGTCCGGGCATTTTTGTTTCTGGCTTCAGGCCGCCTTCGCGAGCAAGCTCGCACACAGTTATTTTGGGGGGTATCAAGATTTGGGTACGCCACCGATCCCCTGTGGGAGTGAGCTTGCTCGCGAAAGCGGAGTGTCAGTTAACGATGATTTGACTGACCCGACACCATCGCGGGCAAGCCCGTTCCCACAGGGTCAGCGAAACGCCGGCACGACCTGCTGGATAAACAGCTCGAGGGACTTCTTCTTCTCGGCATGGGACAGGCTGTTGTCGCACCAGAAGCTGAACTCGTCCACGCCCAGTTCCTGGTAATACTTGATCCGCTCGATGATCTGCTGAGGGGTGCCGATCATGGTGTTCTTGCGGATGTTTTCCAGCTGGAATTCCGGACGCTCGGCGAACTTCTCTTCCGGGCTCGGCGCCAGGAAGCCGTTGACCGGTACCTGCTTGTTGCCGAACCAGGCATCGAAGGTGCGGTAGAACTTGGAAATCGCCTGGGCACCGACTTTCCAACCTTCGGGATCGTCCACGGCGTGTACGTGGGTGTGGCGCAGTACCATCAGTTGCGGGCGCGGCACGTCAGGGTTGTTGTCCAGGGCGGCCTGGAATTTGTTCTTCAGGTCGAGGACTTCCTCGTCGCCCTTCATCAACGGCGTGACCATCACGTTGCAGCCGTTGGCGACGGCGAAGTTATGGGAGTCGGGGTCGCGGGCGGCGATCCACATCGGTGGATGGGGCTTGCGGATTGGCTTCGGCACGCTGGTGGAGGTGGGGAATTTCCAGATCTCGCCGTCGTGGGCGTAATCACCCTGCCACAGCGCACGCACCACCGGGACCATTTCCCGCAAGGCCTGGCCGCCGGAGGAGGCGGGCATGCCGCCGGCCATGCGGTCGAACTCCACCTGGTAGGCGCCCCGGGCCAGGCCGACTTCCATGCGGCCGTTGCTGATCACGTCCAGCAACGCGCATTCGCCCGCCACCCGCAGCGGGTGCCAGAACGGCGCGATGATGGTGCCGGCGCCGAGGTGGATGGTGGTGGTCTTGCCGGCCAGGTACGCCAGCAGTGGCATCGGGCTTGGCGAAATGGTGTATTCCATGGCGTGGTGTTCGCCGATCCACACGGTGCTGAAACCACCGGCCTCGGCCATCAGGGTCAGCTCGCTCAGGTCTTCGAACAACTGGCGATGGCTGACGCTTTCGTCCCAGCGCTCCATGTGTACGAACAAAGAAAATTTCATGGCGCTTTCTCTTCTTGTCTTGTTGACGATCGGTTCAGGCGAGGACGGGCAGGGCGCCCATCTTGCCGTGGCAATAAACCAGGGGGCCCGGTGTGTGTTGCGGCACGATCAGGTTCTTCACCGCGCCGACCATGATGGCGTGGTCACCGCCTTCGTATTCGCGCCACAGTTCGCACTCGATGATGGCGGTGGCGTTGTCAAGCAGCGGGTTGCCCCGTTCGCTCAGGGTCCAGTCGATGCCCTGGGCCTTGTCCTTGCCTTTGCGGGCGAAGGCATAGGCTTCGTTCTGCTGGCCGCCGGACAGCAGGTGGATGGCGAAGCGCTTGTTCTTGATCAGCACCGGATAGGAATCGGAGCTGTAGTTGGGGCAGAACAGCACCAGGGCCGGTTCCATCGACAACGAGCTGAAGGCGCTGGCGGTCAGGCCGACGATTTGTCCGTCATCGTCGAGGGTGGTGATCACCGTCACACCGGACGGGAACGAGCCCATGACTTGTTTGTAAACGTTGGCATCGATCATTTTCGCAATCCTCGCCCGCAGGCGGTTATGACCCAGTGTTCTTCAGTGAGCGCCGGCGGCCTTGTTCAGGTCGCTCTCGGCCCATTGGGTGTAGACGCAAGCATCGGCGGTGGCCCAGCGCACGCGCACCGGGTCGCCGGCCTTGAGCGGCATGCCGGCGGCGGACAGCGCCTTGACGGTCATCGCGGTGCCGCCGGAGGTCACTACGCTGCAGGTCTGGCTTTCGCCGAGGAACAGCACTTCCACGACCTTGGCCGCGACTTCGTTCCAGCCGGCCGGCAGGGTGTCCTGGCTGGCTTGTTCGACGCTCAAGGCCAAGGCTTTTTCCGGGCGCACCATCAGCAACACGTCCTGGTGGGCTTGCAGGCCGGCAGTCAGGCGGATCGACAGCGACTGGCCTTCGAAGGTCGCCGCGGCATTGCCCTGGGCCTTGAGCTTGAGGAAGTTGGAGTTGCCCAGGAACGAGGCGACAAAGGCATTTGGTGGGTTCTGGTAGAGGTCATAGCCGCTGCCCAGGCCGACAATCTTGCCGTGGCTGAAAATCGCGATGCGCTGGGACAGGCGCATGGCTTCTTCCTGGTCATGGGTGACGTAGACGATGGTGATGCCCAGGCGCCGATGCAGTTGGCGCAACTCGTCTTGCAAGTCTTCGCGGAGCTTTTTATCCAGGGCGCCGAGGGGTTCGTCCATCAACAGGATGCGTGGCTCGTAGACCAGCGCCCGGGCAATCGCCACGCGTTGCTGCTGGCCGCCAGACAGCTGCGACGGACGGCGATGGGCGAACTGTTCCAACTGAACCAGCTTGAGCATTGCATCGACGCGGCGATCACGTTCAGCCGCCGCCAGTTTGCGGATCGCCAGGGGAAAGGCGATGTTGTCGCGCACCGACAGGTGTGGGAACAGCGAATAGCGCTGGAACACCATGCCGATGTCGCGCTTGTGCGGCGGCACGTTGACCAGGGATTTGCCGTCCACCAGGATCTCGCCGCTGCTGGGGGTTTCGAACCCGGCCAGCATCGACAGGGTGGTGCTCTTGCCCGAGCCGCTGGAGCCGAGGAAGGTCAGGAACTCGCCGTCCTGGATTTCCAGGGAAATATCGTCCACGGCGGCAAAGTCGCCGTAGTGCTTGTTCAGGTTGCGCAGGCTGACCAGGGTCTTGTTGTTCTGTTGTGCGGGGTCTTTGACGGCACTCATCGTGTTCTCCTAGGCGCTCAGGCGCTGATTTCATTGCGCCGGCGCAGGGCGGCGGCGATCACCATCACCAACACCGAGAGGCCGATCAGCAGCGTCGAAGCGACGGCGATCACAGGCGTCAGGTCCTGGCGCAGGGTGGTCCACATTTTTACGGGCAGGGTTTGCAGGGTCGGGCTGGCCATCATCACGCTCAGCACCACCTCGTCCCACGACACCAGGAACGCGAACAGCGCCCCGGCGACCATGCCCGGGCGAATCGCCGGGAACGTCACCTTGAACACCGCTTGCAGGCGCGAAGCACCGCAGATCACGGCCGCGTCCTCGATGGATTGGTCGAACAGCTTGAGCGAGTTGATGATCGAGATAATGGTGAACGGCAGCGCGACGATCACATGGCTGACCACGAAGGCAAACATCGTCCCGGTGTAGCCGAGCTTGAGGAACAGCGCGTACACCGCCACCGCGATGATCACCAGCGGTACGATCATCGGCAGGGTGAACAGGCCGTAGAGCATTTCCCGGCCGGGGAAACGCCCGCGCACCAGGGCAAACGCAGTAGGCAGGCCGAGGGCGACAGCGCAGACGGTGGTCAGCACCGCGACCTTGAGGCTGGTCAGCGCGGCGCTCATCCAGTCCGGGTTGGAAAAGAACTGGCCGTACCATTTGAACGTCCAGCCCGGTGGCGGGAACACCAGCCACTGGGAGGAGCCGAACGACAGCAGCACGATGAACACGATCGGCAACAGCAGGAACAATGCGATCACGCCCGTGGTGAAATAGAGGCCGAACCGCATGCGCCGGCTCATGGCATTGGGAGTCAGGAGCATGGCGGCTTACCTCGCGTTGCTGGCGCCGACCGGGGATTCCGGCTGGAGCTTCAGGTAGAAGTAGAACAACACCAGGGTGATCGCCACCAACAAGGCTGCGCCGGCACTGGCCAGGCCCCAATTGAGGAACGATTGCACCTGCTGGATGATGAATTCCGGCAGCATCATGTTCTGCGCGCCGCCCAGCAGCGCAGGGGTCACGTAGTAACCGAGGGACATCACGAAGACCATCAGCCCGCCCGAGAACAGCCCTGGCCGGCACAGCGGCAGGAACACCCGGAAGAAGTTGGTCCAGGGGCTGGCGCCGCAGATGGAGCCGGCCTGCAGGATCATCGGGTCGATGGCTTGCATGGTCGCCTGCAACGGCAGGACGATGAACGGGATCATGATGTAGCTCATGCCGATCACCACGCCGGTGAGGTTGTGCACCATTTCCAGCGGCTGATCGATGACACCCAGCGCCATCAACGCCTTGTTCACCACGCCCGAGGCTTGCAGCAGCACCAGCCAGGAGTAGGTGCGGGCCAGCAGGCTGGTCCACATCGACAGCAGCACGATGTTCAGCATCCAGCGGCCCCAGCCACGGGGCACCAGGGTGATCGCCCAGGCCAGCGGGAAGCCCAGCAAGAGGCTGAACAGCGTCACCAGCCCGGCCACCGAAAAGGTGTTGAACAACACCCGGGCGTAGGCCGAGTTGGCGAACAATTGCTCGTAGTTGCCCAGGCCCGGCACCGGCTCCAGCACCCCGCGCAGCAGCAGGCCGATCAGCGGCGCCAGGAAAAACAGACCGAGGAACAGCAGGGCGGGGAGCAGGTTGCCCGCACCCCGCCAGCGTTGTGCCAGGGAGGGCGTCTGTTTCGACGTCACGGTCGCGGCGCTTGCCGAACCGGCAGCGCCGGTGGCGCTCCCGGTGCGAGGGGTTGCCGCTGCCGTCATTTTCATTTGACCAGCCATTCGTTCCACCGTGTCGCAATGTCCTGACCGTTCTTGGCCCAGTACGCAAAATCAAGCGTGATCTGATCCTTGGCGTAGGCGGTCGGCAAGTTGGGGGCGAGCACCGAATCCAGGCGTGCGATGCTGTCGACGTTGACCGGCGCGTAGGCGGTCAGGTTGGAGAAATCGGCCTGGCCCTTGGCGCTGCTGGCGTTGGCCAGGAACTTCATGGCGGCGGCCTTGTTTTTCGAGCCTTTTGGAATGACCAGGATGTCGGCCATGACCAGGTTCTGTTTCCAGCTCACGCCAACCGGCGCGCCGTCTTGCTGCAGGGCGTAGATACGACCGTTCCAGAACTGGCCGATGCTGGCTTCGCCGGACGCGAGCAACTGCTGGGACTGGGCGCCGCCGCCCCACCAGACGATGTCTTTCTTGATGGTGTCGAGCTTCTTGAAGGCGCGGTCCAGGTCCAGCGGATAGAGCTTGTCCTGGGTCACGCCGTCGGCCAACAGGGCCAGTTCCAGCACGCCAGGGCTTGGCCATTTGTAGAGGGCGCGCTTGCCGGGGTAGGTCTTGGTGTCGAACAGCGCGGACCAGTCCTGGGGCTTGCCCGAACCGAGCTTGCCTTCGTTGTAGCCGAGCACGAACGAGAAGTAGAAGGAGCCGACGCCGTGGTCGGAGACGAAGCGCGGGTCGATCTTGTCGCGCTGCACGACCGAGAAGTCGAGGGGTTCGAGCAGGCCTTCGGCGGCGGCGCGCAGGGCGAAGTCGGCTTCGACGTCGACCACGTCCCACTGCACGTTGCCACTTTCGACCATGGCCTTGAGCTTGCCGTAGTCGGTCGGGCCGTCCTGGACCACGGTGATGCCGCTGGCCTTGCTGAACGGATCGGCCCAGGCCTGTTTCTGCGCGTCCTGGGTGCTGCCACCCCAACTGACGAAGTTGACGCTTTCAGCGGCCATCGTCGCCTGGCTGGTGACACTCAGCAGGCCGGCAAAAAGAATTGCGGCTGCACTTTTCTTCAACACCATTTTCACGCCCTCATTGTTGTGTTTATTGAGTGGGCTTCTGTTCGCCCACCTATCGGGAGCTTGGGGTCAATCGGTCTTGCCAATGACCGTGCCATGGGATGGCTGGAGCGTTCGGTCTATGGAATATCATATTATGGTATTCCAAACTTTCTGCAAGCATTTTGCCGTACCGGCTATCTGTCTGGAGCGGATTTTTTCTATGTTCATGAACCCCTGTGGGAGCGAGCTTGCTCGCGATTGCGGTGTGTCAGTCGCCATTGATGTCGACAGATCCATTGCCATCGCGAGCAAGCTCGCTCCCACAGGGGATTTTTGTTCAGCCTTGGGTTATCCCGCGAACGGAATACTCTCCACCACCTCCAGGTCATACCCGGTCAACCCCGCGTACTTGAGCGGCGGGCCCAGGTGCCGCAGTTTCCCGACGCCCAGGTCCTGCAGGATCTGCGCGCCCGTGCCTACTTCAGAATAGATGCGCGATTGGGAACGGCTGAACTGACGGGGCGGTTGGGTGAGCTGCGGCACACGCTCAAGCAGGGCCTGGGACGACTCGTGATTCGCCAGCACCACCACCACGCCACGGCCTTCTTCGGCGACCCGTTGCAGCGCCGCCCAGAGCGTCCAGTTGGAAGGGCCGTTGTACTCGGCGCCTACCAGGTCGCGCAGCGGGTCGATCACGTGCACGCGCACCAGGGTCGGTTCCTCCCGGCGAATGTCGCCCATGACCATCGCCATGTGCACGCCGCCTTCGATGCGATCTTCAAAGGTGAACAGGCGGAAGGTGCCGTGCACCGTCGGCAGTTCCCGTTCGCCGATGCGCACCACGGTGTGCTCTGTGCTCAGGCGGTAGTGAATCAGGTCGGCGATCGTGCCGATCTTGATGCCGTGCTTGCGAGCGAAGATCTCCAGGTCCGGCCGACGGGCCATGGTGCCGTCGTCGTTCATCACTTCGACGATTACCGAGGCCGGTGTGAAACCCGCCAGGCGCGCCAGGTCGCAGCCTGCTTCGGTGTGCCCGGCGCGGGTGAGCACGCCGCCTTCCTTGGCCCGCAGCGGGAAGATGTGCCCCGGCTGCACAATGTCGTTGGGCCCGGCATCGGTGGCCACGGCGGCGGCAACGGTGCGTGCCCGGTCGGCGGCGGAAATGCCGGTGGTCACGCCGATGGCGGCCTCGATGGACACGGTGAACGCTGTGCTGAACACGCTGCCGTTGCTCGGCACCATCTGCTCGAGACCCAGGCGCTGGCAATGCTCGTCGGTCAGGGTCAGGCAAATCAAACCGCGCGCTTCCCGGGCCATGAAGCTGATCGCCTGGGCATTGCAGCAGTCGGCAGCCAGCAGCAGGTCGCCTTCGTTTTCCCGATCTTCGTCATCCACCAGCAACACCATCTTGCCCAGGCGGTAGTCTTCGATGATTTCCTGAATGCTGTTAAAGGCCATGTCGGGCTCTCTTTGTTTGATGGGCTTGCTGGAACGTTAATGTGGTATACCATAATACAAAACAAACCGAGAGGTCACTATGAAGGCGTACTGGATTGCTCATGTGGATGTCACCGACCCCGATCAATACAGCCAATACACCCAGCGGGCGCCGGCGGCGTTTGCCTTGTATGGCGGGCGAATGCTGGCCCGGGGCGGGCGCAGTGAGGCGATGGAGGGCAGGGCCACGCCGCAGCGCAGCGTGGTGATCGAATTCGATTCCTATGAACAGGCGCTGGCCTGCTATCACTCGCAGCAGTATCAGGACGCGAAGAAACACCGTGAAGGTGTGGCGCGGGCCGAAGTGATTATCGTCGAGGGCGTGGCGCCCTGAGGTGTGTCAGCGGATGAAGTGGATCTTGCCGCTGTCGTCGTTGCCCATGTAGATGCCATAGACCCCGGCCTGGCGCTCCTCGATATAACGTTCGAGGATCTGCCGGATGGCCGGGTAATAGATGCTGTCCCACGGAATGTCTTCCGGGGCGAAGAACTGGCAGGCGAGGGTTTCCGGGCCGAACTCGCCGGTGATCTCCAGCGCGATGGCGCGGAAGATGATGTACACCTCGCTGATTTTCGGCACGCTGAAAATCGAATAGGGCGAGACGATTTCGGCGCGCACGCCGGTTTCTTCCCAGACTTCGCGCAGCGCCGCCTGCTCGGTGGTCTCGTTGCCTTCCATGAAGCCGGCCGGCAATGTCCAGGTGCCAGGACGCGGCGGGATGGCGCGTTGGCACAACAGGTATTTACCGTCCTGCTCGATGATGCAGCCGGCAATGATCTTCGGGTTGACGTAATGGATGTAGCCGCAGCCGCCGCACATCAGCCGCTCATGGGTATCGCCCGCTGGCAGGCGCTGACTCAAATCAGCGCCGCCGCACTTTGGACAAAAGCTCGGGCTGAACATGATCAGCGTCCTATGCGAGGTTCTTTGAGCGCGATGGGCGCGGTGATTTCCGGGATGTCGCCGGTTTCTTCCTGCTTGCGCTTGAGGTATTCCAGCGCGACCTTGGCAGCGGCGCGCACGTGGTCGACGCAGGCCTGGTGGGCCGCCAGTGGGTCGCCGCTCTTGATCGCCTCGACCATGCGCTCCATTTCCTGGTTGCTGCTGCCGCGACGGTTTTCCTGGGACACCGACGTGGCCCGCAGGTAGCTGATGCGCGCCTGCAACTGGCGCAGCTGGGTGGCGGCGACATGGTTGCCGGAGCCTTCGAGCAGCACGTCGTAGAAGCCCTGGACCGAATCCAGTACCTGTTGCAGTTCGCCGTCCTTGAGGGCCTTGCGGTTTTCTTCCAGGGCCTTTTCCAGCGCCTTGATGTCCTTGGCCTTGGCCCGCAGGGTGAACAGCTGGACGATCAGGCCTTCGAGCACGCAACGCAGCTCATAGATGTCGCCGGCATCGGCCAGGGTGATGATCGCCACGCGTGGGCCCTTGGCATCGGCGAATTCGACCAGCCCTTCGGACTCAAGGTGACGCAGGGCTTCGCGCACCGACGTGCGGCTCACGCCCAGGCGATCGCACAGGTCGCGCTCGACCAGGCGATCACCCGGCAGCAGCTGGAAGTTCATGATGGCGCTTCGCAATTTATCCAGCACGATCTCGCGCAGGGTGACGGGGTTGCGATTGACCTTGAAGCTGTCGTCGAGTGGCAGGCGTTTCATGGGGTCCGCTCTGTAATGTGGCTGTCCATGCAAAACGGGCAAACATCCATGCTCGTTCAGTTCAGACAGCCGAGGGTTGACTGGAGGCCTCGGCGTCGGCTTCGGCGAAGGCTTCGCGGGCAAGCCGGAAACTGTCTACTGCAGCGGGAACGCCACAATAAATGCCGACCTGAAGCAGAATTTCGCGTATTTGCTCACGACTCAGGCCGTTACGCAAGGCGCCGCGCACATGCAGCTTGAGTTCGTGCGGGCGATTGAGCGCCGAGATCATCGCCAGGTTGATCATGCTGCGCTCCTTGAGGGACAAACCCTCGCGACCCCAGACATGGCCCCAGCAATACTCGGTGACCATTTCCTGCAGCGGCCGGGTGAAGTCATCGGCGTTTTCGAGGGAACGGTTGACGTAGGCCTCGCCCAATACCTGAGTGCGAATCTTCAGCCCTTGTTGGTATTTTTCGTTGCTCATCGCGGCGTGCTCCCAAAATCGTCAAGGCCACCCATCAAGGTGTATTTGAGCTCGAGGTAATCGTCGATGCCGTATTTGGAGCCTTCACGGCCCAGGCCGGAGGACTTGATGCCGCCGAACGGCGCGACCTCGGTGGAAATCAACCCTTCGTTGATGCCGACCATGCCATATTCCAGGGCTTCGCTCATGCGCCAGGCGCGGCCCAGGTCGCGGGTGTAGCAGTAGGCGGCGAGGCCGAACTCGGTATCGTTGGCCATCTGCACCGCCTCGGCCTCGGTGTCGAAGCGAAAGACCGCCGCCAAGGGGCCGAAGGTTTCTTCCCGGGCGACTTTCATTTGCACGGTGACGCCGGCCAGGACGGTGGGCTGGTAGAAGCCATGGCCCAGGGCATGTCGTTCGCCGCCGCAGAGCAATCGGGCGCCATGGGCGAGGGCGTCCCGCACATGGTCCTCGACTTTTGCCACGGCGCGTTCGTTGATCAGCGGGCCCTGGTTGACGCCTTGCTCGAAGCCGCTGCCCACGTTCAACTGAGCCACGCGCTCGGCCAGGCGCGCAACAAACGCATCGTGAATACCGGCCTGGACCAGGAAGCGATTGACGCAGACGCAGGTTTGCCCGGCATTGCGGAACTTGGCGATCAGCGCGCCTTCCACGGCTCGCTCCAGGTCGGCGTCGTCGAACACAATGAACGGCGCGTTGCCGCCCAGTTCCAACGAGACTTTTTTCAGCGTTGGCGCGCACTGCGCCATCAGCAATTTGCCAATGGCGGTAGAGCCGGTGAAGGACAATTTGCGCACCAGCGGGTTGGCAGTCAGCTCGCCACCAATGGCAATCGCATCGCCGGTGATGACGTTGAAGATGCCGGCCGGAATGCCGGCCTGTTCTGCCAGGGCGGCCATGGCCAATGCCGAGAACGGCGTTTCCGGCGCGGGCTTGACGATGCACGGGCAACCGGCGGCCAACGCCGGGCCAGCCTTGCGGGTGATCATCGCCGCCGGGAAATTCCACGGGGTGATGGCCGCCACCACGCCGATCGGCTCCTTGGTCACTACGATGCGTGCATCGCTTTTGTGGCTGGGGATGGTGTCGCCGTAGAGGCGCTTGGCTTCTTCGGCGAACCACTCGATGAAACTCGCCGCGTAGAGGATTTCGCCCTTGGCTTCCGCCAGCGGCTTGCCTTGCTCGAGGGTGAGGATTTCGGCCAGTGCGTCGGCGTTTTCGATCATCAAGCCGTGCCAGCGCTTGAGGATCTGGCTGCGCTCTTTGGCGGTCAGTGCGCGCCAGGCTGGCCAGGCTTTGTTGGCGGCGTCGATGGATTGGCGGGCGTGTGCGGCGCCGAGGTTCGGCACCTGGCCGATTTTTTCGCCACTGGCCGGGTTGTAGATGTCTTGATGGGCGCCGTCGGGCGCCTCCAGCCATTGGCCGTCGATGTAGGCTTGCTGGCGGAACAGTTGCGAGGCTGCTGGGCTCATGCCGGCTCCTAGGAAATGTGATGGACCCATGTGGGAGCGGGCTTGCTCGCGAATGCGGTGGATCAGTCGATACCTTTGTATCTGAAACACCGCATTCGCGAGCAAGCCCGCTCCCACAGGGTTTTGTGTTGATGTCAAGCCAGTGTGGGCAGCGGCCCGAGCTTGCCTTTGTGATAGATCATCGGCGTGACCGGTTGCTCGGGCAGGATCAGGTTCTTCACCGCGCCGACAATGATCGCGTGATCACCGCCGTCGTATTCACGCCACAGTTCGCACTCGATGATCGCCGTGGCTTTGCCCAGCAGCGGGTTGCCCAGGTCGCTCAGGTGCCAATCGATGCCCTTGGCCTTGTCCTTGCCTTTCCCGGCGAAGGCATAGGCTTCGGCGGTCTGGTCGGCGGACAGCAAATGAATCGCGAATTGCTTGCTGTCGCGCAACACCGGGTAGGTGTCGGAGGCGTAGTTGGGGCAGAACAGCACCAGCGCTGGGTCGATGGACAATGCGCTGAAGGCGCTGGCAGTGATGCCAACGATATTGCCGTCCGGGTCCAGCGTCGTCACCACCGTGACGCCAGACGGGAAGGAGCTCATGACTTCTTTGTAGATGCCGGGTTCGATCATTTCTCAGGACTCCTAGCGCATCACGAACGGGTCAGGCATGGGGGCCTGGGAAAGGTTGATCCACACCGTTTTCAGCTCGGTATAGGCCAGCACCGAATCGATGCCGCTTTCGCGTCCGTAGCCGCTGTTCTTGAACCCGCCGATGGGCGCCATGGCCGACACCGCGCGGTAAGTGTTGACCCAGATGATTCCGGACCGCACGTCTCGGGCGAGGCGATGGGCGCGGCCCAGGTCGCGGGTCCAGATGCCGGCGGCGAGGCCGAACTGCGAGTCGTTGGCGATCGCCAGGGCTTCGGCTTCGTCCTTGAAACGAATCACCGAGGCCACCGGGCCGAAGACTTCTTCCTGCATGATCTTCATGGAGTTGCGGTCGCATTCGAACAGGGTCGGTTCGTAGAACCAGCCTTCGCCCAGATGCGCCGGACGCTTGCCACCCAGGCGCAGGCGCGCGCCTTCGGCGATGGCGTCGGCCACCAGGCCTTCGACCACGGCCAACTGCTGCGCGGTGGCCATGGGGCCCATTTCGCTGGTGTCTTCCTGGGGGCTGCCGATGCGGATGCGCTGGGCGCGTTCCACCAATCGCGAGACGAACTCGTCGTAGATTTCGTCCTGCACCAGCAGTCGCGAGCCGGAGACGCAACTTTGGCCAGAGGCAGCGTAGATCCCGGCAATCGCACCGTTGATGGCGCTGTCGAGGTCGGCGTCGGCGAAGATGATGTTGGGGGATTTGCCGCCCAGCTCCAACGACAGCTTGGCGAAGTTCTCGGCGCTGCTGCGCACCACGTGGCGGGCCGTGGCGGCGCCGCCGGTGAAGGCAATCTTGCGCACCAGCGGATGACGGGTGAGGGCGGCACCGGTGCTCGGGCCGTAGCCGGTGATCACGTTGACCACGCCCGGCGGAATCCCGGCTTCCAGGGCCAGGCGGGCCAGTTCCAGGATCGTCGCCGAGGCGTGCTCGGACGGCTTGATCACGATGGTGTTGCCGGCCGCCAGCGCCGGGGCCAGCTTGATGGCGGTGAGGTACAGCGGGCTGTTCCACGGAATGATCGCCGCAACCACACCCATGGCTTCGTGCACGGTATAGGCAAACAGGTCCGGCTTGTCGAGGGGCAGGGTGCCGCCTTCGAGCTTGTCGGCCAGGCCTGCGGTGTAATGGAAAAACTCCGGCAGGTAACCGACCTGGCCACGGGTTTCACGGATCAGCTTGCCGTTGTCGCGGCTTTCGAGCTGGGCCAGTTGTTCCTTGTTTTCGGCGATCAGGTCACCGAGGCGGCGCAGCAGTTTGCCGCGGGCGGTGGCGGTCAGCCCGCGCCAGGCCGGGCTGTCGAAAGCGCTTTGGGCGGCGTTTACGGCGCGATCGACATCGGCTTCGCCAGCATCGGGCAACTCGGCCCAGGGTTGGGCGAGCGCCGGGTTCAGGCTCTGGAAGGTCTTGCCGGACAGCGCATCGACCCATTCACCGCCGATACACATCGAAAAGCGTGTGAGTGTCATGCAACGATCCCCTTTATTGAATTTTGTCGGGTGCTGGCCGTGTCGAGGAATTCCAGCAACAACTGGTTGACCAGGCGCGGCGACTCTACCGGCATCATATGCCGCTGTTCGGCGAGCACGGCAACTGTCGCGCCGGGAATTCGCTCGGCCAGTTGCCGGGCCATTTGCGGGGTGGAACCAGGGTCCAATTCACCGGTGGCGATCAGGGTCGGCACCTGGATACTGCCCAGGTCGTCGGCGCGGTACATGTCCTGGGTGGCGAACAGTTCATAGGTGGTCAGGTAGCCCTGGGGGTCGTTCTGGGCCAGGGTCTGGCGCAGCGCGGCAATCTGCGCCGGGTTCGCGGCCTGGTACTCACGGCTGAACCACCGCGACAGGGCGGCCTCGGCGTTGGCGTCCGGGCCGTGCTCGGCGGCTTGCGCCGTGCGGGCAATGACCCCGGCGCGCTGTTCGGCGCTGCGGTTGAACACACTGTTGAGCACCACCAGGCCGTGCAGGCGCTGCGGGTAATGCAAGGCGAACGCACGCGCCACCAGGCCGCCCATCGAAAAACCGATGACCGTGGCCTGGGGCAATTGCAGATGATCCAGCAGTTCCAGCAACTGGTCGGCGTAGCCGAGCAGGTTGGTGCCGGTGGCGGGACGCGGGCTGGCGCCATGGCCGAGCATGTCATAGGCGATGACGCGGTAATTCGTGGCCAGGCCAACGATTTGGCCGCCCCACATTTCTTTGTTCAGGCCCACGCCGTGGATCAAGACCACGGGCTGGCCTTGGCCGGTTGCCAGGTAACTGGTGCCGGCCGGGGTGAGTTCAGCGGTGAGCCGAATCATGGAGCGCTCCTGCATGCCTTTTTTTATTGTGGTTGCTTCGGCTGGATCACTGCGCCTTTTCGGCCGCCAGTTCTTCCAGGTCGATGTAGCGGTTGCCGATGCGTGGATGCAGGCGACCACCGTCGGCGCAGCCCAGCACCACGACGATTTCGTCGGCGCGCGGGGCGTCTTCGATCTGCATTTCCAAGGTGATGTAGTGCGAGCGCAGGCCTTCGTCGTCCTTGTGCATCATCGGGATCTGGATCGAAGTGCCGGGGCCGCCGCGCTTGTTGGTGAAGCTCAGGTAGCTCTTGGCCTTGACCGCTTCGCGGTAGTGATTGCCGAAGCGCAGGGTATGGATCACAGCCGAAGCGTGCTCGATTTCACCGTCGGCGCCGACGACCGCAGCCTTGCCATAGGCTTCGATTTTTTCCGCACCGCCGATGATGCCCACCAGGCGCTCGACCATCAGCGCACCGAGGTCGGAGCAATGGGCGCGGATTTCCGGTTTCAGGTCTTCGACGAAACCACGGCCCAGCCAAGGGTTCTTCATGACCACCGCCAGCCCGACCATGGTCACCGGCTTGTCGGTGGCCTTGCCGCCTTCGATGAAGGTTTCTTCGACATAGCTGACGATCTTGCGAATTTCGAAACTCATGAGCTGCTCCGTGGGAGGTGAGAAGTGTCTGTGCGTATGATGGTATACCATAATACTGTTCGTGCAAGCGTCCACTTTGAATTTGTTCGAAGGGAGGCGACGGAAGGCTGGGGCGGTTGGGCGTAAAGGTCTCAAAGCCGAAGTGACCCGTGGCGAGGGAGCTTGCTCCCGCTGGGCTGCGGAGCAGCCCCATCTGCGTTTTCTGCGGGATCTTGCGACGACTGCGTCGCCGAGCGGGAGCAAGCTCCCTCGCCACGAAGCGCTCTTCCTGTGAAGTCTTTGCGCGTGAGCTATGGTTGAGCCAAGCGCAGCGTTTTGGCGGTGGGTATTAATTTCCCCTTTTCGGGGCGTTCGGCCTCGACTTCCCGTTTGCCTGCACCGATTCGACCCGTTTGCAGTGTCGACGCCTGAAATCGGGATAAGCGTTTCAGCCTGAAAATTCTTTTCCGTCGCAAAATCGAAAATAAATTTCGCTTTTTCGCCGTTTCGCGCCGGTTTTTCCAGCATCGCCTCGATCGGCCGCACTTAGGCACAGCCCTTGCTACGGCTCCACGACAACCCAACGAACAGGAGATTCGATACGTAGATATAAAAGGGGGCGCACGTCATTCGGACGCAAAGGCCTGAATCAGAGACCCATGCCTGACGAGGTACTCGAAGAACCAGGGCTCACAAACTAGGCAAGGCTGCATTGGTGGAATGACGACGTAATAAGAAATGCCGTGTACGACACGGCTTGGAGTTGGCTATGCCCCACGCTTTTTTCAATGAAATGTACGACGCCAAGGGTGACTGCCGCCCGCATTACCAAGCTTTCTCGCGCTGGCTGGCGGACACGCCGCTGGAGTTGCTGGAGCAACGCCGCCGCGAAGCCGACCTGCTGTTCCATCGGGCCGGCATCACCTTCACTCTATATGGGGACGAGCAGGGCACCGAGCGCTTGATCCCGTTCGACATCATCCCCCGCAGCATCAAGGCCAGCGAATGGCAAATCGTCGAACGTGGCTGCATCCAGCGGGTCCAGGCCCTGAACATGTTCCTGGCCGACATCTACCACGGCCAGCGCATTCTCAAGGAAGGCATCATTCCGGCTGAGCAAGTGCTCGCCAACGAGGGCTATCAAATTGCAATGCAGGGCCTGGACCTGCACCGAGGTATCTACGCCCACATCGCTGGCGTTGATCTGGTTCGTGACGGCGATGGCAGCTACTACGTGCTGGAAGACAACCTGCGCACGCCCAGTGGCGTGAGCTACATGCTCGAAGACCGCAAGATGATGATGCGCCTGTTCCCCGAGCTCTTCGCTGCCCAGCGCGTGGCGCCCATCGATCATTATCCGAACCTGCTGCTCGATACCCTCAAGAGCTCCAGCCCGCTGGACAACCCGACCGCCGTGGTCCTGACGCCGGGGCGTTTCAACAGCGCCTATTTCGAGCATGCATTCCTGGCTCGGGAAATGGGCGTGGAACTGGTGGAGGGCGCGGATCTGTTCGTGCGCGACGACCACGTCTATATGCGCACCACCGCCGGGCCCAAGCAGGTGGACGTGATCTACCGTCGCCTGGACGATGCCTACCTCGATCCGTTGTCCTTCAACCCCGACTCGATGCTCGGCGTGCCCGGGCTGATCGCGGTCTACCGTGCAGGCAATGTGGTGCTGGCAAACGCCGTCGGCACGGGCGTGGCGGATGACAAGTCGATCTACCCCTACGTCGACGAGATGATTCGGTTCTACCTGACCGAAGAACCGATCCTGAAGAACGTGCCGACCTGGCAGTGTCGCAAACCCCAGGACCTGTCCCACGTGTTGGCGAACCTGCCGGACCTGGTGGTCAAGGAAACCCAAGGCTCCGGCGGCTACGGCATGCTGGTCGGGCCGGCTGCCACCAAGGCGGAGATCGAAGATTTCCGCGCGCGCCTCAAGGCTCGCCCCGAGGCCTACATCGCCCAGCCGACCTTGAGCCTGTCCACGTGCCCGACCTTTGTTGAAAGCGGCATCGCCCCTCGTCACATCGACTTGCGTCCCTTCGTGCTGTCCGGCAAGGAGACTCGCCTGGTGCCCGGCGGCCTGACCCGCGTGGCGCTGCGCGAAGGCTCGCTGGTGGTGAATTCGTCCCAGGGCGGCGGCACCAAAGACACTTGGGTAGTGGAGGACTAAGACATGCTTTCAAGAACCGCTTCGGACCTCTATTGGATGTCCCGCTACCTGGAGCGCGCCGAGAACCTGGCGCGCATGCTCGAAGTCAGTTATTCGCTGTCGCTGATGCCCCAGGCCGGGCGCGGCGACGGCCAGGCCGAGTTGGCGATGTCGCTGCTGGCGGCCGGTACGCTGGATGACTACAACGCCCGCTATGACGCGCTCAACACCGAACGCATGCTGCACTTTTTCGCCCTGGATGAAACCAACCCCGGCAGCATCTATAGCTGTCTGCGGGCGGCGCGGACCAACGCCCATGCCGTGCGCGGGCGCATCACCGCCGACATGTGGGAGAACATCAACGCCACTTGGCTGGAAATGCGCAACATTGCCAGCAACGGCCTCGGCCGCTATGGCATCAGTCATTTCTGCGAGTGGGTGAAGGAGCGCTCGCACCTGTTCCGTGGCGCGACGTCGGGCACGATCATGCGCAACGATGCCTACTGTTTCATTCGCCTGGGCACCTTCATCGAGCGCGCCGACAACACCTTGCGCCTGCTGGACGCGCGCTACGAAATGTTCGGCGAGGAATCGGAGGAGGTCAGCGACAATTCGGCGCGCGGCTACTACCAATGGAGTGCCTTGCTGCGGGCATTGTCGTCGTTCGAGGCGTTCAACGAGATCTACCGTAATGCGCCGAATGCCGAGCAGGTGTCGGAGATGTTGCTGCTGCGGGCCGACGTGCCGCGTTCGCTGCACGCCTGCATCGAGGAGCTTGACCATATCCTCGCCAGCCTGCCGGGCAACAACGGCAGACCCGCTCAACGCCTGGCCGCCGAGCTGAATGCACGGCTGCGGTATTCCGGGATCGACGAGATCCTTGCGTCGGGCCTGCACCAGTGGTTGACCGAACTCATCGGCCAGATCCGTCATTTGGGCCAGACCGTTCATGAGTCCTACCTGGAGGTGGTATGAAACTGTCCATACGCCACGACACCACCTACAGCTATGCCGATGAAGTCTGCACCAGCATCCAGTTCCTGCGCCTGACGCCCCGGGACACCCCACGCCAGCGCATCCTGCAATGGCACCTGGAACTGCCGCGCCTGGTGCGCAGCCAGCTCGATCCGTACGGCAATATCCTCCACGTCATGACCATGGACGAGCCCCACGGCGCGCTGATATTGACGGCCTATGGCGAGGTGCAGATCAACCAGACGGTGGAGATGGAGCCCGATGACCAGTCACCGCTGCCGTTCCTGCGCACCAGCCGACTTTCCCTGGCGGATGACAATCTCAGCGCCTTCGCCATGGAACAATGTGGAGACCGGCGAGATCGATCGGCGCTGGGCAACTTGATGAACGGTCTCGCCGACCGCATGCCCTACAGTCCCGGCGCGACGGCCGTCAGCAGCACGGCCGCCGAGGCGTTTGCCGGTGGCGCCGGGGTCTGCCAGGACCATGCCCATGCGTTCGTGGCCTGCGCCCGTAGTTTGGGCGTGCCGGCGCGGTATGTGTCCGGCTACCTGTGCACCGAGGACGAGAATCATTTGGCTAGTCATGCCTGGGCCGAGGCTTGGCTGGATGACGGTTGGTACAGCTTCGACGTGACCAATCGCTTGGTTCGTCCTGACCGCCATTTGAAGTTGGCGATTGGCCTTGATTATCTCGACGCCTGTCCGGTACGTGGAATGCGCCGAGGTGGCGGGGCAGAGCAGATGCAGGCGCGGGTGCAGGTGAGCTCGATGGTGCAGGTGCAGCATCAGTGATCTGACTATTGAAGCCCAAGGCCTTTTCGCGAGCAGGCTCGCTCCCACAATGGATGAGTTGTACCCAAACCCCTGTGGGAGCGGGCTTGCCCGCGAAGGCGGTCTTATAGCCGACCTGACTCTTCCCGTTGTGCGCCGATCCAATTGTGGGAGCGAGTCTGCTCGCGAAGGCGGCCGATGGAATACCGCTATCACAAGCTCGCCTGTGCAACGACCACCGGTTTATAGTGGCCGGCCATGTCGCGTCTCCAGGAAGGAGCCCAATGTCCGAATCCTCGATCACCCTTGCACGTTTTACTGAAGCCCATATCCCCGGCGTCACCGCGCTCTACAACGACCCTGCCGTTACCCGCCAGGTATTGCAGATGCCTTTTCAGTCCGCGGAGGTCTGGCGTCAACGTCTGTCAACAAATGACGAGCGCCAGTTGAAACTGGTGGCCCTTTACCAGGGCGAGGTCATCGGCAATCTTGGCCTGGAGCAGTTTTCTCGCGTTCGTCGCGCTCACTGCGCCAACCTCGGCATGGGTGTCGCGGTGGCTTGGCAGGGCAAGGGCGTGGGGTCGATGCTGCTGGCCGCGGCGCTGGACGTGGCGGACAACTGGATGAACCTGCGGCGGGTCGAGTTGACGGTGTATGCCGACAACGAAGCGGCCATCGGCTTGTACCGCAAGTTCGGTTTCGAAACCGAAGGCCTGCTGCGCGACTATGCCGTGCGTGACGGGCGCTGGGTCGATACGCTGGCGATGGCGCGGCTGCGCTGAACAGGCAAAACTCCGCACATTGGCTATACCTGTAGTTCCGCCCCCGTCAGGTGTGGCCTACAGGAGTAGCACCATGAATCTTGCGTCCATGATCGGCACCGTTTGCATCGCTTCACTCGCATTGATGGGCTGCGCCAGCAAAGTCACCCAGCCGAACGAGTATTCCGGCTTCCTGGGAGACTACAGCCGCCTAAAGGAAGAGAAATCACCGTCGGGAGCCGAGGTGATGCGTTGGGTCGATCCGAAGATCGATCTGGCCAAGTACTCCAGGGTGTATATCGAGCCGACACAGCTCTACCCCAAGCCACAACCGACCGTGAAGATTCCCGCCGCCACGTTGGCCGGTATTACCAGCTACTACGACCAAGCTCTCAAGCGAGAGGCGGGCAAATCCTTGCCCCTGGCGACCAGTCCCGGACCTGGCGTATTGGTGGTGCGGGCGGCTATCACTGCAGTAAGCAGCAAGACCGAAGGGCTGAAGCCTTATGAAGTGATTCCGATTGCCTTGGTGGCCGCCGCGGTCAGTACGGCCAGCGGCATTCGCGACCAGGAAACCACCCTGGGCACCGAAGCGGTTTTTCTCGACGGTGGTAATAATGCAGTGATCGCCCAGGTGGTGCGCAAGGGCACGGGTAAGCCGCTGTCGAACGACTCCCAGGTGATGAAGCCCGACGACTTCAAAAGCGTCATCGATGGCTGGGCGTCGGACTTGCATCAGTCCTACCTGCGTCTCAAGGCGAAATAGCGCCGTTGTAGGAATCGTCACTTTTTTCGTGCAGCCATAGGTCGGAGCACCATTTCATGGTTAACTCCGGCCTCACCATTTTTCAAACCTGTCAGAAGGAATCCGTTCATGGCTCAAGTCACCCTCAAAGGCAACCCGGTCCAAGTCAACGGCCAACTGCCACAAGCCGGTTCCAAGGCGCCAGCCTTTTCCCTGGTTGCCGGCAATCTGTCGGACGTTTCCCTGAAGGACTTCGCCGGCAAGCGCAAGGTGCTGAACATTTTCCCAAGCGTCGACACGCCGACCTGCGCCACTTCAGTGCGCAAGTTCAACGCCCAGGCCAACGACCTGGATAACACCGTGGTGCTGTGCATTTCCGCCGACCTGCCATTTGCCCAGGCCCGTTTCTGTGGCGCCGAAGGCCTGGAAAACGTACAGAACCTGTCCACCCTGCGCGGTGCCGAGTTCATCGAGAACTACGGCGTTGCCATTGCCGACGGCCCGCTCAAAGGCCTGACCGCTCGCGCCGTGGTGGTGCTGGACGAAAACGACACCGTGCTGCACAGCGAGCTGGTCAAGGAAATCGCTGAAGAGCCGAACTACGAGGCGGCACTCGCAGCGCTGAAATAACCAGTCTGAAATAAAGTATTTATTACAATTGTTAACGGCCTGGCCTGTCCAGGCCGTTTTCATTTGTGTTTCAAAGCCTTAGCCGAGTACGCGAAAGGTAAGCCCAAGGTAAATTGCCGGTAAAGGCGCTTTGCTAAAACCTCGACAGTGCTTATCGTTCAGCCTCCCGTAAAAGAAGCCCACGCGCCCAATGGTTGACCATTCAATGCAATCCTCTGTTTCCCGCAAATCCCGTCGCTGGTTGTTCGGCCTGTTCGTGGTATTGGTCGTCGCGTTGCTCGCCTGGAAATTCTGGCCCGCCAGCACCGACTCGAAAAATGCGGCAGGACAGAAGGGCGCGGCCGGACACATGGGGCGCTCGGGCGGCATGCGGCCGGGCTTCGGCGGTGCGACGGGGCCGATTCCGGTTCGGGTGGCACCAGCGGTCGCCGGGGATTTCCCGCTGTATTACAAGGCGCTGGGCACGGTCACGGCGCTCAACACCATCAACGTGCGCAGCCGCGTGGGCGGTGAGTTGGTGAAAATCGCGTTCGAAGAAGGGCAGATGGTCAAGGCCGGGGACCTGCTGGCCGAGATCGATCCTCGCCCGTACCAGAACGCCTTGCTCCAGGCCGAAGGCACCTTGCTGCAAAACCAGGCCCAGTTGAAGAACGCCCAGGTCGACCTGGAGCGCTATCGTGGTTTGTACGCCGAAGACAGCATTGCCAAGCAGACCCTCGACACCGCCGCTGCACTGGTGGGCCAGTACCAGGGCACGGTCAAGACCAACCAGGCGGCGGTCAACGACGCCAAGCTCAACCTGGAATTCACCAAGATCCGTGCGCCGATTTCCGGGCGTGTGGGCCTGCGGCAACTCGACCTTGGCAACCTGGTGGCAGCCAACGACACCACGGCCCTGGCCGTCATCACCCAGACCCAGCCCATCAGCGTGGTCTTCACATTGCCGGAGAACAACCTCGAAACCGTGCTCACCCGCTACCGCAGCGGGGCGAAGCTGCCGGTCGAGGCTTGGGACCGTGGCGATGTGAAGCTCCAGGCCAGCGGCGTGCTGCAAAGCCTGGACAACCAGATCGACGTCACCACCGGCACCTTGAAATTCAAGGCCCGCTACGAGAACCGCGACCAGTCGCTGTTCCCCAATCAGTTCGTCAACGTGCGCCTGCTGGCCGATACCCTGAAAGGCGTGGTGCTCGCGCCGACGGCCGCCATTCAATTCGGTACCAACGGCACGTTTGTCTATGCCTTGGACGGCGACAAGAAGGTCACGATCAAACAGCTCAAGATCGGCGCCAGCGATGGCGAGCATACGGTGGTCACCGAAGGGTTGGCCGCCGGCGACCGGGTGGTGCTCGAAGGCACCGACCGCCTGAAGGAAGGTAGCGAAGTGGAAGTGGTCAACGACAGCCAGGAAGTGCCGACTACGCCGACCGAGCACCTGCAAGGCAAGAGCGCCGCGGCCCCGACTGAGCCGGCAGTAGCCGACAAGGCGAAAAAGGGCGGCGCATGAATCTCTCGCGGCTGTTCATCCTTCGCCCGGTCGCCACCACCCTGAGCATGCTGGCCATTGTCCTGGCCGGCCTGATCGCCTATCGGTTGCTGCCGGTGTCGGCATTGCCCCAGGTCGATTATCCGACCATCCGCGTCATGACCCTGTACCCGGGCGCCAGCCCCGACGTGATGACCAGCGCCGTGACCGCGCCGCTGGAGCGCCAGTTCGGGCAGATGCCGGGCTTGACGCAGATGGCCTCCACCAGTTCCGGTGGCGCATCGGTGATTACCCTGCGGTTCAACCTGGACATCAACATGGATGTCGCCGAGCAGCAGGTGCAAGCCGCGATCAACGCGGCGACCAACCTGTTGCCCGACGATTTGCCGGCGCCGCCGGTGTACAACAAGGTCAACCCTGCCGACACCCCGGTGCTGACCCTGGCAATTACCTCCAAGACCATGCTGCTGCCCAAGCTCAATGATTTGGTGGACACGCGCATGGCGCAGAAAATCGCCCAGATCAGCGGCGTCGGCATGGTGACGATTGCCGGTGGCCAGCGCCAGGCGGTGCGGATCAAGGTCAACCCGGAAGCCCTGGCATCCGCCGGCTTGAACCTGGCGGACGTGCGCAGCTTGATCAGCGCGTCCAACGTCAACCAGCCCAAGGGCAACTTCGACGGCCCGACGCGGGTCTCGATGCTCGATGCCAACGACCAGTTGACGTCGCCCAAGGACTACGCCGAGTTGATCCTGGCCTATGCCAACGGCGCGCCGCTGCGACTCAAGGACGTGGCAGAGATCGTCGATGGCGCCGAAAACGAGCGCCTCGCCGCCTGGGCCAACGAGAACCAGGCCGTCCTGCTGAACATCCAGCGCCAGCCCGGCGCCAACGTCATCGAGGTGGTTGACCGGATCAAGGCCCTGTTGCCCAGCATCACCGACAACCTGCCGGCCGGCCTCGACGTGACCGTGCTGACCGACCGCACCCAGACCATCCGTGCTTCTGTCACCGACGTCCAGCATGAGCTGCTGATCGCCATCGCCTTGGTGGTCATGGTGACGTTCCTGTTCCTGCGCCGGGTCAGCGCCACGATCATTCCCTCCGTGGCCGTGCCGTTGTCGCTGATCGGTACGTTCGGCGTGATGTACCTGGCCGGTTTCTCGATCAACAACCTGACCCTGATGGCCCTGACCATCGCCACCGGTTTCGTGGTGGACGACGCCATCGTCATGCTGGAAAACATCGCCCGTTTCATCGAGGAGGGCGACAGCCCGATGCAGGCGGCGCTCAAGGGCGCGAAGCAGATCGGCTTCACCTTGATTTCCCTGACGCTGTCGCTGATCGCCGTGCTGATCCCGCTGCTGTTCATGGCCGATGTGGTCGGGCGCCTGTTCCGCGAATTCGCCATCACCTTGGCGGTGGCGATCCTGATCTCGCTGGTGGTGTCCCTGACGCTGACGCCGATGATGTGCGCGCGCTTGCTCAAGCGCGAGCCGAAGGAAGAGGAGCAGGGCCGTTTCTACCGGGCCAGCGGTGCCTGGATCGACTGGTTGATCGCCGGTTACGGGCGCAAGTTGCAGTGGGTGCTCAAGCACCAACCACTGACCCTGCTGGTAGCAGTAGGCAGCCTGGTGCTGACGGTGGTGTTGTACCTGGCCGTGCCCAAGGGCTTTTTCCCGGTGCAGGACACCGGCGTGATCCAGGGGATTTCCGAGGCGCCGCAGGCGATTTCGTTTGCGGCGATGGGCGAGCGCCAGCAGCAGTTGGCCAAGGTGATCCTCGCCGACCCGGCGGTGGAGAGCCTGTCCTCCTACATCGGTGTAGACGGCGACAACGCGACGCTCAACAGCGGCCGCTTGCTGATCAACCTCAAGCCTCACCGGGAGCGGGACGACAGCGCCAGCGAAATCATCGCCCGCTTGCAACCGCAGTTGGACCGGCTGGTGGGGATCCGGCTGTTCATGCAGCCGGTGCAGGACCTGACCATCGAAGACCGGGTCAGCCGCACCCAATACCAATTCAGCCTGTCATCGCCGGACGCCGAGTTGCTCAGCCTCTGGAGCGCTCGCCTGGTCGAGGCCCTGGCCCAGCAGCCGGAGCTCACCGACGTCGCCAGCGACTTGCAGGACAAGGGCTTGCAGGTTTACCTGGTGATTGACCGTGACGCCGCCTCGCGGCTGGGCGTGTCGGTGTCGAACATCACCGATGCGCTCTACGACGCCTTCGGCCAGCGACAGATTTCCACCATCTACACCCAGGCCAGCCAGTACCGCGTGGTGCTTCAAGCCCAGGCGGGGGAGAAAATCGGCCCGCAGGCACTGGACCAGATCCACGTCAAGACCACCGACGGCGGGCAAGTCCGCCTGTCGAGCCTGGCACGGGTGGAGGAGCGCCAGGCGCAACTGGCGATTGCCCACATCGGCCAGTTCCCGGCGGTGATGATGTCGTTTAACCTGGCGCCAGGCGTGGCCCTCGGGCACGCCGTCGATCTCATTGAAAAGGTGCAGAAGGACATCGGCATGCCCGTCGGCGTGCAGACCGAGTTCCAGGGCGCGGCGCAGGCATTCCAGGCGTCGCTGTCGAGCACCTTGCTGCTGATCCTGGCGGCGGTGGTGACCATGTACATCGTGCTGGGCGTGTTGTACGAGAGCTACATCCATCCGATCACGATTCTTTCCACCTTGCCCTCGGCGGCCATCGGCGCCTTGCTCGCGCTGATCCTCAGCGGCAATGATTTGGGCATGATTGCGATCATCGGCATCATCCTGCTGATCGGCATCGTGAAGAAGAACGCGATCATGATGATCGACTTCGCCCTCGACGCCGAGCGTAACCAGGGCATGGACCCGCAGACCGCCATCTATCAGGCCGCGCTGTTGCGCTTCCGACCGATCCTGATGACTACCCTCGCGGCCCTGTTCGGCGCCGTGCCGCTGATGCTCGCCACCGGCTCCGGCGCCGAATTGCGCCAACCGCTGGGCCTGGTGATGGTGGGCGGCTTGCTGGTGAGCCAGGTGCTGACGCTGTTCACCACGCCAGTGATCTACCTGTACTTCGACCGCCTGGGGCGCCGGTTTGCCAGGCCTGATGCGGATGAGGTGCGGGTATGATGGCATTCAGCGGTAAGTTGCAAGCCTCAAGCTACAAGTTAAAGCCTGCGCACGACTTGCTTTTCTCTTGCAGCTTGCAGCTTGCAACTTGGAGCTGTCGCCCATGAACCTCTCCGGCCCCTTCATCCGCCGTCCCGTGGCGACCATGCTGCTGAGCTTCGCCATCATGTTGCTCGGCGGCGTGTGCTTTGGCTTGCTGCCGGTTTCGCCGCTGCCGCAGATGGATTTCCCGGTGATCGTGGTCCAGGCCAACTTGCCGGGAGCCAGCCCCGAGGTGATGGCTTCCACCGTGGCAACGCCGCTGGAGCGCTCGTTCGGCGCCATCGCCGGGGTCAATACCATGAGCAGCCGTTCGAGCCAGGGCTCCACCCGCGTCATCCTGCAGTTCGACCTGGATCGCGACATCAACGGCGCGGCCCGGGAGGTTCAAGCGGCCATCAACGCTTCGCGCAACTTGCTGCCCAGCGGCATGCGCAGCATGCCGACCTACAAGAAGGTCAACCCGTCCCAGGCACCCGTCATGGTGCTTTCGCTGACCTCCGATGTGCTGGAGAAGGGCCAACTCTATGACCTGGCCTCGACGATCCTGTCCCAGAGCCTGTCCCAGGTGGCGGGTGTCGGTGAGGTGCAGATTGGCGGCAGCTCCCTGCCGGCGGTGCGCATCGAGCTGGAGCCGCAATTGCTCAACCAGTACGGCGTGGCGCTGGATGACGTCCGCACGGCGATAGCCAATAGCAATGTGCGCCGGCCCAAGGGTTCGGTCGAAGACGACAAGCGCATGTGGCAAGTCCAGGCCAACGATCAACTCGAAAAGGCCAAGGACTACGAGACGCTGGTCATCCGTTACCAGGATGGCTCGGTGTTGCGGCTCAAGGACGTGGCAAAGGTCAGCGACGGCGTCGAGGACCGCTACAACAGCGGCTTCTTCAACGATGACGCTGCCGTGCTGCTGGTCATCAACCGCCAGGCCGGCGCCAACATCATCGAGACCGTCAACGAGATCAAGAACCAGCTGCCGGCCCTGCAAGCGGTGCTGCCCGCCAGCGTCAAGCTGAACCTGGCCATGGACCGCTCGCCGGTGATCAAGGCCACCCTGCACGAAGCGGAAATGACCCTGTTGATCGCCGTCGCCCTGGTGGTGCTGGTGGTGTTCCTGTTCCTGGGCAATTTCCGTGCGTCGCTGATCCCGACCCTGGCGGTGCCGGTGTCGTTGGTGGGTACGTTCGCGGTCATGTACCTGTACGGTTTTTCCCTGAACAACCTGTCACTGATGGCGTTGATCCTCGCCACCGGGCTGGTGGTGGACGACGCCATCGTTGTGCTGGAAAACATTTCCCGGCACATCGACGAAGGCGTGCCGCCGATGAAAGCCGCCTACCTCGGCGCCGAGGAGGTGGGCTTCACCCTGTTGTCGATGAACGCCTCGCTGGTGGCGGTGTTCCTGTCGATCCTGTTCATGGGCGGGATCATCGAGAGTCTGTTCCGCGAGTTTTCCATCACCCTGGCGGCTGCCATCGTGGTTTCGCTGGTGGTGTCCCTGACGCTCACGCCGATGCTCTGCGCGCGGTGGCTCAAGCCTCATGTGCCGGGCCAGGAAAACCGCTTGCAGCGCTGGAGCCATCACGTCAATGAACGCATGGTCAGGGGTTACGCCCGGAGCCTGGACTGGGTGCTGCGTCATCGGCGCCTGACCTTGCTCAGCCTGTTGGTGACCGTCGGTGTGAACATTGCCTTGTACGTGGTCGTGCCGAAGACGTTCATGCCGCAGCAGGACACGGGCCAGTTGATCGGCTTCGTGCGCGGTGACGACGGGCTGTCGTTCAACGTGATGCAGCCGAAAATGGAAATCTTCCGGCGCGCAGTGCTCAAGGATGAAGCGGTGCAGAGCGTGGCGGGTTTCATCGGCGGCAACAACGGCACCAACAATGCCTTCATGCTGGTGCGCCTCAAGCCGATCAAGGAGCGGGCGATGTCTGCGCAGAAGGTCATCGAGCGCCTGCGCAAGGAAATGCCCAAGGTGCCCGGTGCCCAACTGATGCTGATGGCCGACCAGGACCTGCAGTTCGGCGGCGGCCGCGAGCAGACCACCTCGCAGTATTCCTACATCCTGCAGAGCGCCGACCTGGCGTCCCTGCGCGAGTGGTACCCCAAGCTCGTGGCTGCCTTCAGGGCCTTGCCGGAGCTGACCGCCATCGACGCCCGTGACGGCGGCGGGGCTCAGCAAGTGACGCTGATCGTCGACCGGGACCAGGCCAAGCGCCTGGGCATCGACATGGACATGGTCACGGCGGTGTTGAACAACGCCTACAGCCAGCGGCAGATCTCGACGATCTACGACAGCCTCAACCAATACCAGGTGGTGATGGAGGTCAATCCGAAGTACGCCCAGGACCCCAACACACTTGAACAGGTCCAGGTCATCACCGCCGACGGCGCGCGGGTCCCGCTGTCGGCGATTGCCCACTATGAAAACAGTCTCGAAGACGACCGGGTCAGCCATGAAGGGCAGTTCGCGTCCGAGAGCATCGCCTTCGACATGGCCGAAGGCGTCACGGTGGAGCAGGGCTCGGCCGCCATCGAGCGCGCGATCGCCAAGCTTGGCATGCCCGAGGATGTCATCGCGAAAATGGCCGGTACCGCCGATGCGTTCGCCGCCACCCAGAAAAGCCAGCCGTTCATGATCCTCGGGGCGTTGCTGGCGGTGTACCTGGTGCTGGGTGTGCTGTACGAAAGCTACATCCACCCACTGACCATCCTGTCGACCTTGCCCTCGGCCGGGGTGGGCGCGTTGCTGTCGATCTACGTGCTGGGCAGCGAGTTCAGCCTGATCTCGTTGCTGGGGCTGTTCCTGTTGATCGGCGTGGTGAAGAAAAACGCCATCCTGATGATCGACCTCGCCCTGCAATTGGAACGCGCTGGCCAGACGCCGCTCGAGTCAATCCGCAGCGCGTGCCTGTTGCGGCTGCGGCCGATCCTGATGACCACGCTGGCGGCGATCCTCGGCGCCTTGCCGCTGTTGCTCGGCGGCGCCGAAGGCTCGGAAATGCGCCAGCCACTGGGCCTGACCATCATCGGCGGGCTGGTGTTCAGCCAGGTCCTGACGCTTTACACCACCCCCGTGGTCTACCTCTACCTCGACAACCTGCGCCATCGTTTCAACCGCTGGCGTGGAGTGCGCACTGATGCTGCCCTGGAAACTCCGCTATGACCGACCGTTCGCTTTTCAACCTTGCCGCACCGCTGGCAACCGCCCGTGGCTCGCGAGTATTGAGCCTGGCGCTGTGCGTGGCGCTGCTCAGTGCCTGCGCGATCGGTCCGGATTACCAACGTCCCGCGGCCGCTGCGCCGGTGCAATACAAGGAGGCCCAGGGCTGGCGCCAGGCCAACCCCAGCGACGCCCTGGCCCGTGGCGCCTGGTGGGAGCTATACGCTGACACTCGCCTCAACGAACTGGTGGAAAAACTCAACGGTTCCAACCAGACCGTGGCCCAGGCCGAAGCCCAGTACCGTCAGGCCCAGGCCTTGGCGCGCAGTGCTCGCGGGGCATTCTTTCCAACGGTCGATCTTACGGTCGGCAAGACCCGTTCCAGCCAGGGCACCGGCAGCAGCAGTTCGAGCCTGAGCAGTTCCTCCAGCGGCATTCGCGACACTTACAACGCCCAAGCTGGCGTGAGCTGGGAAGCGGACGTCTGGGGCAAGTTGCGCCGCACCCTGGAAGCCGACGAAGCCAGCGCCCAGGCCAGCTTTGCCGACCTGGCCGCAATGCGTTTGAGCCAGCAATCGGAACTGGTGCAGAACTACCTGCAGTTGCGGGTAATCGATCAGCAGAAGCGCCTGTTGCAGACCACCGTCGACAACTATCAACGCTCGCTGAAAATGACCGAAAACCAGTACCGCGCCGGGGTGTCCGGCAAGGATGCGGTGGCCCAGGCGCAGAATCAGCTCAAGACCACTCAGGGCGACCTGATTGACCTGATCTGGCAGCGGGCGCAGTTCGAGAACGCTATCGCCGTGCTGATCGGCTTGCCGCCCGCCGAGTTCAGCCTGGCCGAAACCCAGGACATCCCGGCACTGCCGCAGGTGCCGGTGGCACTGCCGTCGCAATTGCTCGAACGGCGCCCGGACATCGCCTCGGCTGAGCGCTCGGTCATGGCGGCCAACGCCAACATCGGCGTGGCGAAAGCCGCTTATTACCCGGACCTGACCCTGAGCCTGAGCGGCGGCTACAGCAGCAGTACCTACGATAATTGGGTAAGCGTGCCGAACCGCTTCTGGTCAGTCGGCCCGCAACTGGCGATGACCTTGTTCGACGGCGGCCAGCGCTCGGCGGAGGTCGACCGCAGCGTCGCGGCCTACGACCAGACCGTCGCCACCTATCGCCAGACCGTGCTTGACGGCTTTCGTGAAGTCGAGAACTACATGATCCAGCTCAAGGTGCTCGAAGACGAAGCCCGCGTGCGCCAGGAAGCCCTCGACGCCGCCCGCGAGTCCCTGCGCCTGACGCAAAACCAGTACAGGGCAGGGCTGATCGGCTACCTCGACGTGGTGACCGTCCAGGCCACCGCCCTGAGCAACGAGCGTAGCGTGCTGAGCCTGCAACAGAGCCGGTTGATTGCAAGTGTGCAGTTGATTGCGGCGCTGGGCGGTGGTTGGGATGGGCAGTTGGAGGCGGAGGGTAGGTAACAATTGCGCCAAGCTTTTGTGGCGAGGGGATTTATCCCCGCTGGGTTGCGAAGCGGCCCTAAAGTCTGCCACCTCGGTGTGTCAGCTAGGTTGCACTCAGCTTCCAGGGGCTGCTTCGCAGCCCAGCGGGGATAAATCCCCTCGCCACAGAGATCTCCTGAACATCCCGCGCAAAGTCCCGCTTTTGGCCGATGCACTGCCTACGTCCTGTCGTGATCGCTTGTTATAGTTCAGGCCTCTTCCAGCCGGTCAAAAGGATACTGCCATGTCGCAATACCAAGCGTTCAATGTCGAACTTGCGGACAACATCGCCCATGTGCAGATCAATCGACCGGACAAGATCAACGCGATGAACGCTGCGTTCTGGAGCGAGATCGTCGATATCTTCCAATGGATCGACGATACCGATGAAGTGCGGGTGGTGGTCTTGAGCGGCGCTGGCAAGCATTTTTCTTCGGGCATCGACCTGATGATGCTGGCCGGCGTCGCTAACGAACTGGGCAAGGATGTGGGCCGTAACGCCCGCGTGCTGCGGCGCAAGATCCTGCAGTTGCAAGCCTCGTTCAATGCCGTGGACAACTGCCGCAAGCCGGTCCTCGCGGCGGTCCAGGGCTATTGCCTGGGCGGCGCCATCGACCTTATTTCCGCCTGTGACATGCGCTACGCCGCCGAGGACGCGCAGTTCTCCATCAAGGAAATCGACATCGGCATGGCGGCCGATGTTGGCACATTGCAACGCTTGCCCCGGATCATCGGGGACGGCATGCTGCGTGAACTCGCTTATACGGGGCGCACCTTCGGTGCCGACGAAGCGCGCAGCATTGGCCTGGTCAATCGTGTCTATGGTGACACAGCCAGCCTGCTCGACGGCGTCATGGGCATTGCCCGGGAAATCGCCGCCAAGTCGCCGATCGCCGTCACCGGCACCAAGGAAATGATCAGCTACATGCGCGACCACCGCATCGACGACGGGCTGGAATACGTCGCCACGTGGAACGCCGCCATGTTGCAATCCAATGACCTGCGCGTGGCCATGGCCGCCCATATGAGCAAACAGAAACCCGAATTTCTGGACTGACCGATCATGATTTCACGCTGGACCACCGCAGTACTCGATACAGATAAACCCGGCGGCTGGGCCGTGGCCCGCAGCCCGGAAGGTTTCCTGTACGACGACAACGGCGCGCTGTTTCCTCGCGACTGGCTCAAGCGCCAGGACTTGTCGATCCTTGCCGAGCACGGCATCGGCCATCTCGATGGCGAGCCGGTCCACTTGCTGGAACTGCACAGCGCCTTGGACATTCCCGGCTGCAACTGGAAAGGCCTGCGGGCCTTCATGCTCGAAGATGACCACACGCTGTTCAAGGTGTTGGGTTATGCCGCGCAGATCGGCACCTGGGCCCGGGAGCATCGCTTTTGCGGCAGCTGCGGCCAGCGCATGAGCCAGGTGCCGCGAGAGCGGGCGATGTATTGCCAGGCATGCGACTTGCGGCATTACCCACGGATCTCGCCGAGCATGATCGTGCTGATCACTCGTGGCGACGAAGTCTTGTTGGCCCGTTCCCCCCGGTTTGTCACAGGTGTCTACAGCACCTTGGCGGGCTTTGCCGAGCCGGGTGAGTCGGCGGAGGATTGCCTTGTTCGCGAGGTCCGCGAGGAAGTCAGCATCGACGTGAAAAACATCCAGTACGTGGGCAGCCAGTGCTGGCCGTTTCCCCATTCGATGATGCTGGGCTTCCACGCCGAATACGCCAGCGGCGAGATCGTGCCCCAGGAGGACGAAATCGAGGACGCGCAATGGTTCAACATCCATGACCTGCCGCCATTGCCGGCATCGCGCTCGATTGCCCGCTACCTGATCGATCTCTATGTGGCCCGCCGCCTAGGCCATGCTGAACCAGTGTTGCCAGGCTAGGCGCACGGTCAGGGCCAGTACCACGGTGATGAACACCGGCCGGATGAACTTCGCGCCGCCGCTGATGGCGGTGCGCGCGCCGAAGAATGCGCCGACCATCACCGACAGGCCCATGCTCAGCCCGATGATCCAATCCACCTGACCCGAGAAGATGAACACCGACAGCGCCGCGATGTTGCTGACGAAGTTCATGCTGCGGGCCACGCCGCTGGCCTTGACCAGGTCGATGGGGTAGAGCAGCAGGCTGCTGACGGTCCAGAACGCGCCCGTGCCCGGGCCGGCCACGCCGTCATAGAAACCGAGGGTGAAGCCTTGCGGCGACTGCCAGGTCTTCTTGATCGGTGCGTTGCTGTCCAGCGGTGCCTTGGGCGTGCCGCCGAACAGCAGGTACAGGCCGCAGGCAAAGACGATCACCGGCAGCATCTTGTTCAGCCACTCGGCGGGCAGGTAATGGGCGACGACGGCGCCGGCCAAGGCACCGACCAGCGTGCCGACGAGGGCGTGGGTCCACTGCCGCGGATGAAACAGCTTGCGCCTGTAGAACGTGAAGCTGGCCGTGGCCGAACCAAAGGTCGAGCTGAGCTTGTTGGTGCCCAGCACCAGGTGCGGTGGCAAGCCCGCGGTCAGCAGGGCAGGCGTGGTAAGCAGGCCCCCACCGCCGGCGATGGCGTCGATGAAGCCGGCGATGAACGCCACGACGGCCAGGATAGCGAGGGTGGAGAGGTCAACGCTGAGTTCAAAAGGCATGGAATGGGCTTATTCGGCAGGGCGCAGAAGGGCTGCGGGAAAGGCCGGTATGTTACCGATTATGACGGCGCACCGCGACTGCCTCAAATCTCCCGTGGCGAGGGAGCTTGCTCCCGCTGGGCTGCGCAGCGGCCCCAGATTGCCGGACTCGGTGTGCCAGGCAAACCGCGCCCGCCGGTCTACGACTGCTGCGCAGCCGAGCGGGAGCAAGCTCCCTCGCCACGGACGAGCTACCCACTCAAACCACGTCGTCCACGATAATGTGCCGCTCCTCCCGCGAGCAGCGCTCGATCCGCGCCTGCACCCGGTACACGTCGCGCAGCATCTGCTCGGTGATCACCTCGTCACTCCGGCCGCAGCCTTGCGATGTTCCATTGGCAATGACCAGCACCTGGTCGGCAAACCGCAGGGCCTGGTTCAGGTCGTGGATGGCGATGAACACAATGACCGAGTGTTGGCGGGCGAAGTCGCGCATGAAACTCAACACCTGGACCTGGCGATGCATGTCCAGGGCGCTGGTGGGTTCATCCATCAACAACACCTCGGGTTCGCGCACCAGCGTCTGGGCGATGGACACCAGTTGCTGTTGCCCGCCGCTCAGTTCGCCAAGGTTGCGAAAGGACAGTTCGCCGATGCCCAGGGATTCGAGGATACGGTCCACCACTTCCAACTCGTCGGCCTGCACGGCCCAGCCGGGCGCTTGCTGCTTGCGCGCCAGCAGCACCGATTCGTAGACCGTCAGCCGGGCGCTGGCGTTGAGGTTCTGCGGCATGTAGCAGATGCCGCCCCGCCCTCGGCGCGACCCTTCCAGGCGGACCTGGCCGGGGCCGTCGATCAAGCCGGCGATGCGTTTGAACAAGGTGGATTTACCGGCCGCATTCGGGCCAACCACCGCCACCACTTCGCCGCCGCTGAGCACCGGCGTACTGATTCCTTCGAGTATCGACCGCTGGCCATACCGCGCGCCGACCCCTGCCAGCTCGATCGTTACCATGAGTTTTTCCTGCCGCCCAGAATCAGAGAGATGAAAAACGGCACGCCGATCAACGACGTGACCACGCCGATGGGGAAGATCGCGCCCGGTATCAAGGTCTTGCTCACCACCGAACTCGCTGACAGGATCAGCGCACCGGTCAGCAGCGAGGCGGGGAGGAAGAAGCGCTGGTCTTCGCCGATGAGCATTCGCGCGATGTGCGGGCCGACGAGGCCGATGAAGCCGATGGTGCCGACAAACGCCACGGGAAATGCCGCCAGCAGGCTGACCATGATCAGCGTCTGCAAACGCAACTTGCGCACATTGACGCCGAAGCTCGCGGCTTTCTCGTCCCCCAGCCTCAGGGCGGTCATGGCCCAGGCGCGGCGTGCGAAAACCGGCAAGGTGACCAGGATCACCAGGCAGATCACACCGAGTTTCGGCCACGTAGCCTTGGTCAGGCTACCCATTGTCCAGAAAACCACGGCGGCCACGGCTTGCTCTGTGGCGAAGAACTGCACCAGCGCCAGCAGGGCATTGAAAGTGAACACCAGCGCGATGCCCAGCAGCACGATGGTTTCGCTGGTCATGCCGCGACGCAAGCTCAGCACGTGGATCAGCAATGCAGACAGCATCGCCATCACGAAGGCATTGAGCGGCACCATGTACTGGGCGATCACCGGGACCAGGGCCACGCCGAATGCCAATCCTAACGCCGCACCAAAACTGGCCGCCGCCGAGATGCCCAAGGTGAAGGGGCTTGCCAGCGGATTGTTGAGGATGGTCTGCATCTGCGCGCCGGCCAGGGACAAAGCGGCGCCGACGGCCACGGCCATCAGCGCCACCGGCAGGCGAATGTCCCACATCACCACGCGCACCTGGGGCGCCGCCGCGTCAGGGGAAAACAGCGCGCCCAGCACCTCAACCAGGCTGTAGCTGGCCGGGCCGAGGGCCAGGTCCAATAACACGCTGAACAGCAGCAACACCGCCAGGCCGACCAGGATCAGGCGCTTGCGCCAGACCTGCTCGCGATAGATCGTACCCAGGGCGATGTCATCGATTCGGCCGTTCATGGTTGTGCCTGCGCTGGCTTGAGGCTGACGAAGTAGCCGGGCTCGTAGGGCACGGGCAGGAACCGTTCGTGGAACTCGCGGAACGTCGCGTCCGGGTCGAGTTCGGCGAACAGGTCCGGGTGGAACCACTTGGCCAGTTGCTGGATGGCGATGAACTGGTACGGACTGTTGTAGAACTGGTGCCAGATGGCGTGGAACCCCTGGGTTTGCTGGGCCTTGATCCCGGCATAGGCAGGGCGCTGGGTGTACCACTGCAACTTGCGCCGCGCTTCGACCAGGTCGGCACCGGGACCGACGCCGACCCAGTGTCCGCCTGGGGCGAAGGCCTCCCAGTTGGCACTGGTGACCACCACTTGTTCCGGGTTGGCGACGACCACCTGCTCGGCATTCAACTGGCCGAAAGTATTGGGAATGATCGGACTGGCGATGTTGCGGCCGCCGGCCAGCTCGACGAAGCGGCCGAAGTTCTCATTGCCGAAACTCAGGCAGCAATCGTCCGTGTAGCCGCCGATGCGCTCGATGAACACTTTGGGTCGAGGCGGCTGGCGGGCCTGGATAACATCGGTGACGCGCCGGATCTGCTGGTTGCGAAAGGTGATGAATGCCTCGGCGCGCGCCTCTTCGCCGAACAGTCGCCCGAACAGACGCATGGTCGGCTCGGTGTTCTGCATCGGGTTGTTGCGAAAGTCCACGTAGACCACCGGAATGCCAAGCGCATCGAGCTTCTCGATGTAGCGCGCATCTTCGGTGGCGTGCTGGGCCTCGATGTTCAGCACGATCACGTCCGGTTGCTGGCTGATCGCTTGCTCGATGTCGAAGGTGCCGTCTTCGAAACCACCAAACGTCGGGACCTTGGCAATGGCCGGAAAGCGCCGCAGGTAAGCGCCGTAGGTGTCCGGGTCGGACTGGATGAGGTCCTTGCGCCAGCCGACGATTCGGCGGATTGGATTATCGGTGTCCAGCGCCGCCACCAGGTACAACTGGCGGCCTTCGCCAAGGATGACCCGGCGCACGGGAATGCGTACCTGGACCTGGCGGCCAAGCAAGTCGGTGACAGTGGTCTTGGTGACGGGCGAGGTGTCCGAAAAACCAAAGCCGCTCAGCAGCAAGGTCGCGGCGCCAAGCAGCCAGGCGGTGAGCGTCGAACGCGTCATGGGTGGAATCAGCATGGTTTGAACCTTGTCAGGGACCGTCCCGCCAGCGGTGCACGCGCTGGCGGGGCGGGTCTCGATCAGAAGTCGACAGTCGCCGACAGCAACAGCGTGCGTGGCGCGCCTTGGGAGAACGCGCCGTAGGACGCCACGCCGGACCAGTACTCGCGGTCGAAGACGTTTTGTACCGTGGCGCGGAACGTGGTTGGCCGGCCATCGAGCACGGTGCTGTAACGCGCGCCGGCATCAAAGCGGGTCCACGGGTCGAGTTCCTGGGTATTGGCCTGATCGACGTACTGGCTGCCGGTGTAGATCGCGCCGCTGGTCAGCGTCATGCCCTGGACCCAGGGCGTGTCCCATTCGGCCCAGAGGTTGGCCTGGACTTCGGGTACGCCCACCGGTTTGTTGCCACGATTGGCGGCGGTCCCGCTTTTGGTGAGTTCGCCGTCGAGCAGGGTGACGCCGCCCAACAGCCGCGTACCCTCGCGCAGTTCACCGAACATATTCAGTTCGATGCCGCGGTTACGCTGCTCGCCCTGGACGGAATACACGCTACCGGCCAAGCCATTGGTCAATTCGCCGGCGGGCTTCTTGATCTGGAATAGCGCCAGGGTCGAGGTGAACGTGCCGTAGTCGACCTTGACCCCGACCTCCTGCTGACGCGAGATGTAGGGCTTGAAGACTTCCCCCGAATTGCTGGCGTTGGCCGGCGCGGTGTCGCCCTTGCTCAGGCCCTCGATGTAGTTGTAGTAGAACGACACATGTTCCCAGGGCTTGATCACTGCGCCGAACAAGGGCGTGGTTTCGCTTTCGTCGTAGGAAGGCGAGGTGCGTGCGCCGGTGACGCTGTTGTAATTGTGTGATTCGACCCGTTGCTTACGCAGGCCCAGTGTCACCTGGACCCGTTCATCCAGGATCGACAGGGTATCGGCCAGCGCCATGCCAGACAGTTCGGTGTCGGAAATCTTCGACACGTCGGGCGAGGCAATGGACGGTTTGTCGCGCTCCACCGGGTGGTAGATATTCGAAAAGAGCGGGGCGCCTGAGTTGATCCCTCGTCGCAATTCGTCACGATAACGGCTGGCCTGCAAGGTCGCACTGTGGCTGATCGCGCCGGTTTCGAACCGGGCCCGGGCGCCGGCATCGACGGTGTAACGCTCCACCTCGAACTTGTAATAGCCCGGTGTCGAGCGGGTGTCTCCGGCGCTGTTGAGGATCGTCGGTGTCTGGTCCGACAGCCGCGCCACATCGGACTTGCCGCCACCGGCGTGGCCAAACACGGTCAGGTTGTCGTTCACATCATATTCGCCGCTGAGCAAGGCCGATTTGTCGCGAGTCTTGGACCAGGCCCAATCCTGGGTCACGTTGCTGCGCCCGTTGGCCGCCGAAGGCACCTCGACGCCGCGCGCAATGTTGAACGGCCGCGAGGGGGCGTCCCATTGTTCTTCCTGGCTGATCAGGTCCAGGCTGGTCCTGAATCGGTCGCCCTGATAGTCCAGCGAGATGGCACCGATGCCGACGTCCCGGGACTGCTTGTCAATCGCGGTGTCGCCGCCCTGCAGGCTGCCGTTGACGCGCACGCCGAAACGACGTTCCTCGCCGAACCGACGACTGATGTCGACATGCCCACCGGCCTGGGTATCCATTGCGTAGCTGGCCGTCACGCGAGTCAGGTCTTGTTCCAGGGAGCGCTTGGGCACGATGTTGATCACGCCACCGACGCCGCTGTTGGGCGACATGCCATACAGCAGGGCGGCCGGGCCCTTGATGACTTCGATGCGTTCGGCGTACTCGGTGAACACTCGGTAGTTCGGTGCCACGCCATACACGCCGTCGAACGCCAGCTCGCCCAGGTTGCCTTCGCCCACCGGGAAGCCGCGGATGAAGAACGAATCGACGATGCCGCCGGTCTGGCCGGTGGAGCGCACCGAGGAATCGCGCTCCAGCACGTCGGCGGCGGTGACGGCCTGCTGGTCCTTCATCAGGGTCGATGTGTAGTTGCTGACGCTGAAGGGCGTATCCATCAAGTCCTTGTTGCCCAGCAGGCCAACCCGGCCGCCACGGGCAACCTGGCCACCGCTATAGGCGGCCGGCAAATCACCGGGGCGCACTTCGGCGGCATTGATGGTGGTCTGCGCCAGCGCCAGCTCACCGTCGCCGGCGCTTTTTTGCAAGGTATAGCTGCCATCGTCCCGTGGGACCAGATCCAGGCCGCTGCCAGCCAGCAGCCGGTCGAACGCTTCACGGGCGGTGAACTGGCCGGACAGGCCGGGGCTGTTCAACCCTTGCGTGAGGGAAGGCTCGAATGACAGGGCGATACCGGCCTGTACGGCGAACGCCGACAACGTGGCGCCCAAGGGGCCGGGCTGGATGTTGTAGGACTGGCTGGCGACGCTGTCCAGCGGTGCGCCCGGTGCCGCCCAGACCCCGGGGCTCAGGGTACAAAGTGCGACGCTGAGCATGGCACTGCGAATCGCCAGGGTCAGCTTGCGATCCGAACGCAGGGGGCGGGCAACGGGCATGGCGGGGTGATCCTGTTCAGAGGGTTTGCTCTCTAAGCCAGCCAGGATCGAAAAAAGTATCACCCTCGCACGATTATTTTTTCCAGCGCTCACGCCGGCGCCAGCATGACCCAGTAATCGCCCAGGCGGGAGCTCACGTTGATGGGGTAGGTCTGGGCAAGCATGTTCAGGGTGCGCCGGCTGTCGTTGACCGGAAAGGCGCCGGATATCCGCAGGTTGGCAATCGCCGGGTCGCAACGCAGGACGCCACTGCGATAACGGCTCAGTTCGTTCACGAAGTCCGCCAGGCGCATGTTGTCAGCCATCAGCATGCCCTGGGTCCAGGCCAACACCGATTTGTCGACGGGTGTGGGGGCGTCGAAACCCAACGCGCTAAAGCCGCTGCGTTGGCCGGCCTGCACCACCTGTTCGCCAATTCCCTTGACTTGAATGCGCACCGCGCCCTCCAGCACGGCGAGGCGGGTGTGCCCGGTTTCTTCGCGAACGCTGAAGCGCGTTCCAAGCGCTTGCATCCTGCCTTCGTTGGTTTGCACCAGGAACGGTCGGGCGACAGGTGAGGGATCTGCGGCTGTCTGGACCAGTATTTCGCCGCGACGCAAGAGCAGCAAACGCTGGCGATCGTCGAAATACACGTCGATCGCGGTGTCGGTATTCAACGTGACGTGAGTGCCGTCGGTCAGGGTCAAGTCGCGACGCTCGCCCACCGGGGCGCGGTAGTCGGCGGTCCATTGCTGCCAGTCGTTGAGCTTCCAACTGCCCCAGGTCAAGGGCGCCAGCGCAAGCAGGGCGGCGAGTTTGCCCATGGCGGCACGGCGTCCAGGATGGCTCGGCCGGTCCAGCGACGGCATCGCCAGCGCCGGGGGCAAGCCCTGCAGCTTGCTCAGCAATAGTTCGGCACGGGCCCAGGCCTGGCGGTGCGTCGGGCTGCTGTTTCGCCAATGCTCCCATTCCTGGCGCTCGGAGTCGCTGACGCTGCCCTCGCTCAGGCGCATAAGCCAGTCGGCGGCTTCGTCGAGGATGGACGGGTCGAGGGCGTGGCGGTCATGGGACGGCATTCAATCCACCAACGTCAGGCAGTGCAGGAATGCCTGTTTCATGTAGCGCTTGACAGTGATCAGCGAGACGCCGAGCTGCGTGGCGATGTCGTCGTATTTCAATCCATTGATCTGCGACAGAAGAAAGGCGCGTTTTACGTGAGTCGGCAGGGTATCGAGCATGGCGTCGATTTCATGCAGTGCCTCAAGTACCAGCAAGCGTCGTTCGGGGGATGGCACCTCAGGCTCCGGCAATGATGCCAGTGCCTGGAGATAGGCGCGCTCAAGTGCCTTGCGCTGGAACCAATTGACGAGGATGCCGCCGGCAACACAACTCAAGTACGCCCGCGGCTCTTCGATCACTGCCACTTTGGAGGCGAGAATGCGAATGAAGGTGTCGTGCGCCAGGTCGGCGGCGTCCAGCGCGTTGCCAAGCTTTCTATAAAGCCTGGCGTACAACCAGCCATGATGGCCGCTATAGAGGTCTGCGACGGTGCGCAGGTGACAATCATTGACCGCTGACCCTGTATCGCTCATGGCTGTTTATATTTTGTGATAGTGAGAATTATTCCCAATAGTAGTGGAGTCGTTCATCACCGCGCAAGGTCGATCTTGGGCGCGATGGAATTTTGGCCTCGCATCGTTATTCGGGGGGCTCGCCGAGCATCTTTGCCGGTCTATAGCGCAGCAGGATCAAGGGAGGCAGTGCCATCGCATAGGCAAGACAGACATAGAGATATGTGTATTCCAGGCCATAAACCTGACTGAGCAATGCGCCGAGGGAGATGCCGATAATGGATGCGGTCTGCGAAACGCTCTGTGCCAGTCCAAGCACATGTCCCTGGCGGCTGTTGTCGGCGCTTTTGGAAATGAGCGCGGTCAGCACCGGTGTGGTCGCGCCCAATAGCAGACCCCAGATGAAATAGGCGAGGGCGAAGATTACCGGCTGGCGAGTCAGGCCGGCCACGGCGGTTGCAACGATGCAAGACATCACGATGCCGGTCATGGCGCGTGGCGTCTGCTCCGGATTGCGCTGCTCGAAGTAACGTGACCATGACGTAGCGAAGAGGATGAATCCCAGCGCCAGCAAACCGTAGCAAAGCCCGGTCATGGCATTGCTGACGTTGAAAGTCGACACCACGTACAGCGAGAAGGACGTCTGCGGCAGCATGCGTGCGAGCAGCAGAAGGCCCATGATCCCCAGCAACGATGCGATTGCCGGGCTGGAGACCCCGGGACGCGAGGGCTTGGGTTGGTCGGGCACGGTGGCCGGTGACTTGGCGGGGGCCACGTGGGGCAAAGCCAGTGTGGCCACTACGGCACAAATGGCGCACAGGACCGAAGCCACGAGGTTGATCCAGAAGAACGTCGCGTGGTCCAGGATCAACCCGCCGACGACCGCGCCCAACAACGAGCCAACGTTGGTGGATATCTGCAGGATGGCGAAGAGCCTGGCCCGCCGCGAAGGCGCTTCGATGCTCACACCATAGGCCTGGGCGGGGGCGATATAGCCGGCGAATGCGCCTTGCAGGAAGCGCAGGATCAGGATGATCCAGATATCGTCGGCCAACGCCAATCCAAGCTGGGTCAACGACAGGCCCACCAGCGCACGGATCATCATCAGCTTGTGCCCATGCCGATCACCGATACGGCCCCACAACGCACTGGTCAGGATGATGCCCAGCATCGGCCCTACATACACCGCCGTGCTGGCGAAACTGAACAGTGCGTCGTTGGTCGTCATTTGGCGCAGGTGAACGGGCCAGAAGGGACCGCTCATTTCCATCGCACCCATGGAAACCAGTTGAATCGCAAATAACAAATAGACCAGCAAACGGACACTGGAACCCTGGGGGATACCGGCGTGGGACATGGGCAGACTCGCAAGGCGGCTAAGGCTGTGTCTTATCCGACAGTGCGCCGATCCGGGCAAGAAAAAAATGCATCAACCGATGCGTATAAGCTAACCCCGTGGCGAGGGAGCTTGCTTCCTCGCCACTGGATTGATTTCACTCCGGCCGAAAAACTGCTCGCAAACAATCCTGGCGTTTCTCCTTGAACATTGCATAACCCTCCACCGATTGTTCCAGGCCCATGGGGTGAGTCAGGAGATAGGAGGGGTCCAGTTCGCCTTTCTGGATGTGCTCGAACAGCCGCTTCACATAACGCTGCCCCGGTTGCTGGCCGGAGCGCAGGGTCAGCGACTTGTTGACGATCGCCCCCATCGGGAATTTATCCAGCAAGCCGCCATACACCCCGACTACCGACACTGTCCCACCCTTGCGGCAGGCGCGAATTGACTGGCGCAACACCGTCCCGCGCTCGGTGTGCAGGCGCAGCATCTGCTTGGTCTTGTCGTAGAAATAATCGACTTCGGTGCCGTGGGCTTCCATGCCGACGCAATCGATGCAGCGATCCGGACCTCGGCCGCCGGTCAGTTCCAGCAGGGCGGCGTGTATGTCCGTGGTCTCGTAGTTCAGGGCGATGGCGCCGGCCTTTTCCTCGGCCAGGCGCAAGCGATCGGGGAAGCGGTCGATGGCGATCACACGTTCGGCGCCCAACAGATAGGCGCTGGACATCGCCATCAACCCGACTCCGCCGCACCCCCAGACCGCGACCGTATCGCCGGGCTGGATGTCCGCGTTATCGGCTGCGAAAAAACCCGTGGGCACCGCGTCGGAGACGAACACGGCTTGTTCGTCGCTGACGCCCTCCGGAATGGTGAACAGGTTGACGTCGGCGAAAGGTACCCGGATATAAGTGGCGTGGCTGCCGGCATAACCGCCGAACGCATGGCTGTAGCCGATGATGCCGCAAGCCGGCTGGCCGTAGGCAATGTCCGTTGCGGTGGGGTTTGGATTGGAATTGTCGCAGCAGGAAAAGTCCGAGCGTTGACAGTGCTCGCATTCGCCGCAGCCGACGATCGAGACTGTGACAACCCGGTCGCCTTTCTTGATTTGCGTGACAGCCGAGCCGGTTTCCACCACTTCGCCCATGAATTCATGCCCGATGATGTCGCCGGCCTGCATGGTCGGCACGTAGCCGCCCAACAAATGCAAATCCGAGCCGCACACCGAGGACAGGATCACCCGCACGATGGCATCGCGGGGGTTGAGAATGGACGGATCGTCGACGGTCTCGACTTGTAGCTTGTTGGGGCCTTGCCAAGTCAGTGCACGCATCAGACGGTACCTCCATTGAGTTCGGATTTGTCAGTGGGTAAATCATTGGCCGGTGCTCGTGTCGCGCTGGAGGCCGGATGTACGAAGAGGAAATCCTTCGTCTGCGGATCGCGCATCTTGTTGGTGCTGATTTCGCCCGTTTCCAACTGCTGTTTTATGCTGCGCAACACGTTCAACAGGGCTTTATCGGAGAACCGCGAGATGGCGGCGGCGAGTGCATAGCCGGCCGCGCCGAGGGGCGTCTCGCATGCCACGATGACTTTGACCTGCGTACCACGACCGGCCGGCGCATCGCTGAAATGCATCTGGATGTCGTGCTTGAAGCGTCTGTCCGGGCCGGCGATCCAATGCAGCTTGCGGCCTTCCTTGGGCTCGCACTGTTCGAGGTCACAATGCAGCGTCTTGTCCATCGGGCCATGGGCGACCCAGCGATAGGTCCGTTCGCCGGTCTGCTCGATGGTGTCGATCCACGGCATCAGCGCGCCAAGATTGGCCGGATCGCTGCAGAACGCATACACCGCCTCCCTGGGCTTGCCAATCGTGATACTGCGGGAAATCACGTTGCTGCCGTCCCAATCGCGATCCTGCTCGAACGTCTGCTCGAAGGGGCTGTGGGTCATGGCCCGCTTGATCCTGCAGGTGCCGGAATAGGCGCGCCAGGTGGCGCACGCACCCAGCAGCAATTGCGGCAAGCCCTTGAGTCCTCCCTGACGAAGACCGTTGGCAATCAGCAATGAGCCGGCCGCCAGCGACACCAGTCGCTCCGGCGTGCCGAGATTAGGGTGGGAAGGCGTGGGTACCGGAGCTCGGCTCGCCACCAGTTTTGGGCGTTCAGTCATGATGGTTCTCCTTACTGATCCAGGGACGACATAAGGGATGAACCAAGGTAAAAGGCGGTTGTTCCGTTGGGGTCGGTGGTTTGCCGATGAGCTGGACAGGGGACTGGTTTTGGCTTGTTGCGTTGCCAGGAAAAACAGCCATCAGGTTGATTGCCAGGCAAATTTTTTTTGAAATCAAGGGGTTGTCAGCCTAGGCAAATGAGTACATAATTGCGCCCATCGAATGCATCGAGGCGTAAAAAACTTCAATGTTTTCAAGGAGATAGCTCGCTATTTGCGGCTGTATCCGGATAAGTTCCTATCCGTCTGATGTGGTTTCATCGCATTGGGCGTATTGAGGCCGAATAGCAAAATGGTTATGCAGTGGATTGCAAATCCACCTACGCCGGTTCGATTCCGACTTCGGCCTCCACTATTAAAAACCCCGTAGCTCAATGAGTTACGGGGTTTTTTTGTGCCTGCCGTAATGTCATCTGTTCCGCAAGATTGGGATGTGTTCCGCAACTTATGCACTGAGGCGAGCTGCCCTGATTGTGTTTTCTGTGGGGAAATCTCTACGGAGCGGCAGTGGATTATCGTCAGCCGTGGTGGCATTATGATGTGACGCTGTTTGTTATGAAAGGACGGGTTATGGAGATTGGTGGTCGGAGAGTTCTGATGAACGAGGTAATATTCGTTCCTGATAATGACGTGGTGACCTTCGTATGCCACGTGGAGGGGGACGACCAACTGCCGGTGCGGATGGAGTTCCCTGAAGAGTCGTTCGACGAAAACACGCCGGAAGAAAAGCGGCCTAAACCGCAATTCTCCATAGATTATAAAAGCCCTCCTGACAGCATTCATATTGAATGCGTAGTATTAACTTTCATGAATTTCGGTAGGGGCTTTGGACAAAGCGTTTCACCGGTTGCTATCGCGAATTCCGATAGTAAAGAAACAATTTTCTTTCTTGGTTCAATTCAAAAAATGGGAAAAATGAGGCGAGTAGAGTTCCAGTTAATGGTTGGGGAGGACTCTGTATGACCATGCAGCCTACTCAACCTGATTCTCCGCCCGTGCAGAGGCGGCGGCCCTCGCAATCCGTGCCAGTGCAGCAGATACATGACAATATTTCGCAAGAGGTCATAACCATTACAGCCGATAAGCTTGAGCTGGCTCTTTTAAATCATATGGATTGTTTGGTAAAAAAAGACGCCTGGCATATGCCTCTCAGTTTGGTCGTTGGTGTTATTGTTGTTTTTTGTTCTTCGACTTTTAAGCATGCCTTCGGTATTAGTCCTGATACATGGGCTGCTATGTTTATATTGTTTGGCTTGGCTTGTTTTCTTTGGCTTGTTCGTGCTTTGGTTAATGGGAGAAGAGCTGTTTCGGTAAAATCATTGATTGAGGTTATAAAAAATAAACAATAGAATTCGTTATTTTGTTGGTTTAACTATTTCCCCGACCCTGCGGTACACCCGCTTCGTCATTTCTTCTGTAGAGTGACCGAGCAAGCGACTGGCGTCAGCTAGGTTTTCTATTTCGCTTGCCGCTTTTGGACGAATGTCCCTGAATTGGAACTGACGAATTGTGGCGGCGAGAGTGATGTCACCCTCGGTTGCAGCTTTCACTGCCGCTTTTTCACGAGCTTCATCCCAGCGGTTGCGCAGCATGGCGTAGCTCATACGTAACCCATCCTTGTTAGTTATGAGGCTGGACGTTCGAATTCCTGCTATTGATTTTCTATCGAGTAGCCCGTCTAGGAAGTTGCTTAGACTAGACGCGTCGGTTCCGTTGTGAAGTTGGATGCGCAAACGCTTCTGGGTCTTGCCTTGGCCGACCAACAAGAATCCGTTGTTGATGTCGGCAGCAGACGCTTTCAGCACGTCGGCCGGGCGCTGCCCTGTGAGGTAGGCCAGATCCATAGCATCTCTCAACTCCACGGGCGCTTGAGCATACACGGCATCCCACACAGTGTTGCCGGCATAGAAGTCACGCGGCGTCTCCTTGTTCCGCCGCAGCCGTGAGCATGGGTTGGCCTTGTCAGTCAGGCCCCATTCCCTGGCATGGGTGAAGATCGTGGAGAGTAATGCTATTTCCCGGTTTGCCCTGACCTTGGCAGACCTGGTATCGCGGTATTGAGCGATCACTTGGGGGGTCATAGCATCCACCGGGGCCAGCTCGAACGACTTACGTAGCTGTTTCAATCCCTTCTGGTAGTCGTCTTGGGTGCCCTTTGTCAGCCCTGGCATGACCTGCGTTTCGTATCTGTCGAATACGCTGCCCATCAGGTGTGACGGCTTCGGGACTGCCTTGCGTTCAAGTCGAGCCCATTCGGCTTTCGCATCGTCCAGGTCGTTGCCCAGCGGGATCTCTTTTCGCTTCCCATCGGCAGTCCTGCCATCGTAGTAGTAGCTCACCCAAACATTGCCGCTTTTTCGTTTCCGCTCGCGGCGGATCATCCGGGGCGGCAGGTCCCGGTTTGTTGATTTTCTCGGGCGCATTGCTAACCCACACGCGATAGGTCGAGGGTCCAGGTTTCGGCCACGGCGTTGGTAGCAGTGGGTTTGACTCCAGCCAGCTTGAGGCGGGCGTATACACGACCGACGACGGGGCGCTGGGCGCCCGTCAAAACGAATTGCCAGGCGTTACGCGTGAGCCACTGGCGCTGGCAGGACGGGGTCTTGTAGCCGGTGATGGCCGCCAGCTCGTCATCGGTTAGGGTTTCACTGAGGAATTCCATGGTATGGGCTCCGAGTGGGGTGATTGCCGCTTCGCTCGATCTGGTCATGCTGCCCTCCGTTCAACGCTGGTCTCGTCCATGTTGGCTCGTATGAGTGCGGCCATCGGCTGCGGTGAAACCGAGTTGCCAACCATCCGCACCTGGGCGCGCTTGCTGAACTTGCGACCGTCGTGTCCCGTATCGATGACGTAGTTATCGGGAAAGCCTTGGGCGCGGTACAGCTCGCGGGGCGTGAGCATGCGCATTCCGATGTCGACGATTACGTATGGGGTGCCTTGCACTGTGACGGTCACCAGCGCGAGGCGGTCCCGGGTCGTGATGGTTGCCGCCGGCTCCCGTAGGTCGTAGATGTTGTCGGTGCCGTAGTAGCCCATGAGGAATGCCGCCACGCGCAATGCGCCCGCTTGGTACTCCGGTGCAAGGGTGTATTCGACCAGGGCGTGGTGCTCGGCGCCGGCGGTGATGGTCGGTACCAGGCCATCCATTGGTTGTCCCACACTGTTTTTGCGAAGCGTGCAGAGGTGGGCTGTCACAACATTTTGCTGGCTGCCTGTTGTGGTGATCGCGGTCATGGGCTCGTTTGGGTGATGCCCGGGCGTGACGTTGAATCCACCGTTGTGTTGAGCCAGGTAGGCGACGGTCAATGCAAAGTGTCCACCTTTGACGTTGGCGCAGATGGTTGATAGGGGCGAGTCGCCGGCCATGTTGCGTTGTACGCTGCTATTGGCGTGCTCTGTGATGAACGGCGCCAACTGCGGCGTCACCAGCGCGAACCCGTGAGAGCCCGTAATGGTTTTTGTTGGCTGGTGAACGGAGTGGACCCGAGAATCGTCGCTGCCAGAGTGGTTGACGCTGACGATGAACGGGTCCGCATGATCGATGACGTAGCGCCGTGCGCCTTTACGTAGGCGTTCCATCGTCTTGCTAACCAGCGGACGTCGGACGCCGGCGGCGCGGCCTTCTTCCTTGCTTAAGAAGATGCTGGGGCAGGGGATTGACCAGTCGATGCTACTGGCAGCGGTGAGCTGCGGCTTTTGATCTTTCTGTGGTGCCTTGGTGTGGGTGGGCTCGGGCCATTGGAGCTGCTTGCCGTCGCACCGTGCCACCAGGTACAGGCGCTCGCGCAGTGTCCCGGCGCCGAAGTCGCTCGCTTTCAATTTCCCATGGCGAAGGTCGTAACCCATGCCGCGCAATATCGACTCGAACCTGCGCCATGTCTGGCCTTTGCGCTTCGGGTCGGGAACCAGGTACTGGTCCTGCACGGGGACACGCTCGCCGATATCGGCGACACGAAGGTCTCGACAGACAACGCGCCCGGTTTTCGGATCGCGCTTGGCGATAAGGGGGCCCCACTGGAGCACCTGCATAACATTTTCCATGGTGATCATCAAAGGGCGAACCTGGCCCGCCCATTTGATGACCACCCACGACAGAGAGCGGCTGGTTGTGCTGCGCGGCTGTCCGCCCGCCGCCAGGCTGTGGTGGGTACATTCTGGACTGGCATGCAGGTGCAGCACCGGTCGGCCACGCGTGGCTGCATGCGGACAGACTTCATAGACGTCGGTAATGTAATGCTCGGCGCTTGGGTGGTTGCGCTTGTGCATGCTGATGGCGTCAGGGTCGTGGTTGATCGCAATGTCCACCGGCAAGCCGGTGGCCATCTCCTGGCCCATGGTGGCGCCACCGCCGCCTGCGAATAGATCCACACGAATCCCGCCCGTCAGGTTCAAGCCGAACTGGGTGTTCACCGCGCTGGTGATTGGGGTGGGGTTGAAGATTTTGCTTTCGGCTTTCGAGGCTCGCCGCGACCTGCGCAAATGTAAGTTCGCGGTGCTTGCGCAGTCGGCTGATAGCTGCGTTTGAAAGACAGTCATGCGGCAGCTCCGGCAGAGGGCAGGCCAAGCGTAAGCCTGCGGAGATCCTGTTCGTAGGCTTCGCGCAATGCGTCGCGTAAATGTGGGTACCCCGCGGTTTCGATGGCGTGGAGGAAACTGACTGAACTGAAGTTGTGCTCGGCGTGAAAGGTGCCGTGTTGGTCGAGCCAGTCAATCAGCTGGGTATCCAGCGGAAGGTTGTTCAAGCTGCCGGCAGTTTCAACGACGTGAAAAACCCGATACGCCATGGCGCGGGCGATCTTGATTAGTTGATCAGCTCTTGCCTGGCTGGCTTCGGTGCCTTTCAGCGCCTTCCAAGTCTGGAGCGCGATCGCCAGGAACTGGGTGATTTCGGTGAGGTTCCGGTAATCGATTGAGGTGAACGGAGTGGTCTTGATGCCGTGCATCTGCAAGCGCAGGTCTGCCAGTTGCTGGGCTTCCTGGTTGCGAAGTTTGGTGATGGTAGTGAGGTCCGTATTAAGCGCTGCAATGCGTTGGCTGTGCAGACCGTTGCGCTCGTTTAAGCCGGCGTTGTAGCTGCGTGCCAGCGCCTGGAGGATGAGCTTGCGGATGTAGTGTCCCAGGAGGATCAGGCCGAAAGCCAAGCCTATGAGGATGATCGTATTCTGTGCGTGCATGTGCTGTATGCCTCGGTTAGGGCCCGCCGCCGGGATTCTTTGGTGAGAGGTCGGCGACGGGGTGTTGCAGGGAGTTAGTTAGAACGTGGCTTCGTAAAGCGGCACGTCGTTGATGGCATCGAGGATCTTGTTGCGCACCGCGTTGTAGGCTTCTTCGAGTACCTTGTCCGGGCGTACCAGTTCGAACCACATTTGCAGGCGGCCTTCTTGGATGCGGTAGCGGAATCGCGCCGGAACGCAGAACGTGTCACCGCCGAGGAAGGGCTTGAGCGCGATGTAAAACTCTTCGGGGATACGCAACTGCCCGGCTTCGCCGGCGCGTCCGTCGATTTCTTCGTTGTAGGTCAGTTGCACCTGGCCGTTGTCGAGGCGGGTGCCCTGGCGGAAAGTGATGTTCTTCTTGGCTTCGAGGGTCCGGCTGATTTCCAGCATGTCGGCAGCGCTCGGCGTGTTGTCGTTTTCGGGGTGGTGGGTGATGTCCTTCACGTTGTCTTCAATGAATTCGGCGAAGCTGGCTTGGTCCATGCGCTTGCGGTCGCTGGTTTTCCAGTTGCCCCACTCGACGGTGGTTGGGCAGCGGTAGGTCGCAACGTGATCGCGCCAGGCAGGGGCGGCTGGGTCGTGGTAGTCGATGACCGCCGAAAAAGTCCGGCCTTCCGGGCCGTTGCAAAACACCGCGGTCGCGGACGTTGCAAAGCGGTTCACGTAGCTGATGAATGACTCGGCATCGAGCACGGTCAGCTTCTGCTGGATGCGGGTTGGCGCGGGCAGCAAGTGTTCCAGGCTTTTCAGTGTTACACCGTCCGGTACCAACGCGATGGGTGCGGCCAGGCCTTCGTGGTCAATCGGTTTGCCGAGGGCTTGGACCAGGGCGGTCAGGTGCTGTATGGCTTGTTGCATTGGATGTGCTCCAGGGGTTTATGACTCGGTGAGAGGTTTTTGCAGCGGGTGCTACTGGCTGACTTGCCGCATGGTTTCAGGCGGCAGGTCTTCGCCCACACTGCGTAGCGGGATTTCCTGCTGACGTGGGTCGCGGCGGGTGATGTTGCCCTCCGGTGTGAGGAAGAACAGCGACGTGCCGCGCGACAGGACTGGCTCCTTGGATTTGACGTCTGCCTTCACGGTCATCTGGCCGCCGCCATCAGGCTTGTAGGTAAGCTTGATGGTCAGTTCGCCGCCTTTGCCGGTCAGGCGGATGGCGTCGATCAGGCTGTGCTGGGTCTCGGTGAGTTCGTCCAGCAGGCCACCGGCTTCGATGTCCCGCAGCGTGTCGACGAAAGGACGTGCTTTGCTCATGTGCTGTGCCTCATTGAGTAAGTTGCTGTTGCCCCTGGCCGGCAGGGGTACCGTTTGAATCAGGCCGCTTGCTTCGTTGCTTGCGCGTCGAGGTAGGCGGCCAGGTCGTGCAGGTATACGACGGGCTTGGCGCGGGCCGAGCAGTGCAGGCGCTTGACCACCAGCTTGATCCTGCCGGCCTTGATTTCACTGAGCAGGTAACGATCTGTGCGGATGTGCGCGAAGTACTGCTCGCGCACAGCGGTCAGGCTTGGGCATGGCGTGGCGAACTGGCGCCTGAGTTGTTCCAGGGTGGTGTTCACGCGCTTCCTCCCCCGTGCCCCTCCATTTGGGGCACCAGCTTGAGGCGGATCAGTTCGGCGAGGCCTTCTTTACTCTTGCCCTTGGCCGCGGCCAGTACGTTGCCTTTGGCGTCTGCAACGACGGCGCCGTAGGGGTACTCCGGGCAGTTGACAGGGGTAACGTAGGCGACCTGGCCGTCGCCGATCACTGCATCTACGCAGCGGAACACTTCCGCGAGTTCAACAGAGACGCAGGGCAAGGCCTCCAGCAGCTCGACAGCTTCGGCAGAGGCGCCGATGAGCGTGGCGCGACTGATCACCGTTGGGTGATTGAGGAACATTGGCACCAGCTTTAGGGCGCCTACAGCGGAGTTGATTGCGTTGGGCTTCATGCTGCGGCGTCCTTTTTGGTGATGGTGATGTCCAGCTTTTTGGCAATCCACTCAACGCCGGCTTCCTTCGCCATCACAACGGCGTAGTGCTCGGGCTTGCCGATGGTGGGGTTCCAGCGCACACGCGGGTCCGAGTACAGATAGCCGCGTTCGCGGTGCGCGCTTGCCAGGTCGCCGGATGAGTTCAGTACGCCAAGCTCCCGCAACCTAGTGCGGAAGGCGCGGGGCTTGAGCCCGAGTAGGGCGGCGGTTTGATCCAGAGTGCGGTTCATGGCTCAGCCCTCACTCTGGTGCGGGACTATTGGCGATTTCATGGATGAAATCGCGCAGGTGGAGGTGGTTGGCTCGGTCGTTCCGGCGCAGCTTGACCGTTCCTTTCCGGCCATCCGCATCGACATGAATGATGGCGAGGTCCGTAGTCAGCTCGACTTCGAAATTGGCTTGCATGCTGGTTTCCGGGCGAATCAGGCCGCACACGGCTGAGCCTCCAACTTGCAGCACGTGGTGTAGTAGCTCTTGGCGAGCGAGGGGGACGGAAAAACCGCTCATGCTGCATCACCTCCCCATGGCCCAACGTCCTCTGTGCTAGCTGGGCGAGCGGGAAGGGTGGAAACGGAGCGGCCAGTGTTGACGATTACCAGTAGGCCGGTGCGATTCTGGATCGCCTCAACGGCCTCCGGGCTGGTGCAGGCTGCCGGGTGCAGATAAACCGGGCAGCGGGTGGAGCTGTGCTGTGTTGTCTGCATGTCTCGTACTCTTTGGTGAGAGGGGTACGAAACAACAATACGCGTTTATTTGTAATTTGGTCAACGGTGTTTTTTGTTAAATTTGTTAGGGTCGAAAAAAAGCCCGCGCTAGCGGGCTTCATCTACATAGGTGAGGGAAATTATCGGATGACTGAGTACCAGAAAACCCGCCCTAGAATTTCAATCTGCTCGTCGCGGATCTGATCTGCTGGGTATTCTTCATCTGGGTGTTCCTCCCGGTTGAAGCTACGCATCCGGAGCCCGCCGCGTGGCATTCTATAAAGCAGCTTCACCCTTAGCTGACCGTTGTGAAGAAGTGCAAACATATCACCATCTTTCACAGCGGCTCGCCCGCGATCAACACCAGCTTTTCCTCCATCAGGGATGACGGGTTCCATGCTATTGCCTGAAACCTCAATGCAAACTACATCCTCAATTTTGATGCCCATGTCGTCCAGGGATTTCTTGGTAACCCCAAGCTTGAATGTGCCTTGCGCTCTGACTGTTGTGTGCCCTGAACCATCGTCCAGTTCTATTTCCTTGAGCAAGGGAACCTCTACTTCATCGTGGAGTGGAGATTCCTCATCACATAGCTGTACCTGAGCGGCAATTATCTTTCCGTCGGACGCTGGGCCGCTTCTGAGCACCGGCATTTTCCAGTTTTCGTCCAGATCCCCTAAGGGGATGTCCAGCACCTGCGCGATGGTAATGGCATGTTTAGTTGTCTGAGTCTTGCCCTTTTCAAACGCAGCATAGACCTGCTGTGTGAGCTTTTTTGGCGGGGACAGACGAGCGCTAACCCGGCTGGCGATATCCTCTTGGGTGAGGTTTAGCTCTTCGCGGCGGGTCTTGAATATTGTGGCTATGCGGCTTGGCTTGGGGTTCGATTCGCTCATTAACGAAGGCTACAAAAAGATTTGTATTTGATCCAACATAAAAACATGTTGTCGCTTAACAAATTTAGTTGTATTTTTGCTCCGTACTTCAGATCCAGAGGTTGAGATGGGCATTTCGAATTCCAAGCGAGAGGCGCTAGCAGAGGCCATCAGCCTTGCCGGTGGTCAGGCCGCGTTCGCGGTGCTGGTGTCGACCGAAGATCGACCGGTTTCGCAACAGCTCGTTTCCTATTGGTTTAGGAAGGGAGAGTTGCCCGCTGAGCTCGTGCTACGAGTTGAGTTAAAGACGGGTATCGCACGCGATGCGCTCCGTCCTGATGTTTTTTTGCTACCCGCTGACCTGCGGGCGGCTTGAAAGAGGTGCCGAGCTGGGGCCTCTCACCAAAGAATCCCCCAGCCCGGCTACGACGACACACAGCACATGCATATCGGTCGTGGTCGTAGGATAGGGCGTGCCCGTTCCTAAGGCTAGGCCGTAAATGGGGAATTTACGGTTATGAGCACTTCAAACCATTCACCGGCCTTTGGGCCGGTTCTTTCGCTTCGCAAAGCGCTGTACCGGGCCGGCCACGATTACAAAGGTGGTGTTACGGCTCTGGCTCTCGACATGGTGATCGACTACGACACCCTTCAGAAGAAGCTTAAGCACGATGAAGAACGCCGTTGGCTTGATCCCGATGAACTCGAGGAGGTCATTCGCCTGACCGGTAATCCGTTGTTGTTGGACGCTCTGATGCGACCTGCGGGTATGGTCTGGTACAAGCCCGAACCAGCAGCCCCGACCAAAGAGGCGTTGAAGTCAGTTGGCAGCTTGTTGCACGAAACCGGCGAGTTCGTATCGAGCATGCACGAAGGGGCAGCCGACAACGTTTGGGAACCGCACGAAGTAGTGCTGCTGGAAAAACACGGCGTCGACGTCATTCGTGCTGTGTTGGGCATCATGGCTGGCGCACGCCAGGCGATGGAGGAACGCGAAAATGGCTGATGACATCGATCGCGCCAACGACCAGGCCCAGTACCTCCTTGAGGTCGCTCTGCATCGGAACCGACACGTCCCCAAGTCCCGCGTCAGCGCGCTGTTTTGCGAGGATTGCGACGAACCTATCCCGTTACTTCGTCAGCAGACTATCGAGGGTTGCGAAACCTGTGTCAGTTGCCAGGGGTTGCGGGAGCGGCGTAGATGAGTGAATCGACCAATAGCGTGGCCACGGCAGCGTGGGCGCGGCGATACATTGAAACCTTCGGTCTAGCCCTCGTTTCGATTGAACCAGGTGAAAAAGCGCCAAAGGGAATGGGCTGGAACAAGCCGGGCGGGTACTTCACTTCGGCGGACACTGCTGAAGCTTTTTGGCAGGCACACCCCAATCACAATCTCGGCGTTGTTCTGGGGCCGAGCCGCGTTTGCTCGCTCGACGTAGACGATGTGCAATGGACCCGACACGTTCTGTACGAGCTCTTGGGGCTGGACCTGGATGCGATGGCATTGGTCTTTCCGCCTGTTGTCGGCAACCCGGCACGCTTTCGGATTTTGTTCCAGGTGCCTGAAGGCATCGAACTTAATCGGCATTCGCTCGCCTGGCCGAACGAGAACGACCCAGACGGGACGATCTATAAGGCGCTGATGGCGAAAGCCAGGGCGGCGAAAGCGGCGGGTGACGTCGAAGGGGAGGCGGCTGCCAAGCTCGAATCGGAGCAATACAAGCGCTTTACCGTGCTGGAACTCCGCGCGGGACTGGTGCAGGACGTTTTGCCGCCATCTATCCACCCTGGTACCGGAAAGCCCTACGTCTGGCGCACGCCGCCTAGCGCAACGGAAGGACTGCCAGTATTGCCCGCTGATCTGCTGGCGATCTGGCAAAACTGGGACATTTTCAAGCGCGATGCCGAGGCAGCTTGCCCGTGGGCGCCAAAGCCCAAGCGCCCACCAGCGAAAGTGATAAAGCGGCCCGCGCCGGCAGTCGGCAAACCACCTTCCGTTATCGACGAATTCAACCGCGGCCACAACGTTGAAGAGTTGTTGCGTGCCCACGGCTACATCAAGCGCGGCAGCAAATGGCTTTTCTCTCAAAGCAGTACTGGGCTGCCCGGCGTTACGGTCAGTGACGACGGCAAGGTCTATTCCCATCATGCCGCTGACCCGCTGGCGAACGGTCACCAGAACGATGCCTTTGAGGTGTTCTGTTTGCTCGAGCACGACGGCGATCAATCGAAAGCGGTTAAGGACGCTGCGCGCATGCTGGGCATGCAGTATTCGTCACGCCCAGATCCACAAGATCTTCCCCCGGCCCCATCGAATGAAGGCCCAGGGCCCAACCCGGACGCCACCGAAAGCGAGGCCGCTCCGGCTGTAGACGGGGGCGCGGGGGGCGCGTTGACCATTGAGCAGGTCCTGCGGCGTTTCGCATTGGTGGAAGGCACGACGCATGTGTGGGACTTCGACCAGTCGCGTGTGATGAAGAAATCCGCGTTCGAGGCCCGAGTCGGCAAGCCGGTGGCCAAGCTGTGGTTGGAGGACACCGAGCGGCGCAAGCTGATATCGGACGAGCACGTACGTGACATCGAGCAGTCGCGGCGGATGGCAGGCAAGAAAGGCGGCGCCTTCGGTATGTCGCCAACTGAGCGGTACGTGTACATCGACGGTACGAAGGACGTCTGGGATCGCGAGAAGAAGCGGCGCGTTCCAGAAGGCGCCGTGAAGATGGCATTGGGCGACTCGTATGCGCTGTGGTTGAACAGCAGCGCCCGGCGCGTCGTTGACGTCGATCACATCGTCTTTGACCCAACGATGACGAAAGACCCGAGCGTTTACATCAACACGTTCGACGGGCTGCCCCTGGAGCCGGTCCGCGATGACGAGGCGTGCGCGAACCTGCGTTGGTTGATCTCGTTCCTTTGCAACCATGACGAGAATGCGACTATCTGGCTTACGCGTTGGCTCGCCTATCCGCTTCAACACCTGGGCGCGAAGATGGACACCGCCGTGCTGATGCATTCGATCATGGAGGGCTCGGGCAAGAGCCTACTGTTTGCCGATGCCCTGGGGATGCTCTACGGGCAGTATGCGGCCACGGTCGGGCAAACTCAGTTGGAAAGCAATTTCAACGCCTGGCAAAGCCGTAAGTTGTGGTCAGTGTTCGAGGAAGTGGTAAGCCGCGATCAACGCTACAACCAGGTGGGCAAGATTAAGCATCTCGTCACCGGCAAGACGGTACGCATGGAGTCCAAGTTCATCAACGGTTGGGAAGAAGCCAACCACATGAACGCCGTGTTCCTGAGCAACGAGATATTGCCGTGGCCCATCAGCGAGAGCGATCGGCGAATGCTGGTGATGTGGCCACAGGAGACGTTGCCGGTGGAACGTCAAAAGGCGATTGGCAAGGAACTGGAGGCGGGCGGCGTTGCGGCTCTGTATGGGTGGTTGCTGTCGATCGATCTTGGTGACTTTGACCAGCGAACGCGCCCGCCTTCCACAGATGCCCGCGAGCGGTTGGTGGCCTTGAGTCGTGCTGGCTGGCAGACATTCCTGCACCTTTGGAAGTATGGCGAGCTGGGACATGGTTTGTGGGGACCTTGCCTGTCGACAGACCTCTACTCATTGTTTCTCGAATGGTGCCAGCGCAACAAAGAACATGTGATGAGTCAGACGAAATTCTCGCTGTTCATCAGTTCTGAGGTGGATAAGACCCGGGCGATACCCTGGACCGATGGCAACAATCGGCGATTTGGTGCGTTCTTTTTTCCGGTGGATCCTGATGCTTCCCCGGCCCCATCACTCAAGGCGGCCCAGCTGGGTAAGCAGGTCGAGGAATGGCGAGCCCGGGCGAAGTTGGCCGGTTGGAACGTTGAAAACTGGGACCACATCAAGGCGGCTGCGGCATGACTACGTCAACAAGTGTGTTGGGTGTGTCGGGTGTGTGTTGGGTTGGTTTCGAGTACCCACCACAGTTCAAGGGCAGGAACTACGCGGCTTTGCGGGCGCTGTGTTGGGTGTGTTGGGTTTGTCTTCGCGCGCGTGCATGTGCGCGACATTTTCCATGGGGACCAATGACGGAAAAAGATCTCCATGCGAGGACCAATAAACCCAACACACTCAACACACGTTACACAATGCTATTGAATCTATTGATTTTTAAGGGATTTTGTTGTGTTGGGTTTGTGTTGGGTAAGGTTTTTTTTGTGTCGGGTTCGGTTTTTCGAGGGGAAGGGCGATGATCGGGGCAATGGAAGAACTTTTGAAACACTGGGGCGAGCAATGCCGGCTGAACGGCGAGACCGGCGGCATGGGCAGCCCGATGGCGACCATCATGGAGTGGGGTGGGTCGGCGCCTCGCGGTACACCGGGATCGCGAATCATCCTGGGTTCAGGGGCTGGGCCTGATGCGGTCGCCCAGCAAGTCGCGGCAGCTCTGTCGGAGATCGGGCGGCAGGATGAGCAGGGTGCCCGACTGATGCGATTGGCCGGTTTGCGTTACGGCGATGATCCGGCGCCGACCTGGTTGATGCAGTTGCATTTGCTGGGGTTCGAGTCGAGGGCGAAGCAGACTTACTACGACCAAGTGCATCGCCTGCATGAGCGGCTGCTGGTGGTGCTGGCCGAGCGTGCCGATGCCCGTCAGTGGCTTACCGCTGGTCGGGGTGCTTTACCTCAAAGTCTCCTCAAAGTTGCGTCAAAGCTTCGTCGAGTTGGATAACCGAAAATGCCCCCTTTTCGGTTCCGTACTCAGGGGGTAAAAAGTCACCACGATATGAAATTTGCGCCTTGGCGCTTACCTCGCACGTGCTGTGCAGCTTCACCCGGCCACCCTGGGCCGGTCACTTAACCCCGCTTCGGCGGGGTTTTTATTTTCGGCCCCTTGGGTGTCTGCGACGGAGTAATCAGCATGAGTGAGCCGGCAACTGTTGTCGTGGCCGGTGGTGTGGGACTGGCTGCAACTGGCCTGCTGGCGGGTGTCGATATGCTCGCCGTGATTGGTGCATTGGCTGGCTCGCTGGTGTTCTTCACCACCACGGAGGAATTGCCGGTCTGGAAACGGGTTCTGTTCCTGCTGGTGTCTTTCGTGATGGGTTACATGTTCGCCCCTGGTATGGCTGAAGTTGAGCTGTTCGGTACCAGGCCATTCAAGTACACCGGGCCGGCGGCGTTTGGTGCGTCGGTTGTGGTGGTTACTGTCGCGCTGGCTGTCATCAAGCGGCGCGGCCTCATTGCTGATCAGCAAGGGAGGCAGGATGGATAGCCCTCTGGTACCGCAAATCCTGACGCAGGCTACGTTCTGGCTGTGTGTTGCGTTGTTCGTTCGGTTGTTCACGTTCCGCCGTCGCGGTGCTCGATTCCGCCGGGACATGAGCTGTCTCGCCTGGCTGGTGATGGTCGCCGCGGGATCTGCGGTGGTGTACATCGGCAAGGGCCTGTTAGTGATGCCTGCCAACTCGTGGCCGCTGGTGTTGCTGCTCGCGGTGTTCGTCGGTTCGGTGTGTCAGAGCGCGGGCAACTTGGCTCGCGTATGGAAGATGGGCTGATGGGAACTGTATCGGATGTGCGCCGAGGCAGCAGTGCTGCGCGTGGTTATGGGTACCGCTGGCAGAAGGCACGCGACGGTTACCTCAGTCAGTACCCGTATTGCTCGATGTGCTCGACGGATCGACGGCCCGTAGCCGCGACCGTGGTGGACCACAAGACTGCGCCCAAGCTGAAGGACGCTAAGGACAGCGGTGACCCGGCTCGCATCAAGGCAGCGTGGAAGTTGTTCTGGGACCCCTGCAACTGGGCAGGCCTGTGCAAGTTCTGTCACGACTCGACCAAGCAACGAATTGAGAAGAGCGGGCGCCTGCCTGGCTGCACCGCAGAAGGTCTGCCGCTGGACCCGGGCCACCACTGGAACCGCTGACCGGCACCCCCGAAAACTGCACCAAAAAATGGCACCCCAGGGGGTAGGGGGGGTGAAAACTTTTTTCCCGAATTTCTTCTAGACCGCTCGCCCCCCTCTTTACGCAAAGTCGGGAAAAATGAGGGAGGGGGGGTATCAATAGGCAGGGGTTGTTATGGCCGGAAATGGAAACTCAGGGCGCCCAGGTAAACCTGCGGTTCTCAAGCTGTTGCAAGGAAATCGCGGCCGGGAAAACGTCGGCGATCTGCTGGCCGCTGCATCCGCACCAATCGTGCCTGTGGGTGCGCCTCCGATGCCGGACGTGCTTTCTGTGGAAGCGGTCGAGGAGTGGGATCGTCTGGTACCGGCGCTGATTTCGCTGGGCATCGTCTCGGAGCTGGATTCGATGGCGCTCGCCACTTACTGCCAGGCGGCAGCGGATTGGCGTCGGTACCAGCGGCTGATTGCCGCTCGCAATGCCACCTCCGACGATGAATTGGGTGGCGATATCCAAACGTTCAAGACGGGAGCGCAGCAAATGCACGTCCTCCGCCAGCTCGCCAACGATGCCGAGAAGCGCGCCAACGCTGCCGGCGCGCAGTTCGGTCTTTCGCCAATGTCCCGGCGAAATTTGAAAACGGCGCCGGCGCAACAAGGTGAGCTATTCCCCAATGAGCAAAGAGCAGCAGCAGACAAGTACTTCACCTGATCGCGTAACCGAATTCGCCCACGCCACGCTTGCTGGCGAAATTGTCGCGGGACCTAACGTCCGCAACGCCTGCAAGCGCCACCTGCGGGACCTGGAACACGGTCCGGCCCGCGGCTTGATTTGGGATCTGGCCCAAGCCAACCGCGCCATCGGGTTTTTCGAGGAGGTGCTTTGCCTCAACGGCGGCGATTACGAGGGCAAGCCGTTCCTGCTGGCACCGTGGCAGGCGTTTGTGGTGGGTAGCCTGTTCGGCTGGATGAATCAGAACGGTTATCGCCGCTTCAACTTCGCGTACATCGAAACCGGAAAGGGCTCCGGGAAGAGCCCATTGGTGGCGGGCATTGGCCTGTATGGGCTGGTCGCGGATGGCGAGCAGCGCGCCGAAATTTACGCCGCTGCGACCAAGCGCGACCAGGCCATGATCCTGTTCCGCGACGCGGTATCGATGGTCGATATGTCTGCAAATCTGTGTTCACGGCTCGTACAGTCGGGACGCGATGAAAAGGTCTGGAACCTCTTCTATCCGAACACCAATTCATTCTTCCGGCCAATCAGCGCCGACGAAGGCAAGTCCGGCCCGCGTCCGCACTTGGGGCTGCTGGATGAACTGCACGAACACAAAACAGCCAGCACCGTGAACATGATGCGCGCCGGTACCAAAAACCGGCGCAAGGCGATGGTGGTGGCGATCACCAACAGCGGCTCAGACAAGAAGACTGTTTGCGGCCAGTACCACGACCTCGGCGTGCGGATCTGTGCGGAAATCGAGGAGGACGATAGCTTCTTCGCGTTCATCTGTTCCCTGGACGAAGGCGACGACCCGTTCGAGGATGAGTCCTGCTGGCCCAAGGTTAATCCCTCTCTGCACTTTGTCGCCGAAGGGCAAAGCGACGGGATCCCCGGTTACCAATACCTGCGCAAGCAAGTGAAGTCAGCCCGAGGACTTCCGGCACAGGAGTCCGTTGTGCGCCGCCTCAACTTCTGCGAGTGGACGCAAGCTGATGCCCCCTGGATTTCCTGGGCCATCTGGAAGCAAGCCGAAGAAGCGGTGCCGATGCGGCTGTTGCGCAATCGCCGCTGTGTCGGTGGGCTGGATCTCGCAAGCACCACTGACTTGACGTCCTTCGTGCTGTTGTTTTGGCCGGTGCCGCACGACCCGCACTGGCGGTTGCTGCCTTACTTCTGGATCCCGGACGACGACCTCAAGGGGCGGGAAGATCGGGACAAGGTGCCCTATGCACTGTGGGTCAAGAACCGTCACCTCGAAACCACACCTGGCAGGGCGATCAGCAAGCTTCACGTGCTCCGCCGACTGGTGACCATCTGCGCGTATTTCGATGTTGAGCGCATCGCTTACGACCGCTGGCGCGTGGAGGACCTTCTGCAACTGATGACGGAATACGACATCACGCTGCCGGAGATGATCGGTTTCGGGCAGGGCTTCAAGGATATGGGGCCTGCGGTGGATGAGTTTGAACGCCGTTTGCTTGGGCTCGCGCCGGAGGCTGATGTCATCGACCTGGACCCTGCTGACTTTACGGTCGTTGAAACCGAGTCGGTCGAAACAATGCGGCACGACGGCAACCCAGTTATGACCTGGTGTGCAGGTAACGCGGTAATCGTTTCGGACCCAGCCAACAACAGGAAGGCCGACAAGGCCAAGGCCACCGGCCGTATCGACGGCATTGTTGCCGCAATCATGGCTACCGGCATCAGCGGCAAGGCCGCGGTGGGCGGCGGCACATCTGTCTATGACGAAGGGGTTGGCATATGAAGTTGGTCATCCTGTCCTGGTTGGCAGGGCTGTTGGGGTTCGGTTTGCTGATAACCGGCGTGGCAATGGTCCACGTTCCAGCCGGCTGCATCGTGGCGGGCGTCGGCCTTATCTTTTGGGCAAAGCTCGCTGACCGAGCGGCCGCCGCGATGCAGTCCAAACCGAAAGGAGGTTGAGCATGTTTTTTTCAAACCTGCTCGGCGAGCGCGGCAATCTGACGGACGTTGGCAGTGGGTTATGGCGAAGCCTGATCGGCAGTGGCCGCAACAGCTCAGGAGTACGAGTGACCCCGGAATCAGCCTTGGGCCTTCCAATCCTCCAGAACTGCGTGACGCTGCTGGCCGAGACCATGGGTCAGTTGCCCTGCGAGCTCTACAAGCGCATGGACAAGGGCCAGCGCGAACCCGCCATCAATCATCCCGCTTACGACGTGCTGCGCTATCAACCCAACGGCTTCCAAACGCCTTATGAGTACCGTGAATGCATGCAGGGTGCAGCGGGGTTAAGGGGAAACGGTTACAGCTTCATCGATCGCCGTGAGGACGGAAACATCGCCGCCCTCTGGCCGCTCTGCAACGACAAGGTGCAGGTGCTGAAGGGCGGCGACATGCTCCCGTATTATCGGGTCGGTGGTGGTGAAACGTTACCGATGCGAATGATCCATCACGTGCGCTGGTTCAGCACGAATCACTACGTTGGATTATCGCCCATCGAAGTGCATGCCGAGTCGCTAGGGTTGGCCCAGGCGGTCAGGCAATACACCGGCAAGAGCTTTGCCAACGGGGTTTCAGTTTCCGGCGTGATTGAGAGGCCGCGAGAGGCGCCCGCGATTAAAGATCAGGGCAGCATCGACAAGATTGTCGATCAGTGGGGCCAGAAGTTCGGCGGTATGGACAACGCCAAAAAGGTCGCACTCTTGCAAGAGGGGATGACCTTCAAGCCTGTCAGCATGAACAACGTCGATGCGGAAGTGCTGGGGATACTGAAAACGACCGGTACCGATATCGCCCGGATCTACAAGATCCCATTGCCCATGGTCAACGACTTGGAGAAGTCCAACTACAACACCCTTGAACAGCTGATGATTCAGTTTGTGGTGTTTGCGTTGCTCCCGTGGGTCAAGCGTCACGAACAGTCGATGATGCGCGACTTTCTTTTGCCGGCGGATCGCCGTAGCTACTTCATCGAATTCAACCTCTCGGGCCTGTTACGTGGCGACCAAAAGAGCCGCTACGAAGCCTACGCGATTGGTCGGCAGTGGGGGTGGCTGAGCGTCAACGACATTCGTCGGCTGGAGAACATGCCACCGGTCCCAGGTGGAGACATCTACTTGCAGCCGCTGAACATGGTGGACGCAGGTAAAGGCAAGGCTGACCTTACCAACCCTAACGTGCGCGCGCAGCTTGAGCTGCAGCACGCCGAAATCGAGAGGATCCTCGCTCAATGAAAAACTACTTGCGAGCCTCCAGCCTGCTGTTCAATCAGCCGCTGCTGGTCACGCCTGACATGCTGGATCTCGGCGTGCGCTGGGCCAACCAGGCGATGAGTTTGAACATCGTGAACATCGGTGGCGGTGGCAGTCCGGCGCTGTGGGACGATGACGGAATTGACCGTATCGCCCAACAGCAAGAAGAGCGCCGTACTGCCATCGCCCGGACTGGTATTGAAGTGATCCAGGTTAGTGGTGTGCTGGTGAGCCGCGGCAGTCATATTGGCATGTGCGAAACGATGACCAGCTACGAGTCACTTCGGGCACAACTTCGCAACGCGGTAGCTGACCCGATGGTTGAACGTATCGTCCTGGACATCGACAGTCCGGGTGGGTCAGCGGTAGGCGCGTTTGAGCTGGCGGCAGATATCCGTGCCATGACCCAGCAAAAGCCCATCATCGGCATCGTCAACTTCATGGCCTACAGCGGTGGCTACTTACTCGGTTCGGCATGCTCCGAACTGGTTGTGAGCCAAACCAGTGGGATCGGTTCGATCGGCGTGATCGCCAGTCACATGGACCGTTCAAAAATGGAAGAGGGGATGGGCGTCAAGGTGACGACGGTTTTTGCAGGCGCTCACAAAAACGACCTGACCCCTCATGAACCATTGAGCGACCAATCACTGCAATACCTCAACGACGTCGTGCAGGAGAGCTATCAGCTCTTCGTCAACGCGGTGGCTGATTATCGCGGGCTCCCGGTGCAACAGGTCATCGCAACTGAGGCGGGTCTTTACCGAGGGCAGGCCGGCATCAACGCTGGTTTGGCCGACCGCCTTCAAAGCCCGCAACAAGCCGTTGACGACTTGTCCCAGGCGGTCGCCGTAAGCAGAGCGACCCGCCAGTCAGGCCGCATCGCTGTCCGTGCGTCTGCACTCAATTTTCAAGCCCTGATCTGACCGCGTTCGCGGCAGTCGTCGAACCCGCCGCGTGCGGGTTTTTTTATGCCCAGGAGGCACCATGTCCCTTGTACTTCAAATGCGTAGCGAACGCGCCCAGCTGGTTGCCCAGGTCCAGGCGTTGGCCCAAGTCGAGGCGGGTGGCGCTAGCCTCAACGTCGAGCAGCTCGCGCAGTTTGCGCAGCTGGAAACACAGATCAACGAATTGACCGCAAAGATCACTCGCGCCGAAAGTGTCGAGCGTCTCGCGGCTTCGACGGCTGTGCCTGTTGAGGAAAGCGCGCAAGGCAACAAGGGTTCCCCTACGCACGTATCCGTGCATAGTGAACCCACCAAGCCTGGTGTTGCGATGGCGCAGATGGTGCGCCTTATGGTCCAGGCGGGCGGTAATCAACAAGTTGCTGCTGAGATGGCCAAGACCGGTGGTTATGGCGCCGATGTGCACATGGCGCTCTCTACCGTTACCCCTGGTTCCGGCGGGGTGCTGGTACCAGAGAATTTCAGCACCAGCGTCATCGAATCGCTTCGGCCCAAATCCGTGGTGCGCAAGATGGGCGCAATCAGCCTGCCACTGAATAACGGCAATCTGACCATGCCTCGCGTGCTGGGAAATACTCAGGTGACCTACCTGGGCACCGAGGAAGACATCGCGATCACTGATATGCAGTTCGGTGACCTCAAGCTTTCGGCCAAGAAAGCTGCCGCGATCGTGCCTATTTCCAACGATCTGTTGGCGTACGCAGGCGTCAACCCTCGCATCGACTCCCAGGTCAGCAGTGATCTGGCGGTCAGCATGGGCTTGTCGGAAGACCTTCACTTTATTCGTGGTGCTGGCACCGGGTCGTTGCCGAAGGGCCTCCGTTACTGGGCCCTGCCGGGCAACGTGATGGGGGCGCCTGCTGGCGCAACGCTCGCCATCGTTGACCTGTACCTGGGCGGCATGATGCTGCGCTTGGAGGGGGCAAACGTCGACCTGGCTGGCTGTGGCTGGATCATGGCGCCACGAACCATTCGCTGGCTGCAATCGCTGCGCGACGGCAACGGTAACAAGGCTTATCCAGAGATCGACGCTGGCATGTTGAAGGGCTATCCAGTCGCGCTAACTACTCAAGTGCCGGTAAACCTGGGCGTGGGTGGTGACGAGTCGGAAATCTACTTCGTGAATTTCTCCGATTGCTACATCGGTGAAGACACCACGCTGGCGATCGCGATCAGTACCGAGGCGTCCTACAAGGACGCCGCCGGTAACACCGTGAGCGCATTCCAGCGCGACCAGACTCTGATCCGTGTGATCAGCAAGCATGACTTTGGCCCGCGTCACGTCGAGTCGATTTCCGTGGGTACCGGCATCACTTGGGGCGCCGGAATGTAATTGCTAGGCCCCGCCGCGTGGTGGGGCCAACTCTCATGCAGGTAGCATCATGACCAATACGAAGATTGTGACCTTTAAAAAGGAATGGCGTGGTTATGCCATTGGCGAGATCGCTGGCTTCGACAGCGATGCCGCTGCCTCGCTGATCAAGTCAGGGCGAGCGATTGCTTATGTAGCTCCTGGCGTTTCTGATAAGGCGCCTGCTGGTGCCGGAGCGAAGAAGTCGACAGGCAAGAAAACTGGGAAGACAGCAGAGCCAGCAGACGCGGTTGACCCAATTGATCCCATCGATCCGGTTGATCCGATTGATCCAGTCGATCCGGTTGACCCGGAAGAACCCGACGAGAAGCCGTAAGCCATGGCCCGTCGAGTCGAGTACTTCGGCGATCCCGTTCTGACCCTAGCGCAAGTGGCCTATCAGTGCCGGATGGAACCGGAAGATATGCAGTCTGAGCTGATTGAGCAAATCGTCATCCCTGGGGTGACAGGTCAGTGCGAATCAAAAACAGGTGCTGCAATCCGAGGGGCGATTTACGAAGAAGAATGGCCGGCGCACTTTGGTTCTGGACGTCCCTTGGACGTCGGCCAAGCGAACGAGATCGTTTCCATTGAAGCGCAGCAGCCCGACGGAAGCTGGGCGGATCAGGTCGTGCAATACGAACTCCGCCAGGGCCAGCGGGAGAGCTTTTTGTATTTCCCCTCCGGACGCCCCTCGGGGTTGCTGCGGCTTCGATACAAGGCACGCGCCGACCTTGAGGCTTACCCTAGCGTGCGCAACTGGCTGCTCATGGCTGCAGCTACAGCTGTCCGCCACGCAGAAGTGTTCGTAGTGGGCCAGGCCCTGGTTGAGCTTCCCTCAAACTTCCTGGACCACTTGGTGGCAGACATCACTGTTCCGCCGAGGTTCTGAATATGGTCATGCGAGAGCAGGGGGCGGTCAGAGAGCCCGGCGCATCGGAGCTGAACCGGCGTATCACGATCAGGCTCAGGCAGGATGAGCCTGCAAGCGACATGGGGCTTGAACCTATTTTCAAGGATGAAAAACAGCGATGGGCTCGGATCCAGCCTGTAGGAACAGCCGTATACAGCGCCGGGGTGCAGATCGATTCCAAGATCACACACCGGGTAACGTTTTACTACCTGAAAGGCATGAGCGACGCCCACGAAGTGCTACACGGCACGACGTTGTATCGGGTTCGACGTGTGACGGATATGAACGGAAATCGACGGTTCACGGTTCTGGAAGTGGAAGAGTTGAGCCCGGTGCAAGCTGAGGGTGGAATCTATGTCTAACTCGGCCTCGCTTGAGGGCTACCTGCACTTCGAGGGGTTCGACAAGTTCGAGCGTGACGCCTTCGACAAGCGAAAGATCCGCGCCGGCATGCGTAAGGTCGGCCTGCTGATCACCCAGCGCGCCCAGATGAACCTGGTGCTGGGTAAGGGCCAGGATGGCTACCCCATCAACAGGACCGGCGCGACCGTCGAATCTGTCACCTTCAAGGTTTCCCGTTCCGGCTTCCTGGTGCGGATCTCCCCCACCAAAACGTCGGCCATGGAAGAGTTCTATCCGGCGTATCTGCACTACGGCGTGAAGAAGGGCAGGAAGCTCGGAAAGCTCGCTCCCGGCCAAGGTAAAGGCCGTTCCAATCGAAGGGCAAAGGGCGTTAGAGCTGCTGCCCTGGCTGAGCGCGCTGCTGGGGAGTGGCGCATCAAGCCTCGCGACAACTACATGGCCGACGCCCTGCAGGACTCGGCTTCGCAAGTTCAATCGATTCTCTCGGCAGCGTTCGCCGCCGCCCTGGGCTGATCGCTGCCCCAACGGACTCAAGCATGAAACTGAACCCCATCGTTGCCCATCTGCGGCTGACGTGCCCAACCTTTGCCGGTCGGGTTTCCGGCGGTATCGACTGGGATGCTGTCGTTGATAGTGCCCAGCTCGCGCTACCGGCTGCTTACGTCATCGCCACGGCGGATGCGGCAGAGCCGAGCAAAGCGCAGAACATGGTGCTTCAGGCCATAACCGACCAGTTCAACGTGGTAATCGTCCTGGCTACCTCCGACGAGCGTGGGCAAGACGATAACGACCTGCTGCACGACATCCGGGCCGAGCTGTGGCGTTCACTGGTTGGCTGGGAGCCTGGGCCGGAATACACCCGCATCGAATACGGAAAGGGCGCGCTGTTGCATATCAGTCGGGCCCGCGTCGTTTATCAGTTCACCTTCTTTTCGGAATTCCAGCTTGGCCGAAACCATGCGAGCGAGCCGCCGGAGACTTGGCAGGAATACGAGCTGGACGGCCTGCCGGGCTTCACCGGCGCGAACATCAACATGGACTGCATCGACCCAGCAGACCCGAACCTGAAACGACCCGGCCCGGACGGGCGAATCGAAGCGCAATTCACTGGAGACGTAACACCATGACCAATCGCATCACTGTGGTGCCGGCCTCTGGCCGTTCTGTGCCCGACCCGGAGGCCGGCGACTTGCTGCCCAAGGAAGGCCGCGAGGTTCCAGACAACGCATGGTGGCGCCGCCGTCAGGCCGATGGCGACGTGACCCTGAAAGCCGACAAGGCCCCATCCACCAAAGCCGGCGCGCCGGCGAAAGCTGAGGAAGCGCAATAATGGCTATCGGATTCAGCAACATCCCGGCCGATATCCGTGTGCCGCTGTTCTACGCGGAGATGGATAACTCGGCGGCGAACAGCGCGTCGTCTGCCATGCGCCGGCTGATCGTCGGCCAAGTCAACGACAACGCAACCAGCGAAAGCATCGGCCAGTTGGTTCTGGTGTCCAGCGTGGCGCTGGCGAAGGAAATCGGCGGCCAGGGCTCCATGCTCGCCGCGATGTACGAAATCTTGCGCAAGGTCGATCCCATCGGCGAAATCTGGTGCTTGCCGTTGCAGAACGACACCGGCACCGTGGCGACATCGACTGTCACCATCACCGGCGCCGCGACCGAGGCAGGCCTGCTGAACCTGTACGTCGGTGGCACCCGGGTGCAATCGGTCGTGCCTTCGGCGGCAACCCCAACGGTAGCCGCGGCCGCCCTGGCGGTGAAGATCAACGCAACGCCAGACTTGCCCGTCACGGCTGCGGCGGTTGCCGGTGTGGTGACGTTGACCTGCAAATGGACGGGCGAAAGCGGTAATGACATCTCCATCGCAATGAACCGCCTGGGCAAGTCCAACGGTGAAATGACCCCGACAGGCCTGACCGTCGTCACCACGGCAATGACTGGCGGTGTCGGCGTGCCGGATCAGGTGGACGCCGCGGCGGCCCTGGGCGATGAGCCGTTCGAATTCATCTGCATGCCATGGTCCGACACGACCAGCCTGAATGTCTGGAAGGACACGATGGATGACAACACCGGTCGCTGGTCCTGGGCCAAGCAGTTGTTCGGCCACGTCTACAGCGCCAAGCGCGGCACCATCGGCACGCTGGTAGCGGCAGGCCAGGCGCGCAACGACCAGCACGTCACCATCCAGGCCGTCGAGACGGGCGTTCCGCAGCCGGTGTGGGTTCAGGCTGCCGCATTGGCTGGGCGCACGGCGGTGTTCATCTCGGCGGATGCCAGCCGGCCTACCCAGAGCGGTAGCCTGCCGGGCCTGGACCCAGCGCCGGCCAGTGAGCGGTTCACCCTGACCGAGCGCCAGTCTTTGCTGACCTACGGCATCGCCACGGCGTATTACGAGGGCGGTTACGTGCGCATTCAGCGCTCGATCACCACCTACCAGAAAAACCCCTTCGGCCAGGCGGATAACTCCTACCTGGACAGCGAGACCATGCACCAGTCGGCGTTCATCATCCGCCGGATGCGCAGCGTGATCACCAGCAAGTACGGTCGCCACAAGCTGGCGAGCGATGGCACCGCGTTCGGCGCCGGCCAGCCGATCGTCACCCCGGCGGTCATCCGTGGTGAGCTGATCGCGCAATACGCCAAGCTCGAGCTGGAAGGGCACGTGGAGAATGCCGAGCTGTTCGCGCAGCACCTGGTGGTGGAGCGCGACACGCAGGACCCGAGCCGGGTCAACGTGCTGTTCCCGCCGGACTACATCAACGGCCTGCGCGTCTTCGCCTTGCTCAACCAGTTCCGCCTGCAATACGACGAAGCGGCGTAACCCCGACCCACGACACCCAGCCCGCCCAGTGCGGGCTTTTTCATTCTGGAGACACAGACCATGGGTCAAAAAGTAGCGGGCACCGTCTACGTCAAAGTGGACGGCGAACAGCTGATCATCACCGGTGGCGCCGAAGCCCCGCTGATGGACGTGAAACGAGAAACGGTCTACCCGGGCTATTACAAGGAAGAGGCAATGACGCCTTCCCTGAAGGTGACAGCGGTGCACACGCCGAACTTCCCGATCAAGGCGCTTACCAACGGTCGCGACATGACCGTGACCTGCGAATTCAGCAACGCATCGGTCTACGTGTTGGCCGGCGCCTACCTGGTGGACGAACCATCGTCGAAGGGCGACGACGGCACCATTGAACTGCAATTCGACGGCATCAAAGGGAGCTGGCAATGAGTCACGTTCAGAAACTTCAGGTCGCGATCGAGGCCCACGGTGAGCCGTTGACCGTGCTCTCCTTGCGCCGGCCCACCGTGCAGGAAGTACGGGCGATCAAGGCGCTGCCGTACAAGTTCGACAAGAACGAGGAAGTCAGCCTGGACATGGACGTCGCCGCGAAATACATCGCGGTCTGCGCCGGCATTCCCCCTTCGTCGGTCAATCAGTTGGACCTGTCCGACCTGAATGCCCTGAGTTGGGCGGTTGCCAGTTTTTTCATGAGTGCGGCGTCGCAGCCATCGGCGACCTGATTGCAGCCGCCTATGACCTGGCCTGGTTCTGGAAGGTTGACCCCGAACAGATGATGGCCAGGCCACTTGATGTGCTCCGCGAATCCCTGGAGCACGCCCAACGAATTAACGCAGCCCAGCAGGTGCAGTGATGGCGGACAAGTTCCAGCTCAAGGCGTTGATCACCGGCGTCGACAAGCTGTCGCCGACGCTGGCGGGCATTCGCAAAAACGTTGCGGGTTTCCGCAAGCAGATGAACAGTTCAGGTCTGGGGAATATCGGGTTCAAGGACCTGGTCCAGGGCGGGGCTTTCGCTGCGCCATTCATTGCTGGCGCAAAAGCAGCGATGGAATTCGAAACGGCCATGGCCGACGTTCGAAAGGTCGTCACCTTCGAAACACCCAAGCAATTCGAGCAGATGGGCCAGGACGTCCTGGACATGTCGGAGCGGCTGCCGATGGCGGCTACTGGCATTGCCGCAATCGTTGCGGCTGGCGGTCAGGCCGGCTTCGCCGCGGGTGAGTTGAAGCAGTTCGCCGAAGACGCGGTGAAGATGGGTATCGCTTTCGATCAGACCGCCGAGCAGTCGGGCGACATGATGGCGAAGTGGCGGACGTCCTTCAAACTGACCCAGCCTGAAGTGGTCAAGTTGGCGGACCAGATCAACTACCTGAGCAACATCGGGCCTTCTTCGGCTGCGCAGATTTCCGACATCGTGACCCGTATCGGTCCGCTCGGTGCAATAGCTGGACTCGCGTCCGGGCAGATCGCGGCAATGGGTGCAACCCTGGCGGGTGTTGGGGTGCCCAGCGAAGTCGCCGCTACCGGCATGAAGAACTTCATGCTGGCGCTGACAAAAGGCGGTTCGGCCACTAAACAACAGGCCCAGGCTTTCAAATCGCTACGCCTGGATGTGAAGCAAGTCGCCCAGAGCATGCAGAAAGATGCTCAAGGCACGATTGAGGATGTGCTTGCGCGCATCGCCAAAGTCGATCCTGCCAAGCAGGCCGGCCTGCTTACTGAGCTGTTTGGTACCGAATCGGTGTCCGCAATCGCGCCCCTCTTGACCAACCTCGATCTTCTGAAGAAGAGTTTCGGCGCAGTAGGCAAGGACGGCAAATTCGCCGGGTCCATGGAGGCAGAATTCACCGCCCGCTCCAAAACCACCGCCAACGCCATGCAACTGCTGACAAACAAGGTCACGCGGTTGGGCGTCGAGGTGGGGGCCGCGCTATTACCACCATTCAACGACGTCATGACGTTGATCGGTCCGCTGGTTTCCGGCTTGTCGTCGCTCGCGGCGCAACATCCCGGCTTGATCAAGGGCGTGTTGGCGGCGGGCATCGCCTTCGGTGTATTGCGCGTTGCCGTTATGGGTGCGGTAGTGGCTACCAAAATCTTGAGTGCTGTCATGGCGCTGTCACCGGTTGGCTTACTCGTCCGGGGGATCGCTCTCGCCGCCGGGATTCTGATTGCTAATTGGTCGGTCGTTGCTCCGTACTTCGAACAACTCTGGGAGAAGATTCGGCAGCCGGTTCTGGCGGCGTGGGAATGGTTCAAAGCTTTTGCAGCATGGACGCCCCTAGGGCGCATCGCCGAGAACTGGGGGCCTCTTACGACTTTCTTCGGCGCGCTGTGGGATCTGCTACGGGCGCTTTCAACACCGGTGATGGACTTCCTCAAGACCATGTTCGACTGGTCGCCGCTGGGGATGATCATCAACAACTGGGCGCCCATCACCGCCTGGTTCCAGCAGCTCTGGGAAAAGCTGCGCCCCATCATCGAGCCGATCATGAAGTGGTTCGGCGGCGGGGAGGGCGGCGAAGGCATCATCCAAACCGCCACCGACAAAGTGAACGCCTTCACCGAAGCCCAGCAGAAACGCAACGCGGGCGCTGGTGGTGGTACCGGTGAGCTGCTGATGGCGGATGCCGCTCAATCGGCCGCCGCCCGCCAGGCCATGAACAATCAGGCGTTCGGCATCAGCAACAACCAGCTCCTACAGCAGACCGCTGCCACCAACGGGCAAAAGCTCAACGGCGAACTCAACATCAACCTGAACGGCGCACCGCCGGGCACCACGATCGAGCAGCCGAAAACCAACCAGCCGGGGCTGAACATCAAGCCCAACGTCGGTACCCGTACCGTGGGCGTCATGAAGGGGTAGAGCATGGCACGCGATTGGCGCAAAGAGCTGTTGCCGGCGTCGTTCCGAGGGATCAGTTTTTTGATCCCTCGGGCGTCGGTGCCGGTCGGCCAAAAAGGGCAGCTTCACGAATACCCCCAGCGGGACAATCCTTACTTCGAACAGCTAGGCAAGCAAGCCCAGATCCACACCATGACCGCGTGGGTGATCGGTGACGATTGCTTCGAGCGGCGCGACAAACTGCTGGAGGCGTTGGACACCCCCGGCCCAGGCGAACTGGTTCACCCCTGGCTTGGGCGCATGCAGGTAAAGGTAGGCGACTGCAACTTGTCTCACGAGCTCACCGCCGGCGGCATGGTCAGCTTTGACCTGACGTTCTACCCGGACAAACCGCTGACGTTCCCGACGGCCAAGGTGAACAGCCAGCAGCAGGTGGTGAAAGCGTCGGACAGCATGCTGGGATCGGCCTTGGAGCGGTACAAGCAGGCAATGGCGAAGGTTGATCAGGCCCGCCTGGGCCTGCTCCGCCTGCGCAATAGCCTGTCGAACGTCTACGCGGTCATCCAGCAACAGTTCGCCCCTTTCGTTGGGGTATTCACCAACCTGACGGGGTTCGCCCAGTCGTTGATGAACTCGCCAGGGGCGCTGTCGTCGCTGTTCTCCAGCTACTTCAACGACTTTTCGTTGCAGGACAGCGCTTTCGCTGACACCAGTTCGAGCTACAAGAATGCGGTGGCCACCACCACCCAGCAAACCGAGGCAGTGACAGCCATCAACACTGTGAGCCAGTCCGGCGGCATCGACTCGGCAGCCGCGGCCCAGGCCACCGCAAATCTGGTACAGGACGCGCTGCTGGTTCAGATGGCGCTGATCATCAGTGAAATGCCCATCGCCTCGCAGCCTGTCTCCAGCGGTTCGACGCCCAGCGTTGAGCAGCAGGCCATCTTGCCAGTGGTTCGGCCAGAGGTGCCCGTGGCGGACGACGTGCTGCAGCTGCGAGACAGCCTCAGTGACGCGATTTTTGAAGCATCGCTGAAAGCCGACCCCGCTCATTACGTCGTGATGAACACGCTGCGCCAGACCCTGGTGAAACACCTGACGGCGGTTGCCGAGTCTGGGGTGCGGCTGGTTGACGTCACGCCGCCCGAAACCATGTCGGCCCTGGTGCTGGCTTACCAGCGCTTCGGCGATGCCACCCGCTCGGCAGAAGTCGTGCAGCGCAATCGCATCCGTCATCCGGGCTTTGTTCCGGCGGCATCGATCAAAATCGCCCAGAGGTAAACATGACCGAAGATCAGAACACCGTCAGCCTAGCGGTTGACGGTCTGGATTACTCCGGCTGGAAATCGGTTGAGATCACCGCTGGGCTCGAGGATCAGGCCAGGTCATTCACCCTGAGCATCACCTGGAAATGGCCTGGGCAGAACGTCGCGGTACCGATCCGGCAGGGTGCCAAGTGCCATGTGCGTATCGGCGGCGACCTGGTGCTGACTGGCTGGGTGTTTTCCTCGCCGATCGACTACGACCACCAGCAAATCACAACGACCATCAGCGGCCGGTCGTTGACTGCCGACCTGGTGGACTGCGCGGCCGTGAACAAGCCGGGCCAGTGGAACAACCAGAGCGTGCTCACCATCGTCAGGGCGCTGGCGGCGCCGTATGGGATATCCGTGCGCACCGAGATTCCCGAAGGCGCGAAGCTGTCGGACCACACCATCGAGCCAGGCGAGACGGCCTTCGAATCCATCGACCGTTTGCTGACGCTGTTCCGGGTGTTCTCCACCGACGATGCGCGCGGCATGGCCGTGCTAGCCCGGCCAGGAAGTGAAGGCCGGTCCTTCGATCATCTGGAGGTCGGCAAGAACATCCTCACCGGTAGCGCGCCGCTGGATTTCTCCGGAGTGTTCTCCGAATACCAGGTGCTCGGCCAGCGCTCGGGCACGGACGATGAGTTTGGGGAGGCGGCTGCCGAAGTGTCGGCGGTGCTGACCGATGAGCGAACCACCCGTAAGCGGGTGCTGATCATTCAAGAGTCTGGGCAGATGACCAGCGAGCTTGCGCAGGCCCGGGCCAACTGGGAGCGCGGCACCCGTATGGGCAAGGCGCTGACCACCACCTACACCGTTCAGGGCTGGCGCCAAACCAACGGGGCGCTTTGGAAGCACAACACCCTGGTGCGCGTGATCGACCCCATCATCGGTTTCGACCGTTGGATGCTGATCGCTCGGGTGACCTACACCCTGACCGAGGGCGGCATGATCACGAAAATGGAAGTCGGGCCGCCGGACAGCTACGAGCCGGAACCGCATGACCCGCACAAGAACCGCAAGCTGAAGAAGGGCGGCAAGGCCGACAACTTCGAATACCTGATTCCAGCCGACTACGAGCCAAAACAATGACCGTGAAAAACATGCTGGCCCGCGGCACCGTGGTGCTCGTCGACGCCCTGAAGAAAATGCAGTCCTTGCAGATGCGCCTCACCGCCGGCGAACTGAAGGACAACGCCGAGCACTTCGAGCCCTACGGCTTCACCAGCAACCCGCTGGCTGGCGCCGAGGTGCTGACCGCCTTTATCGGCGGCGACCGCTCCCACGCTGTGGTGCTGGTCGCGGCTGATCGCCGGTACCGGATCCAGTCCATGAAGCCCGGCGAAGTCGCGATCTACACCGATGAGGGCGACAAGATCCACTTCAAGCGCGGCCGGATTATCGACATCGAAACCGGCACGCTGAACATCAAGGCCACGACGGCGGTGAATTTCGAAACGCCGGTGATCAACCAGACCGGCCAGATTGTTTCTGTAGGCGACCAGCTGGCCGGTGGCATCAGCCAGATCAACCACGTACACACCGGTGTCCAGGCCGGTAGCGGACAAAGCGGCGCGCCCGCTGCGGGGGGATGATGCTTACTCAACCTTCCGTTGAATCCGCGCTGATTCGGGCGGTGGTGATCAGCCTGTACACCTGGCGCCGCGCTGATACCGATGACCCGGTAGACGATGACCAGTTGTACGGCTGGTGGGGCGACAGTTACCCGGCCATCGCCGACGACCGCATCGGCTCGCGCCTCTGGTTGCTGCGCCGGGTCAAGCTCACCGACGCCACGCAGCGTGACGCGGAGTTCTATGCCGCCGAGGCGCTGCGCTGGCTGATTGATGACGGGCATGTCCTGGACGTTTCCATCAGCAGCAACAGGGCGGATACCAACCGATTGAACCTCGGTGTGGTCCTGACCATTGCGGACGGCACGCGCCTGGAAATCCCATCCACCCCGACATGGCAGGTGATCTATGCCGTTTGAAACGCCCTCGCTGCCGGTGCTGGTCGATCGCACCCAGAGCGACCTTGCCAGCGACACGCTTCGCCGTTCGGATGCCCAGGTGCTGGCGCGGACGTTGGCCGGTACCGCTTATGGCCTGTACGGCTATTTGGATTGGATCGCCGAACAGATCCTGCCCGACCGGGCGGACGAAGAAACACTGGAGCGGATTGCCCAGTTGCGCCTGACCCAGCCGAGAAACCCGGCGCAGCCTGCGTCGGGGACGGCTTCGTTCACCGCTGTAGCGGGCGCCGTGGTTGATGCTGAAACCGTGCTCCAGGCAGCGGACGGTCGTACCTACCGGGTAACCACAAACGTCACCACCGTTGCGGGACTCAATACCGTGGCGGTGGAAGCGGTAGACGCCGGAACCTTGGGCAACGCGGATACCGGCCTGGCCCTTACCCTGGTTCAGCCCGTGGCAGGCGTTACCAACAGCTTCACGGTGCTGGCGCCTGGGCTCACTGGCGGCATCGCGCAAGAGAGCATCGAGTCGCTTCGTGCCCGGGTCATTCGCTCGTACCGCGTCATCCCGCACGGCGGGTCGGCGGCAGATTACGAAACCTGGGCGCTTGAGGTGCCAGGCGTTACCCGGGCCTGGTGCCGAGGCAACTACGTCGGACCCGGAACGGTGGGCCTGTTCGTCATGCGAGACGGTGACGACGTGCCAGTGCCCAATCCTGCCCAGCTTGCCGAGGTGATGGCCTACATCGAGCCGCTTCGCCCTGTGACGGCTGAACTGTACGTGCTGGCGCCCGTTGAGGTGCCGGTGGCCTACAGCATTCACCCGGTGCCGGACACCACGGCCATTCGCGCGGCCATCCAGGCCCAATTGATTGACCTGCACGATCGTGAGGCCGGCCTGGGTGAAACCTTGCTGCTGACGCACATCGCCCAGGCCATCAGCGGCGCGGCCGGCGAAACGGACCACGACCTTGTATCACCTGTGGCCGACGTGCCGGCGGGCATCAACCAGTTGCTCACCTTCGGAGGCATCACATGGCTGTAGCCCGAACTGCCGATCAGTATCGGCAGCAACTGAGTGGCCTGCTGCCGCCCGGCCCTGCCTGGGATCCCGAACTGGTGCCGGAAATCGCGCTGGTTCTCTCTGGCGTGTCGCAGGAGTTCGCCCGGCTCGATGCCCGTGCAGTGGACTTGCTTAACGAGATGGACCCCGCCGACGTGAGCGAGCTGGTGCCCGATTGGGAGGCGATCATGGGCCTACCTGATCCTTGCCTGGGCCTGAACCCCGCGTTTGAGGATAGGCGCCTGGCGGTTCGTCGGCGGCTCGTCGAGGTGGGCGGGCAAAGCATCTCCTATTTCATCGACATAGCCGTCAGCCAGGGCTACCCCGACGCCACCATTACCGAACACCGAGCGCCCCGAATGGGGCGTTCTCGTTTTGGCGTGGCGCGCTTTGGTGGATGGAGCGCCCAGTTCATGTGGACCCTGAACACCGGGGGCCGCCAACGGCAGGGCCGGCGTTTCGGCGCGAGTTATTGGGGCGAGCGCTTCGGCGTGAATCCAGGCAACCCGCTCGAATGCCAGATCCGGCGCGCGGCACCGGCGCACACCGTCGTACAGATAAATTACAACTGAGGGATAAAGCGTGGACTTTCCGAAAAGCGTACCGAGTGTCGGCCTAGTCGATGGCGAATTTGTTGACGAAGATGTGGTAGCGGGAACCCCTGGTTCGTTGATCCCTGCTCAATGGGGCAACGCTGTCACTGAGGAAATTTTGAACGTCATTGAGTCCGCCGGGCTGACTCCGGACGAGGACAACAACGCGCAGCTCTTGGCGGCGTTGAACTTGAAGATTTCCGCTGCGATTCCTGGCTCGCCGCCCGATGCATCGACCACGGAAAAAGGGCTCGTTGAGCTCGCAACTAGCTTGGAGACCCAGACTGGCACCGATACTGTTCGAGCCGTAACACCTGCAGGACTCGCATCGCGAACGGCTACTGATACAAGAGCGGGCATTATCGAAATTGCCACAGACGCAGAAATCCAGGCAGGTGCCGATGCGCTGCGAGCGATTACGCCTGCAGGCCTGAAGGCGGCATACGGCCTGGGCGACTCCACCCTGGTCACGGATCTGAACAACGCTGGTCCGGGTTATTTTTATGCGGCTCCTGGCGCGGCCAATAGCCCTGGTATCGGCATCGTCTTTGGTGAAACAAGGGGGGCCGGCGGCACTGCCGGTAAGTCGCAAAGTTGCATCGATATTTCCACCAGAGTGGCTTACAAGCGAGCTTACAATGGCGGGTCGTGGTCTGCTTGGAGCTCTTTTATCGACTCCGCCACGCTGGCAACTGAAACGGTCACTGGCGTAGCCAAGGTCGCAACACAAGCTTTAACGAACGCAGGTGTTGATGACGCAACCATCGTCACGCCAAAAAAGCTGAAAGCCGCTTTCCCTGCTGGGAACCGGGTTAAGGCATGGTGCAATTTCAACGGAACCGGAACGCCGGCCATCAGAAGCGCCTCGGGATTCTCTTCCGTTATAGATAACGGGGTGGGCGACTACACACTGATGTTCAGCACTCCTGAATCTGATGCAAATTACGCCGCTGTGGCGTCCGGCACCACTACTTCCGCACCAATTACTGGGATCAGTTGCGTGGGCGTATATGCAAGGAGCACTACGTCTGTGAGTATTTCTACTTCGGCTTCCGCAACGTCCAGAACAGACTTTGCAAATATCGACGTCGCTGTGTTCTCAGCTAACTAACTGAAGGTGGTTATTTCATGGAAATGATTGTTTTTTTTCAGCGCGCTGATCGGCCTGTGAGCATTTTGCGGGCTGCTGATCCACAGACAGATATGTTTGCATTGGCTAGTCAAGTTGTCCCTGATGGCGCGCCATACTGGGTTGTTAGTCTGGATTATGCGGACGAGCAATCAACCTTGCATGAGCAAGATAGGGACGAGTGGGTCGTTAACACTGAATACATGGGGCGCGAGCCAGACGGTGTTGGTTCCCTTGCGCAATGATAACCCCCCCCCCCCTTGGGTAGGCATGACGCTTAAGATTATCCATCATGCCTACCGATAAAACTACAGCGGGTTGTTAATCAGTGCGAGCTGCTGGGCGAGAGAACGCCGTTTTTAGTCGCTCTTTAAATGGGCCTGAGGTTATTTTCCCTAGTCTAATAAATGGCGTTTCGATCTTTCTGAAGCAGTAAGTGGCTGCGATTATTACTATCGGCACTACTATGAAAAAAGCGAACTGAGATAAGGTGAGGTTTTTAACAAAACCTTTATATAAATGCTTTTGCAGATAGAAAAACAGAAAGCCGTGCAGCATGTAAACAGAATAGGATATATTGCCAAGGTGCTTTAGCACTTTCTCGAACCAGCTTTTTCCAGCGGCGTTCAGATTGAAACAAGCATAGCAAGCTGCAAGGCTAAACACGGTGAATACTAAGCGATTCGTCGAGGTTACTAGGTTTATTCCGCTAGGAGTATCTCCATACAGGAACAGTCCGCTTAAACTAAGAAAAAAAAGCGCAATGTACGCTGAGCGTGGAAGCGTAGAATGCCGAGCGTGGCTGCTTACCTTGGCGAGGATGATGCCACCCGCAAATAAGAATGCCTGATTTAACGGGTGAATATACAATTTCCATTGTATCACCAGGGAGGAATCATCGCTCAATGTGAAAAAAGCGAACTGTAAGTAAGCAGCAAACAGCACTATGCATAGTGATGTAAATGCATAAATATTTTTTGCTGAGGCAAGAAGGATGGGGAAGACGATGTAGAAGCAGATTTCATTTCCGATTGACCATCCGCCGGTTGGGATGTAATTCGAATAGTCGAGGAAGCTGAATGTTAATGTCAGGTTTTCGATAATGGTTTCAAATGAGCGATTTTTATATCCCTTCAATAGGACTAGAACAGCTATACAAGCAACCCAGTATAGTGGAGCGATCCGGAGTATTCGACGCTTCCAAAATGTCAATATTTCTCTCTTGTCCCAAGAGACATTGTTGTAAGCAACATAGAGTGACATGCCGCTGAGGATGTAGAAAATCGAAACACCATATACCCCGAGGCGGCCAAGCACGGTGTTTCCGTCGGGGACGCCGGAGCTCCATCCGATAAAGTGATAGAACATGATTGCCAGCGCCATACAGCCGCGTAAGTAATCAACAGCCTCGATCCTTCGTTTTTCCACAGCACATATCCCAATGGTAGGTAAATCGGTCGATTGTACCAGATGAGGTACATATCGGCTGAGCACGCCATCAGCTTAATCATCATCGACTTAGCAAGAGCGAACCGCGAGAGCGGGCGATTTTTCCTGGAGAAAAAGTTATGGCACCGACCGAAAAGGACCGCGACATCCTCGGGCGCACGTTGTGGGGCGAAGCCCGCGGCGAAGGTTTCGCCGGCCAGGTGGCCGTGGCCTGTGTGATCCGCAACCGCGTGAACGATGGCAAGGACCGATCTTGGTGGGGAGAAGGCTATGCCGACGTCTGCCTGAAGCCGTACCAGTTCAGCTGCTGGAACAAGAACGACCCGAACTATCCCTACCTGAGCGGCGCCAAGGAGATTCCGCCGACGCAGTTCGCCCAGGCGCAGCGTGCGGCGGATCTAGTTATCTCCGGCGCCGAGGCTGACATCACCAACGGCGCGACCCACTACTACGCGACCACGATGCCGAAGCCGCCGGCCTGGATCAAAGACGCGACCCAGACTTTCCGCCTGGGCAACCACATCTTCTTCAAGGACGTGCCATGAATCCCGCCAGCCTGAAGCTGCTGATCGCCGGTGTGGCCGTGGCGTTGATCCTGGTGATCAGCGCGACATGGAAAGTGCAGGACTGGCGGTATAGCGGCCGACTGGCCGAACAGACCAACGCGCATCTATCCGACCTCGCCAAAATTAGCAGCGCGGCCGCGGGACAGGTCCAGGCCGAGCAGGGCAGGCGCCTGGCCCTGGAGCAACGGCTGATCGCCAATGACCAAACCCACCACAAGGAACTGAGCGATGCTCAAACGAACCAGGATCGCCTGCGCGATCGCCTTGCCACTGCTGATGTCCGGCTGTCAGTCCTCCTTGCCGAGGATCCAGCCAGTTGCAACGCAGTGCCTCCCACCGCCGGCGCCGGCGGCGTGGTTCATGGAAGACCAAGAGCCCAACTTGACCCAGCGCATGCTCAAAGAATTATCGCCATCACCGACGCCGGTGACCGGGGGCTGATCGCGCTGCGGGCGTGCCAGTCCTACGCTAAAGAAGTGAGTCGGCGATAGGCCTGATCAGCTCCGGACCCTGGTTGCGAACATTGCCGATGGCGCGGTCCACCTTGAACCACTCGAAGGCCTCGGCCGATTCGCCCTGATGTAAAGCTATTTGCTCGGCCCGTTCCTTCGGCGTGGCTGGGTCCAGCCATTCGCGGGCAAGCTCTGGCGTCAGCACCACGGGCCGGCGGTCGTGAATGTCGACCATGCCGCCCGCGCTGTCGGCGGTGATGATGACGAAACCGTCGTGCTCGCCCGGCTCCCGGCCGCCTGTGGGGAATTGGCCAATGGCCGCGCATAGGACTGGTGCCTGGTCCCGCCGACGGATCAGGTAGGGTTGCTTTTTCGGGCCTCCCTCATCGACCCACTCAAACCAGTTGTTGATCGGCGTGATGGCGCGGTTCGGCCAGATCGGCCGGTAGAACGGCCCGTGAGCGACTTTCTCAACACGCGCGTTGATAGGTGCGGCGCGATCCTTTGCCCAGTGCGGTCGCCAGCCCCAGCGCACCAGGTCGGCGTGCAGCGTGTCCTCTTCCTGATGGAGCAGAGCGAGCTGTTGCGACGGCGCGCCGTTGTACCGCTCCAGGGGCTGGGAGCCGACGGCGCTGACCAGGGCATTGGGCATGCTCAACACAGCCACGAAGTCGTGAATACCGGTGTACTGCGAGAGTCGTCCGCACATATGAACCCCTCAGGTGATCAGATTCACTCATTGCCCGAGTATCACGTCAGGCAGGCTGTCGCCCTCATATACCTTGAGCCGGTGGTATAGCTCGGCAATCAAGGCGCTCTGGCCTGCTATCTTCGACCTCGCCGCGTTCGTTAAGGTCGTGTGCTCCAGATAATGGTTGCTCAGAGTCTTCTGAACCGCCCTCAGCTCAGCTCGAAGCTTTGCGCATTCCTTGGCTTCAGCGGCGTGCATTTCGATCAAGCCGAAGATGTCCTGGCGAGCTTTGCGCAACTGGGTGGTCAGCTCTTGCACCTCGTTCTCGAGCATGAGGCAGGAGTGCTTATACATCTCCAGAGGTGTGGGGGTGCCCAGCCAGTCGCTGGTGTCTTCGATTTCGTAGGGATCCATGACCATGCCTTGCCTAATACTGTTTGCATATACAGTAATCGAGCCGGCGCGATTAACGCGAGCATTGGGCGACGAGCTGTCTGCCACGTGCTTCTGGGTCCAAAAAAGTGTTCCGCAACTGAAAACGCGAGACATGCGGGACGGGGTCTGTAGCCTGTTAAAAATCAGTAGCTTGCGGAACGCTTCCGGTGCTAACCTATTGAAATACAGAGAAAAGTGTATGGATTGCAAATCCACCTACGCCGGTTCGATTCCGACTTCGGCCTCCACTTTTAAAAAGCTCTGTAGATCCATGATCTACAGAGCTTTTTTATTTGCGGAGCAATGAAAGGTTTTGTCTTGAAAAGGGCAATGGCGACCTTGCTTCACCGGGGATGGATGTATATATTTCCCCCTCTGTTGTACCCGCCGCGAGCCTGTCAGATACTATTTGCCAGTTTCATGCGGCTTTACCGCGCTACCGCCCGAATGGCGAAACTGGTAGACGCATGGGACTTAAAATCCCCCGCTCGTAAGGGCGTGCCGGTTCGATTCCGGCTTCGGGCACCATCTAAAATCAAGGGTTTGCGGGCGAAAGCTGATGCAAACCCTTGTTTGTTTCTGGTCCGCAATTTGGGCGATGGTCCGCAATGACTGAAGGTGCTTTACGACGTCTATAGCCTGCGTCGAAACGCCTCAAGTATCTCCCGCATTCCTTTTTTCATCTGCAGCTGGGCGATGGCCTCCAGCGGGTGCCACACGCAGTCGCTGATTTCGTTCTGTGGCCTGGCCGCTGTCGAGTCGTTGACCGAAGCTTCGAATACGTGATGCTCGGTGCCGTCTTCACTGAACTGCATCAGATAAAGCAGGTTTTCGGCGCTCAGCCCGGTTTCTTCCGCCAGCTCCCTGAGTGCGGCATCGGCATGGGTCTCGCCGCGCTCGACGGTGCCGCCGGGCAGGGCCCAGCGACGCTCGGGTTTACGCACCAGCAGGATGTGGCGATCTTCTTCACAGATGACGGTCGCTCGAATTTTCATGCCTCGCCCAACCTCGACTGTCATTAAATTGCAATATTACTGCAATATTTGAGCCTTGCTCGATTCAAGTGTTCAACAAAGATTTTGTTACCCCATGACCGTAGGAACGCGGCCCAAGGGAAAAGGCTGCGTTTATTTCGCGAACGGTTCGGCGGACAGGGAGGATAGGCTGCGCCAATGACCGATCATCGCCAAAAATGAATCAGCGCCGAAAAAACGCATCAATGTTGGGTGGACTGGCCGGCCCCGTCGTGGGGGAGCGAGGAGAGATGACCACCGTTGAAGATTTCAAAGTCAAATCCCATGAGCTCTTGGTCGAGCTCGATGCAGCGACGTCGGAAATGATGGCGCTGATCTGTATCCATCAAATGTCCGGGACCGCCTGGGATGAGGCGGTTCGGCGTCAACATGAGGCCTATGAGCAATGGGTCGACTACCTGAACGAGCGCTTGTAGCTGCACGATCGTCATTGCAATCAGCAGGGTAGATTCTTTGAACGGACCTACGGCGGCCATGCCTAATCCATAGACTGACAAGAGGATTAAGGCCATGTCTGAACTAGCCAGTTATTTCTGGATTGCCGTCGCGGTGTTGCTGTTGCTTGTGGATCTTTGGGCAATCGTCAGCGTCTTTCGGAGCGACAAGGCGGCTGGCACCAAGGCAGGCTGGGCACTGCTTCTGATCATCTTGCCTGTAGTGGGCTTGATCATCTGGGGAGTGGCCGGGCCGCGAGGTGTCAAGAATCCGCCTTCATCGCCGGAGCACAGCAAGGGCTGACGCAGGCGAAGCGAGCCACCCGGTCAGCGGTTTTTCCATTGGCCGCCGGTGGTCTCGCAATCCTTCCGGGCTTGCTGGAGCTTTTGCGCGTCGTAGTAATACCAGGTGACCTGCGCGTTGTCCGGGATATTCGCCGAACCGGCGCTTGGGTCCTTGCTGGTGGAGTGTGGGTTGGCCAGGGCTTCTTGGGTCAACCTGGCTTGGCAGGTGGCCACATAGCCCTCGGCGCAACGCTCGACGGGTTTCTTTTCGGTGCTCAACGTACCCTTGCTTTCGTTGCTGCACGACCAGCCAATGGCTTGCGAAGGCACGCCCTCGTACTCGTAACAACTACGGGTTTCGATTTCCGGTACTGCCTGGCTTTGGGATCGGCTAACGACCTCACACCCTTGCGCCATGACGGTGGCGGGGCAGGCGCAGGCGATGAGCAGCAGGACTCTGGCATTCATGGTGGTTCTCCCTTTTGACGGCTGTTGCATCGATACCTATCAATATCGAGGGGCAAAGGAATGCCGTTGTTCCATCGGGTTTCAACCGGTGGAGTTCAGGGGGAACCGGTGTGGCACATCAGCGAAACTTGGGCAGTGGCCGTTCCGCAGGCCTGAGGGAAGACAAGGCGCTCTGGATCGAAGGGGCATCTTTTTCGATGTCATTGAGTCGGTCGCGGATGCGCACTGCGGCGGGGTGTCCGCCCTGGTGGTCGACCCAGTCGGCGATTTCCTTGCAGGCTGCTGTCAGTCGCGCCTGGCGCGATTCCAGTAAGGTGAGCAGGGTGGTGATGGACTCTTTTTCGGACATGTCACACCTCCATTCAAGTTTGAAAAAAGGGCAGCACGACGCCCGTCGGTAATGACGGCTCATGCTGAAGTTAAGCGTAGTTGAGTTATTTGCGATCTGTCGAAGAATCCGGCGCACGACTGGACAGTCGGTGCGCCGGGAACCTTATTTGATTCAGCCAGACTCCTTGATCCAGGATGGCGCGACGGAGGCTCGCCAGCGCACATCGGTAATGCCATATTTCTCTGCCATGGGTTTGGAAACCCGCTTGACCTTCTCCCTGCCGAATTTGGGTATGCGCCCAACACCCGCGTCGCAACTGGCCCAATGCCAAGCTTCGGAGTTATTCATCACTTCCGCGCGAATGATGAAAGACTTGGGCTCGCCATGGAGCATGTAGTCGATGATGTAAAGCGATGGACCGCCCATAAATCCTCCCTAATTGATCCTATACGGATGGATACGGAGGCGTTCGGAAAATTCCATCGGATTTCCAGACGGTCAAGGCCGGGGTGACAGAACGGTGTCGCGCGTTGCGGAACAACCGTGCTCACGGTGTGGAACCAAACCCGGGTAACCTTCTCCAAGGTGAGCTTGAAAGCACCGGTGCCAGGGATCTAAGGCGACGCAATGTGGCACTGAATAAAGGCAAGACATGAAAAACATCGCCTGGGCGCTGATCGTGGCGCTTCTCGCCAGTGGCCTGTCGGGTTGCATCGGCCCGCCCATCGAACTGACCGCGCAGACCGAACAACGCTTGCGTGCGCAACCTCCCATCCGTTTCCTGCTGACATTCGATGACGGCCCCAGCGCATCATCTTTATGGAACCCGAGCGACGAGGTACTGGATGCCTTGGCGCAGAACCCGGTCCAGCCTGGGATCAAGGCGGTATTTTTTGTCCAGACGCGAGGGCCGCGAGCCGGCGGCAGTGAAATTGGCCGCTCGATAATGCGCCGTGAGCACCAGGAAGGGCATGTCCTTGGCTTTCACACGGCCACGCATTGGCACACCAACCATCGATTCCTCGATCCTGACGAGTTGGAGCAGTCCCTCGATAACGGCGAAGGCGATATCGCTGCGGTCACGGGCGCGCCGCCCAGCCTGGTGCGGCCGCCGTTCTGGAGCTACGACAAACGCACCTTCGCCGCCTACCAACGTCATGGAATGCACATATTGCTGACAGACCTGAGCGCCAACGACGGCAAGGTCTGGGGCATCACCCTGAGTCCGCGACGACGGATGAACCTGACGCGCCAGCTCTCGGAAGTACGCGAGCGTATCGCTGACGGACAGTTGCCTGTGGTCGATGGGGTGATTCCAGTCGTCGTGACCTTCCATGATCTCAACCGGTACACCGCTCGTCACACTCGGGAGTACCTGGAGATTCTGCTCGACAGCGCGAGGCTCACCGGCTTGAAAACCGATGCCAAACCCTTTTACGACGACCAGCGGATGCTGGAACGGGCGGCCATGGCCCGCACGGTCAGGGACACGTCCCAACCGGTGCATCTGCCGGGTTTATGGGACTGGCTGTGGGATTCGGATTCCCATTGAGGCGTTTGAGCGCTTCCTCCTTGCGCGTGAATTGCGACGCTCGGTCGGCTGACCTGTGTCAACCGGTAGTAAGGTAGGCAACGCAACCCCGTTTTCCCAAGGAGGTTAGGTCTATGAGTACTGCAATGTTGACGAAAATGCACATCAATGGCTATGACGTGCTCAGCGTAAACAGCGGCCCCTGGAAGGTGTGCACCCAGGCTGACCGGCTGGGTTCCTTTGCTACGCGCGAAGAGGCGCTGGCCTATGCCGCCGCGTTGCCGACCAGGAGGGCACGTCGCGTGCGCCCTGGGAACATCCAGTAGCCAGGTGCAACGGCTGCACGGCGAGCATCAATGCCCGCCGCGCAGCCCAGCTGTTCAAGCGTCCGCCAATTCCAGCGGAATTTCGAGCGTAAACAGGGCGCCTTGCCCTGGTCCATCACTGTGGACGTAGAGGCGGCCATTCATTTCCACGGCGGCCAACGCACAGCTATGCAACCCGAACCCATGGCCGTCCTTGCGGGTGGTGAAGCCATGATTGAAGATCCGGGCCTGGTTCTCCGGCGCGATGCCTTCGCCGCGATCCTTGACGCTGATGTGCAATGTCGTCGGGTCGACGATGCGGATGCCCAGTGTCATTTCCCGTGGATGATCGACATGAGACATGGCGAACTTGGCGTTGCTGATCAGGTTGATCAGGATCAGCAGCAAGCGGTGTTTATCGCCCATGATCAGCGGGCTGTCCTGATAATCCTTGATTACCGTGACATGGTGTCGACTCAGCGCGCCCGAGTTCATGCGTAGCGCATCTTCGAACAGGTCGCTGACCTTCAGCGGTTCGATCAGCCGGGCAGCACCGGCATAGGTTTGTTGTGTCGTAACGATTTCCTTGATGTGGTCGATGCTCTTGGTCAGCTGCGCCAGCTCTTCAATAAGTTGCACTTGCTCGTTGGCAATGGAATCCACCAGCTCATTGAAATAGCGAGGCAACAACTTGCCTTTTTCGTCCTCGGTGATGAACTGGCCCAAGTCTGTGGCATGTTCATTCATCATCCTGACGGCTTTCCCCAAGCCCTGCGTCTTACTGTTCTTCAACTTGCGCGTCACCAGCTCCGCTGAAATATTCACGCTGTTGAGGACGTTGCCGACATTGTGCAACACGTTGGTGGCGATCTCGGCCATGCCTGCCATGCGCGCCGCGTCCACCAACTCCCGCTCGGCCTCCTTCAGCTCGCGGGTTCGCTCTTGCACGCGCTCTTCCAGCCGGTCGTTGGCGGTTTGAAGTTCATGGTTGATCTGATTGATCACTGAATAGCTGCGCACCAGCCGTACGGCCAGGTAGATCATCAGAAGCGCCATCAGGCTGGCGCACACGGCGAGGTACATATGGTATTGGCGGTCTGTCGCGGCCGTCCGGCGCTGGGTTTCGTTCAGCAGTTCATTGATGCTGTCCAGCTCCTGGGCCACCGGAATCACGCTGATGCGGTCCAGCAGGTCGTTGACTAGCGGCTGTTCCTGGATGACGGTGTTGGCGTGCTGTGTCAGGGAGACAAAAACGGGTCGGTAGGAGGCGGGCAGTTGCTCAATCGCACGTTCGAGTTCGCTTAATTGAGCCTGCACTTCCCTAGCTTTATCCGACGTCACGTAAAGCGCGTATTCCGAGGTGGTCAGAGCCAGGTCGAGCACACTGGAGGCAATGGTCAGGCGAGTTGCTTCGCTGCCGGACTTCTTGTCCTGCAGCAAGGTTTGAATCTCATCCTCGACGGTTGGGAGTTCATCCAGGGACTTGCGTAGGTTGGCGTTGTGTTGTTCGAACTGCTCTACCAGCAGGCGCTTGTTCTGGACGGCTTCTACATAACCCTGCCGGCGTGATGCCCAAAGCGATGCCAAGGGGCCCGAGTTGTTAAGCCGTTCCAATTGCTCCCAACGACTTTGTGCTTCAGGCGGTGGGGCCAGGGACAGGTTGTTGTTGACGCCGATCTTCCTCCTGAGAATTTTCACATTCCAGTTGGCGTCGGCCTGTTTGAGCTGGCGGATGAAATCGCGCGATTCGAAATAGGTCGATGAATCGTACGTATACGACTTGATCAAAAAGAATATCAATGCCGAGAAAACAACCAGCGCCGCAGCCAACAGGGCGGGCCATTTGTATTTCCTGATAAGAATGGTCACGTGTTTCTCCTGTCCAGGACGGCTGCCGGAGCAGATGCCGGGTGGGGGAGTGAAAAGCGGTTATTGGTACGAAGAGCGGAGGGAGGAGTATTGCGCAAGCGTTGCGTTGGTTTTTTGCCTGGGTACACGTTGAGCTCCCTGCTAACGGTAAACGTCTGGTCGTCAGTGAGCAAAGTGTAGCGTCAACCAACGAGGGGGCGATGTTTGTTCGGCTGCGTTGCGCAGGCAGGGTAGCGGAGGCGCGGCCAGAATTGACCGCGCCGATGCAACTTATTTCAGATCGATAAAAGGCAGTGCGCTGTTTGGCAGCATGGTGGTCGGCAATTCGCCGTTCCAGCGCTCGGCCTTGGTCAGCTCAACCAAGTTCTGGTTGCTGGCCAGCGCCTGGGCACGAGCCTTGATCGCCTCGGCTTCAGCCTTGCCGCGAAGCTCGGTGGCCAGGGCGTCCGCCTTGGCCTGGGCCACTTGCGAATCGGCCTCCGCCTGGGCCTGGGTCACGCGAATCTGGGCCTGGACCTGTTCCGTTGCGAGTTGTTGCTCGCGAGTCTTCACTTGGACTTCCGCTGCCATGCGCGCTTCGATGGCTTTTTCATAGGCGTCGCTGAAATCGATGTTTTCAACCTGGACGCTGTCGATGATCACCGGCCCGGTAATCGTCGATTTGATCGCAGCGGAAATATCATTGACCAACTGGACCCGGTTCTGCACAGCGGCGACGGCGTTGAACTTGCCGAACACGTTCTCCACCTGTGTCGGCACCTGCCGGCTGATCATCCGGTCGCGAATACCTTCCAGGTCCTTGAACTGGGTGTAGACCTTCGCCACATCGGAAGGCGCAATGTGCCACGACACGGACACCTTGAGCTCAGCTGATTGCTGATCCTTGCTGTAGGCCTGCAGATCGTCGTACGACGTGACCTGGCTCTGGGTACTGATCAGGCGGACCGATTCGATAAAGGGCGTCTTGAACGACAGCCCCGGCTCAACCACCCCGACCAGTGCGCCGTTACGCAGGAGCACGCCGCGCTCGGTTTCATCAACCGTGTACCAACTGCCAAAGAAGACACACAACAGGGCCACGCCGATAATGGCTGCGCTGATCGAACCGATGGTTTTACTGGTCACTTTACTTTCCTTGAGTGGTTTAGGAGATGGCATGCACTGTTTCCTTTGTGAAGACCGTCACTGTTTTTTCAAACGCCAGACACGAAAAAGCCCTGACAAGTCAGGGCTTTAACATTCAAATATGGCGGAGGCGATGGGATTCGAACTCATGGACCTGTTACAGTCGACGGTTTTCAAGACCGTTGCCTTAAACCACTCGGCCACACCTCCGTATTGCGTTGCGGGCGCCATAATACCCGAATGAAACACACTGTCAAACTCTCTACGTAGCTTGTTACAGAGCGTCTGTTATGATCCTTGCCACTGAATGTTTCAAAACCGGAGGAGTGTCGCCATGCGCGAACAGGATTACGCAGTGAACAACAGCGTGCAGGCTGAGCAGCTAGAAGTTAGCCGCGTCCTGCGCAACACTTATGGCCTGTTGGCACTCACGCTCGCTTTCAGCGGTGTGATGGCCTACGTCGCACAACAGATGCGTGTCGGTTACCCGAACATCTTCGTTGTGCTGATCGGTTTCTACGGCCTTTTCTTCCTCACCAACAAGCTTCGTGATTCGGCCTGGGGCCTGGTTTCGGCTTTCGCCCTGACCGGTTTCATGGGCTTCCTGCTCGGCCCGATCCTCAATCGCTACCTGCAAATGCAGGGCGGCGCCGAAGTGGTCAGCTCGGCGTTCGCCATGACCGCCCTGGTGTTTGGCGGCCTGTCGGCCTACGTGCTGATCTCCCGCAAGGACATGAGCTTCCTGAGCGGTTTCATCACCGCCGGTTTCTTCGTGTTGCTGGGTGCGGTAGTGGCCAGCTTCTTCTTCCAGATCAGCGGCCTGCAACTGGCGATCAGCGCCGGCTTCGTGCTGTTCTCGTCGGTCTGCATCCTTTACCAGACCAGCGCGATCATTCATGGTGGCGAGCGTAACTACATCATGGCGACCATCAGCCTGTATGTATCGATCTACAACCTGTTTGTCAGCTTGCTGCAGTTGTTCGGGTTGATGGGGCGTGATGACTGATATTGCCAGAATGCCTGGTGAGCTGTTGATTTGAGAGACGGCGCTTTTCCGAAAGGAGGGCGCCGTTTTTTTTGGTGTGGTGGTTTGTGTGCATATCCGTTTCTTCGGTATCGGCTGCTGGCGGTTCCGCTCTTACAGCGGGTCACTTTTTTCAGACGCCAAAAAAGTAACCAAAAAGGCTTTGCGGTATGACTCACCCACATGGGTTACAAATCAGTTCACTCACATAGGTAACAGTTTTTAACTGGCAGGGTCGGTTTTCGAGGATCTGACCATGCCATGGCGAGAGCTGAAACCTATGGACCTGAAACTGCTGTTCATTGCGGACTTCATCAAAGGCCCGCCCAGCTTCAGTGCGCTTTGCCAAGCCTACGAGATCAGCCGCAAGACTGGCTATAAATGGGTCGAGCGGTATGAGAGGGAAGGGCCCGCCGGACTGGAAGAACATAGCCGTCGTCGGCTTACCCAGGAATGGGTAGTGCCGCTGGCTGTCCGTGAGGCGATCATTGAGTTACGCGGTCGGGGTGAGACAGAGCCTGGCCCCAAGAAAATTCAGGCGGCTTTGCTCGAGCGTTTTCCTGACCAGGCGCCGCCATCAAAGACGTCGATCTACAACATCCTAAAGAAAGCTGAGCTGGTCAAACCACGCCGATTGCGTCAACGAGTGGCGGTTTATCCCAAACCACTGCAGAAAGCAGAGGCTCCCAACCAGCTATTCAGCGCCGATTACAAAGGCCAATTCCTGACAGGTGCGGGCGTCTGGTGCTATCCATTGACGATCATGGACCATGCCAGTCGTTTCTTGCTCGCTTGCCACAGCATGGCTAGCACCAATTTCCAGGAAACCCAGGCGGTGTTTACTCAGGTGTTTCGTGAACATGGTCTGCCGGAGCGCATTCGTACCGACAATGGTGTTCCGTTTGCGAGCAAAGGGCGTGCGGGCCTTTCCCAGTTGTCCATCTGGTGGTTGCGTCTAGGGATCATTCCCGAGCGGATCGCCCCCGGCAGGCCGGAGCAAAATGGCCGACATGAACGTATGCATCGAACGTTGAAAAGCACTCTTCCGTCACCCCCTGCAGTAGCGTGGGAGGCTCAACAACGGCACTTTGATCGTTTCAGGCAACATTACAACTATGAGCGTTTGCACGAGGCTCTTAATCAGAAGACACCCGCGTCCTGCTATGAGCCTTCGTCCCGCCAATATCCCGAGAAGCTTCCCGAGATGACCTACCCGAGCCATATCGATAGCCTCCAAGCGGACTGCTCGGGCATCGTCAATCGTCGTGGTGTAAGGATCTACGTCGGCTATGTGCTCAAGCACCAGACCATTGGACTGGAGCAAATAGAGGACGGGATCTGGGATGTTATCTTCGGTCCAATCATCCTTGGACGGATTGATGTAAGAGATGCCATTGATGGCTACGTGACACTCCGGGTGTTACCTATGTGAGTGCACTTTTTTGTAACCCATGTGGGTGATCCGTATATTGCCCCACCACTCGGCACCTCGCCTAGGCTCGGTGTTCCCTCACTCCGGCCTTGCTCCGTGGGCCCGCCGCGATGGGCCATCCATGGCCCTGCGCGGCTATCCCGGCATCCATGCCGGGATGCCCACTCCACAAGGCCTGCGTTCGGCCAGCGTGGTTTAACGGGGCGCAAAGATCAAGATCAAGATCAAAATCAAAGTCGAAAGCAGAGCAAGAACTGGGGCATCTGCCACCTGTGGCTGCGCCACTGCTATCCGAGCAAGCTCCACACTGGATTTTCATTAGCCACAACACTGACATGGACCAAAGAACCCTGTGGGAGCGAGCTTGCTCGCGAAGAGGCCAGTACATCCAACATCATCATTGGCTGTTACATCGCCTTCGCGAGCAAGCTCGCTCCCACAGGGGAACCAGGTCGGCCACCACCAACGAAGCTCACTCCATCGGCGGCAATCGCCGCTTCACCGGCGTCTTCTTGACAATTGCCGTATTGGTCTCCGCAAGCACATTCAACTTGTCCAGCAACACATCCAACTGTTCCATCGATCGTACATGCAGCCGTGCGATGAAACAGTCCTCGCCCGTCACCTTGTCGCACTCGGTAAATTCACCGATGGCCTGGATCTGTCGCTCCACCTCCTGCAACTGCCCCGCCAGCGGACGAATCCGCACGATGGCCTGTAGCTGATAACCAAAACACTTCGGATCGACCTCAACCGTGTAGCCCCTGAGCACGCCACGTTCTTCGAGTCGTCGCAGGCGCTCGGCTACGCTGGGGGACGACAGGCCGCTCAGGTTCGCCAAGGCCTTGAGCGAACGCCGGGAGTCTTCCATCAAGGCGCTGATGAGGATTTGATCGATGTCGTCAGTCATTTCGGCTCCGTTAGGCAAATACGTGAAGCTGCCTTGATAAAAAAGGTGGAAAGCCAGTTTAGCCTTTTCCAAGCCATGGAGAAGCGGCCCGGTGGATGGGCATACTGTGCTCACTTGACGAAGGAGCCCGAAGATGGACAAGACCTTACGCCGCGGTTCGCTCGAAATGACCGCCGCCATGCTGATTTCCGGAACCATAGGCTGGTTCGTGCTGGTCTCGGGCCAGCCTGTGCTGGATGTGGTGTTCTGGCGTTGCGTGTTTGGCGCCGGCACGCTGCTGTTGATTTGCGCGGGCCTTGGCTTCTTGCGCCGGGACATTCTGACACGCACGACTTTCCTGCTGGCGGTGCTCAGCGGCGTGGCAATCGTCGGTAACTGGGTCTTGTTGTTCGCGTCCTATTCCCGCGCTTCGATTGCTATCGGTACGGCGGTGTACAACGTCCAGCCATTCATGTTGGTGGGGCTGGCGGCGTTGTTCCTGGGGGAGAAAATCACGGCGCAGAAACTGTTCTGGCTGGCGGTTTCGTTTCTCGGGATGCTGGCGATCGTCAGCGCCCATGGCGAACAAGGGCAGGGGGGCGGGAATTATCTGGTGGGTATTGCCTTGGCGCTTGGGGCGGCACTGTTGTACGCCGTTGCGGCGCTGATCATCAAGCGCCTGACGGGCACGCCACCGCACCTGATCGCGCTGATCCAGGTGAGCACCGGGGTATTGCTGCTGGCGCCATGGGCGAATTTCTCGGCGCTACCACAGCAGCCAGAGGCCTGGGCCAGCCTGGTGGCTTTGGGCATGATTCACACGGGCGTGATGTACGTGCTGTTGTACAGCGCGATCCAACGGTTGCCGACTGCCGTGACGGGCGCGCTGTCCTTTATCTACCCGATCGCGGCGATCTTCGTCGACTGGTTCGCCTTCGGCCATCGTCTCGAACCGCTGCAATGGCTGGGCGTGGCGGCGATCCTGCTGGCGGCTGCCGGCATGCAGCAGGGCTGGGGCCTCAAGTGGCGCCGCGCAGCCCTGTCCTGAACAACGGAGGCGGGTCAGAAGATGTAATCGGTGGTCAGGAAGTTTGAATCCCGTTCCCGGATGATGTCGCTGATCAATGCCTTGTTGTTCTCCTGGAACTTGGTCGCCACCAATGTGCGGATCGAAAAGGTGCGCAGGGCATCGTGCACCGACAACGTGCCTTCGGCGGAGTTTTTCCGGCCATTGAACGGGAAGGTGTCGGGGCCGCGCTGGCACTGGGCGTTGATGTTGATGCGCCCGACCTGGTTGGCAAAGGTGTCCACCAGCTTGCCGACTTCGGCCGGGTTGGTGCCGAAGATGCTCAGTTGCTGGCCGAAGTCCGACTCCAGTACGTAGTCGACCACGGTGTTGAGGTCGCGGTACGGCACGATGGGCACCACCGGGCCGAACTGTTCTTCGTGATAGACCCGCATCGCCGTGTTCACCGGGTAGAGCACGGCCGGATAGAAGAACGAAGCCCTGGATTCTCCGCCGTGCTGGTTCATGACACCCGCGCCTTTGGCGATCGCATCGGCCACCAGCGAATGCAAATAATCGACCTTGCCGGCTTCCGGCAAGGGTGTCAGGGCCACGCCATCTTCCCAAGGCATCCCGGGTTTCAAAGCGGCAAGCTTGGCATTGAATTTCTCGATGAATGCCGGGGCGACGTCTTCGTGAACAAACAGAATCTTCAGTGCCGTGCAGCGTTGGCCGTTGAATGACAGCGAACCGGTCAGCGCCTCGCTGACGGCGTTATCCAGGTCGACATCACGCAGCACCAGGCCGGGATTTTTTGCATCCAGCCCAAGGGCGGCACGCAGGCGATGTGGGCGCGGATGAAGTTTCTTGAGGTCGCTGGCGGCTTTGTTGGTGCCGATGAACGCGAAGATGTCGATCTTGCCACTGGCCATCAGCGCGCTGACGGTTTCTCGCCCACTGCCGTAGATCACATTGATGACCCCGGCCGGAAAGCTGTCGCGGAAGGCTTCCAGCAACGGACGGATCAGCAGCACGCCAAGCTTGGCCGGCTTGAATACCACGGTGTTGCCCATGATCAGCGCGGGAATCAGCGTGGTAAAGGTTTCGTTCAGCGGATAGTTGTAAGGGCCCATGCACAGGGCAACGCCCAGGGGGACGCGTCGGATCTGTCCAAGAGTGTCCTGTTCCAGTTCGAAGCGGCTGGAGCGACGGTCCAGTTCCTTGAGGGCATTGATGGTGTCGACGATGTAGTCGCAGGTGCGGTCGAATTCTTTCTGGGAGTCCTTCAGGTTCTTGCCGATCTCCCACATCAGTAGCTTGACCACGGCTTCACGTTGTTCGCGCATGCGCGCCAGGAAGGTTTCGACATGACGGATGCGTTCGGCGACGCGCATCGTCGGCCATGTGCCTTGGCCGCGATCATAGGCCCGGACGGCGGCGTCGAGCGCGGTGAGTGCTGTCTCGGCATCCAGCAGCGGTGTGCTGCCGAGGATGACCTGCTCATCGCCACCGGGGCTTGCCAGGTAAACCGGGCTGCGCACGGTGGCCAGGGGACCTTGCCAGGTTCTCAGGACGCCGTCGACCAGGTATTCCCGTTGTTCGACCGGGTCACCGAGACGGTAGGCCGGCGGAATATCGGTGGCGCTGGGGAATAGATCGGAAAGTAGGTTGGCTGTGGTCATATCGTTACTCCATCAATGAAATGAGCCATGGGCTGACAGTCTGCAGCGCTTTTAGCGTTATACGCCTTAATGGAGGTGTTTTCGAAGCGGCAAGGGGCGGGCGGCCGGGCTGCCTGCTCCCTCGCAGGGAATGCATCGAAGAGAAAGGCGGACGTTTACCAACGCATCCGCACGCCCAGGCTGGCGATGACGCCGTTGAGGTCGTTGTCATCGACGTCACTGCTGTAGTCGGCGCTGACATACAGGCTTACCACCGGCGTCACCCGGGCGACCAGGCCCAAGCCCACTTCAACGGTGGAAGATTTGCGGCTGCTGCTGATCTTGTCGACCTTGTCCAGGGTCAGGGTGCCGGCGCTCTGGACCGTGTGCCAGAGGTTCGTGCGCACGTAGGGCTCGACGCCCAGGCCGTTGACTTGATAGTTGCCTTTGAGCCGGGCGCCGACGCGACCGCTCCAGGTGCTCAATTCATTGCTGTCACTCTTTTCACTGGAGGGCGTATCCAGGCTGACGCGTTGATTGATCAACTGTGCCTGGGGCTCGACCACCCAGTTGTCACTGATGCCGATGGGAAATCCACCTTCAACCGACAGTGTGACGGCACTGCCCTCGGTGGCTTGGCGCAGGCCCTGTTCATTCAGGCTGAAGCCATTGACCCGTCCACCGCTTGCGCTCAGGTCGACGTGCCAGCCGGCGGGTCCGGTCAGGCTCCAATAAGCGCCAAGGTTTTCACCCTTCAGACTCAGGGAATCCTGGCCCGGCTCGGCCAGCGCAGGGGGCACGAGCATCCCGCTGCTATTGGCTGTGAGCTGGCTCTGGCCACTGATCAGACCCATGCGTTGGGTGTGGCCGCTGACGTTTCGCAAGGTGAACAGCGCGGGGCTTTTGCCAGGGACGGGGTCATTGCTCGCCTGGCTGCCGGTGGGCGTCCGGCCATACCAGGGGGCTGTGAGGGGATCTTCCAGTTCGGCCTGAACTTGCATCGACGAGCACAGCAACAAGGAAGTCGAGACGGTGCAGAAGGTGGTTTTGAATTCCTGTGGGCGGGGGGACGTTTTCATGGGGGTCTGCCTTGCAATTGCATGCATTTCTCGCTTAGGGCGTCTCTCCTACCCCGAATGAGGGGCGACCGAATGGGATGAGGCAAACCTCTGGCGGCCCGCGATGGCGGGTTCCAGAGGCCTGCCCCTGACTGTGTTCCGGGGGTAGTACGTTGTAGTCAAGAGGACCGTTGCGGTCACGTCAAGAAATTGGCCGACAAATGGCAGAGTGAAATCACCTAGCGCTAACCCAATGATTTTACGGTTATAAAATCGACCTATTCTGGGCGTCAAATCCTCGTCGTTTCGCCTCACCAACTAATCCGCACACCAACATTCCCAGCCGCGCTGCGTTGTTGGTTGCTGTCCAGATTGTTGCTGTAGTCCACACCCGCATAGGCACTGACCGAGGTTGCCAGGCTAACGATAACGCCAACGCCCAGATCCGCCGTGGAGGCCCGCTGTTCGGTCTCGATGCGTTGGGCACCGTCGAAAGTTACCGTATCGGTGCCTGAAAAGGTGTGCCAGATGTTCGCCCGCAGATAAGGTTCGACGGGCATGTCGCTGACTCGATATGCGCCTTTGAGTCGCGCGCCGAAGCGTGCGGTCCAGGTGCTGTCGGAATCGAACTTGACCTTGGAAATACCGTCGTCCTGGCTGTCCAGGGAGATTTTCTGATGGATGATCTGGGCCTGGGGTTCGAGGACCCAACCGCCAGCGACTGCAAACGGATAGCCAGCCTCCGCAGACAGGGTCAAGGCATGCCCGCGATTATCGATTTTTATCCCGCGTTCGGAGCGGTTATCGCCGTTCAAGCGAGTGCCCATGGCCACCGCATCGAGGTAGCCACCGGATGAATCGATCAGCGTCCAGTAGAGCCCATAGCTGTCGCCGTCGAGTTCGACCTTGCCGGCGCGTCGACCCTTGAAGCCGAGGTTGAAGCCGTCGACGTTGCCGTTCAACTCCGTATGCCCGACAAAGAAGCCGATGCGCTGGGTCTGGCCGCCGGAGGTCGGCGCAGCGTATAGGTCATTACCCACCTGAAAGCCCTTGATGGAGCCGTCGAAGCGCGGTGTCACGGTGCCGGCCCAGGTCTGGTCGACGTCCTTTCCATAGGCTCGGCCCCAACCTGCGCCAAACGCGCCAGTTTCCGTCAGCAGGCGTTGATCGCCCTGGCGATCGTGGAACGTGCCCAGGGCCATCAGGGTCAGTTGCGCCGCCGCCGGAGGCAATACCGACCAGGTCGGTACTTCCGGGCGATACAGCGGAATCGGCGCGGCGCCTGGTACGGCGACTGGCAAGGGCGGCAGCCTTGGGCTGGGCGCGGCCACCGGGCCGGCCACTACCGTTGAGCGCAGGTACCAATTGTTGGCGTTGCCGGTCACGCCACCCTTGAACAGGCGGTAATCGAACGCCCCCGCCGAGACCGATTGCGCCAAGGAGAAGGCACCGCTGTCGCTGACGGCACCACCCTGGGCCTGGACGAGCTCGATGCCGTCCTGGGCGGTCAAGGCACCGGAGCCCCCCAGGTTCGTGACGGTAATGGCCGTGCTGCCGGTGAGCATGCCACCGTTGACGATCAGTTTGTCGCTGGGTGAGTCATCGGCCCCGAGCACCGTTTGCAGGCGTAACTGGCCGCCGTTGCCTGCGTAATTGCCTTGCACCGTGAGGGTATCGTCGGTGCGGGTGTTGCCGTCGGCAAGGTCGATTGTCCCGGCGTTGTCGAGTGTGGTCATCTGCCCAGCAGAGAACGGCGCGATGATGCCTTGAGTCGCTGCCAGCACACTGCTGCTGTCGATATCGAGCACGCCTGTGCCGCTCGTGCTGTCGCCCAGGACAAGCGTATCGCTGAGGTCCAGGCGCGAGCCCTGGGAAAGCTTGACGGTCTCAAAATTGACATAGCGGGCGCCCATGCTCGAAGTGGTTCCCTCCAGCGCAAGGGCGTCCTGGCCCAACCCGCCGTCTACCCGTGGCGTAACCATCAACGCTGCCTCATCGAGGGTGCGCAACGAGGCTGTGTCATTACCGGCGCCCATCAAAACGGCCGAGTGGATCAGGCCGCCGCTCCACTCCAATCGGTCATTGCCAAGGCTGGTGCGAACTTCACCCACGATCTCACCACCGCTCACGCTGATGCTGTCGTTGCCATCGCTGACACTGATGTTGCCCCCGATGCGTCCTCCCGACACGATGATGGTGTCCTGACCAAACCCCGTCACCAGATTGCCAATGATATTCCCGCCCGACATGTCAAAGACGTTGTCATCCAGCTTCATGTTCACTCGCCCGATGGTGCCACCGGTCATCTTGGCAACGTCGCCGTCTTCGAAGGCGTCGACGATAGTGCCGCCCGTCATCAGGAACCTGTCGATGCCATCGCCCTGTGACAGGGACAGAATTCGGCCGCCGTTCATTTCGAACGCGTCTTCTTCTGAACCTTGCTCGACGTCACCGTCGATCACGCCGTTGGCATTGATCAGAACGCGGTCGTTTCCGGCGTCGAAGGTAACGTCGCCCTGGATAAGGCCGCTGCCTGAGACGGTCAGGTCGTTGTTCCCCGACAGGTCAGTCAGGCCCACGGCGGCGGGTGCGCTGTCGCAAACATAGGTGTCGTCGCCTGCCGTGGGTACCAGCGTGCAAGCCGCCATGGTGGATGAGACGGGCAGCAGGAGCGGAGCTGCCACCCACAAGACATTCAACAAGCGATTGAAATGCCGATCGCGCCGACTCATGTGCTATCCCTCTGCATGGGCATCCATGGCATGCCGGTTTCAGCATGGGTTGCACGACAGATGGCACACAGGACCCGGCAACGCTCGCTGTATGCAAAGCACGCTAACAACGAATGAAGAGGGTCGCTACTGTCAGATCTTACAGGTGGATGCGCTCAGGCCTGGCCGCTACAGATGGACTTCCACCGACAATGGAAGATGATCGCTCAGGTGCGTCCAAGGTTTGTTGCCAAGTATTTGCGGGGCGTGGCTGGTGGCGTTGCGCAGGTATATCCGGTCCAGGCGCAGCAGGGGGAATCGGGCCGGGTAGGTCCGGGCGGGGCGCCCGTGGTGCTGTTCGAAGGCCTCATGCAGGTATTGGCGACGGGCGAGGGTGACGTTGCCGCGCAATTGCCAGTCGTTGAAATCGCCAGCGATGATGACCGGAGCGTCTTCCGGCAGGGAGTCGAGGAGCTTGCAGAGCAACTTGAGCTGCAATTGGCGATGACTCTCCAGCAGGCTCAGGTGCACGCAGATGCCGTGGACTTCGGCGTGGCCCGGTACGTCCAGCACACAATGCAGCAGCCCACGCCGCTCGGGGCCTGTGATCGACACGTCGAGGTTGCGGAACTGGCGGATCGGGTACTTGGAAAGCAGTGCATTGCCATGGTGGCCGTCCGGGTATACCGCGTTCCGGCCGTAGGCAAAGTCGCTCCACATGCTGTCGGCCAGGAATTCGTATTGGGATGTCTGGGGCCAATTGTCATAACGCGTGGCATGACGATCATGTTCGCCCAGCACCTCCTGCAGGAACACCAGGTCAGCGCCCGTGCTGCGCACCGCTTCGCGCAGCTCGGGCAGGATGAAGCGGCGGTTCAGGGCAGTGAAGCCCTTGTGTGTATTCACCGTCAGAACACGCAGTCGATGAATCGCCGCGGGCGCTCCCAGCGGTACTGATTCTTCGGCCCGCCAGTCGGGATCGCGAGTCACGTTCACTCCTGAATCAGACGTCTCTGTTCATGCGACTGACGGCGGCTGCGGCAGTTCCGGAATTCTTGATGGGCAGGGTTTTGTGAACGATAAAAAACCAGGTGGGCGCGAGCTTGCTCGGGCCCACAGGTCCTGGGGATTAGATAAAGACGATTTCATAGGGCATGCCCATGCGGTCGAGGATGACCCGCGGCACGAGCGGTGCAATGCCGTTGGCGGGCTCGCCGTTCAGTTGGCTGGTGTAGGCATGCATGGCGTGACGCTTGCGTGCGGTGGTCCAGACGTCCAGGCGTAACTTGCGCGCTCGGTGCCAAGGAATCTTGTTCTGCTCGCGGACGGGCCAATGCCAGGCCCATACGGGCAGCTCATTGAAGGCCGCGCCGATATTGTCGGCGGCCTGGGCTCCGGCGCGGCCGACCGTCTCGTGGTCGCTGTCGCCATCCATGCGCCAGGTGCTGAATACCACGTCGCCGGGTCGCAGGTGATGACGGATGAATGCGCTCAGTTGCGCTTCATGTTCAGCCAGGCCTTTCTCCGGAAAACCGCCGCGCACCCACTGCAGCCCGTGGGACGGTACGCCCAGGCGGTGCAGGGCATCCACGCTTTCCTGGGGATGCGGGCGAAATGTGCGCAGTCGTTCATCGGACCATAATGGCGAGCCGGGAGGGCTTGGGAGGCCGTCGGTGACCGAGATCAACAGCATGGGTTGGCCCAGGTTGCTCAGCAATTGGAGCAGGCCGCCGCAGGCACCGACCTCATCGCCGGGGTGCGGAGCCAGGATGACCGCGCGGGCGCCTGATGGGATCAAGGTCTGGGTACTGATGATGGGAATGTCGGCCAGTTGCGGCGAGCTGTTCCATATCTGCGGGTGCTGCCGGCCTTGCGAGTGAGAGGCTGGTTTCATCGGAGTACGTCCTTGTCGTGTTCAATCGTGCAGTCACACAGTGGGCCGGCCGCCCATTGTTGCCCGTAAGGGCCTGACTGTGATTTGCGCTGATCCGAGTCCTGGAGCTTCGCGCAGGGAAAGTATTGACCATGCTGACGGATTCGTCGCGTCGGAATGTGTATCTGAACTGCATTTTTTGCGTTCGAACTGCGCTGCATTGCGACAGAAATCGCGTCCTTGCGGTTTCCGCCGTCTTGTCGCCGTGTATCGCCTGCGCTTAGTCCTCTTCTTCGCGTTGCAATTCGAACAACAATAGCGAACGTCCGGTCACTGAATATTCGCAATCAAATTCAAAACGCTCCTGGCCGCGCACCAAGGGTTGGTTGGTGTCCACCATGCAGGTCCAGAAACTGCCTTCAGGTACCTCCGGCAGGCGGAAATTGACGATGTCATGGTGCGCATTGACCACCAGCAGCAACGTGGCGTCGCCCCCTTTGCGGCGGATGCCGGTTTCCTGGGCGCGTCCGTCCATCAGCATGCCCAGGCAGCGACCGTGGCTGTCCTGCCATTGCTCGATGGTCATCTCGCTGCCATCCGGGGCCAGCCAGGTGACGTCCTTGACGCCGATGTCCTCGTTGTAGTTGCCCACGAGAAAGCGTCCGCGCCGCAGGATCGGATAGGTCAGGCGCAGCTTGATCAAGCGCTTGACGAACTTGAGCAGCGCCTCGCCATCCTGGCTAAGGTCCCAGTTGACCCAGCCGATCTCGCTGTCCTGGCAGTAAGCGTTGTTGTTGCCATGCTGGGTGCGGGCGAATTCGTCCCCGGCGACGATCATCGGTGTGCCTTGGGCCAGCAGCAAGGTCGAGAAGAAATTGCGCATCTGCCGATGGCGCAGGGCGTTGATCTGCGGATCGTCCGTCGGACCCTCCACGCCGTGGTTCCAGGACAGGTTGTTGTTGCTGCCGTCCTGATTGTTCTCGTCGTTGGCTTCGTTGTGTTTATCGTTGTAGGACACCAGGTCATGCAACGTGAAGCCATCGTGGGCGGTCACGAAGTTCACCGAGGCGTATGGCCGGCGCCCACGCTGGTTGAACATCTCGCCCGAAGCAGTCATGCGGCTGGCGAAGTCGGCAAGTTGGCCGTCGTCGCCTTTCCAGAAGGCGCGCACGGTGTCGCGGAATTTGTCGTTCCACTCGACCCAGCCCGGCGGGAAACGTCCGACCTGATAGCCGCCAGGACCGCAATCCCAAGGCTCGGCGATCATTTTCACCTGGCGCAGCACGGGGTCCTGTCGACAGGCAACGAGGAAACTGTGGCGCTCGTCGAAGCCGTCATGGTAACGGCCGAGGATGGTCGCCAGGTCGAAGCGGAAACCGTCTACATGCATTTCCGTGGCCCAATAGCGCAGGGAGTCGGTGACCATCTGCAACACGCAGGGGTGGCTCAGGTCCAGCGTGTTGCCGGTGCCGGAGTCGTTGATGTAGTAGCGTTTGTCGTCGGGCATCAGCCGGTAGTACGAGGCATTGTCGATGCCGCGCATGGACAGGGTCGGGCCCTGTTCATTGCCCTCGGCGGTGTGGTTGTAGACCACGTCGAGAATGACTTCGAGGTTGGCCTCGTGCATGTGCGCGACCAGCTCCTTGAACTCGGCGATCTTGCCGCTGGCCAGGTAACGTGGGTCCGGGGCAAAGAAGGCAATGCTGTTGTAGCCCCAATAGTTGGTCATGCCTTTGTGCAGCAGGTGCTGGTCGTTGACGAAGGCGTGGATGGGCAACAGCTCCACCGAGGAAACGCCCAGCTTGCGAATGTGTTCGAGCACATCGTCGACCATCAGGCCGGCGAACGTGCCTCGCAAGTTCTCCGGCACCGAAGGGTGGCGCATGGTGAAGCCGCGCACGTGGGTTTCATACAGGATGGTCTTGTCCCACGGCACGGTGACCCGGTGATCGTGGCCCCACGTATGGGCCGGGTCGATGACCTTGCATTTGGGCACGAACGGGGCGCTGTCGCGTTCATCGAAACTGAGGTCGCCGTCCGGGTGGCCGATGGTGTAGCCGAACAGCGCTTCGGACCACTTCAGCTCGCCAACCAATTGTTTGGCATAGGGGTCGATCAGCAACTTGTTGGGATTGAAGCGATGGCCATTCTCCGGGTCATACGGGCCATAGACCCGATAACCGTAGATAAGCCCGGGATGCGCGTCTGGCAGATACCCGTGGTAGATCTCATCGGTGTATTCCGGCAGTTCGATACGCTCGAGCTCGACTTCGCCGGCGTCGTCGAAAATACACAGTTCGACCTTTGTGGCGTTGGCTGAGAACAACGCGAAATTGACCCCCAGGCCATCCCAGGTCGCGCCGAGCGGAAACGGCAGCCCTTCACGAATCCGCGAGGCCTCGATAACGGGCGGCGGCGTGGTTTTCTTTGGACGGGTCATAGTTGCTCCTGCAAAAGACAGATTCGGTAATGCGGTGCACGTGGGGCAGGGTGGTGCCCGATGCTTGTGGCGAGGAGACGAATCCCCAGGCCACAGGCGAGCCCCTTCGTTGAAAGAAGGACAGGATTGAAAACGATGAGTTCGGAGGATCAGACCGCTGGTGGTTTGCGCGCCGCTCGTGGCTTTTTCGCTGGGGCCTTGTCCGCAGGCGGGACCACCGCAGCGGTTGCTGCGGAAGGTTTCGCAGCAGGTTTGGCCTTGGGCGTCGTGCTTTTCGTGGCGGCCTTGGCAGCGGGGCTCTTGGCCGCGGCGGGCTTGGCGCCATCCGTTTTGCTGGCGGCGGTCTTGCTCGCAGCCTTGGGCGGTTTGCTCGGTGCCAGGGCTTCGGCTTCCGCCAGTTTGCGCGCCATCTCCCAGTGACGCTTTTCCTGCCCGGCGGGCTTACCCTCGGACTCCCAGATCTGGTAGGCAAATTCGCGAATGCGTTTATCGTCGGTACTCATCGCAGTGCTCCTGACTTGACTCAAGATTGGATAAAGACATTGACCGGGAAATCCCCCAGCGCGGCGCTGACCATCAGCTCCCTTTGAGGTGTGACTGTTGCGCTTGCAAAAAGTCCCTTCAGTTTTTCGTCCTCGGCGGCAAACGGTAACGACACGCGGGTATCGCCCCAGTCCGATGCAGTGACCTGGGGCAGGGCACTGTTTTCCAGCAGGCTGGCCGTATGAATCGGTACCACCACGATCGCCCGTTGCTGCTTGTGCTCGCGCATGAAGGCCAATACCCGCCCAGCGTGTTCGCCTTGCACCGACAGCGGCTGGTAGCTGCCCTGGCGGAACAGTTGCGAGTACTCGGACCGCAGAGCCAGCGTGCGCGTGATCAGCGCCTGCTTGATCCGACCGTCACGCCAGTCGCGCAGCAGCGCCACGGGTGAGCTGTCGGCCTGCATCGCCTCGCGGCGGGCCGTGAAATCCACCGGGCGGCGGTTGTCGGGATCCACCAGGCTGAAATCCCAGAACTCATTGCCCTGGTACAGGTCCGGCACGCCGGGCACGGTCATGCGCAGCAAAGTTTGCGCCAGACTGTTGAGGGCGCCTGCCGGAGCAATGGCCTGGACGGCTTCGGCGATGGCGCAACGCAACGGCAGGCCTTCATCGCACAGCAATAGCCGTTCAAGGAACATTTGGGTGGCTTGCTCGTAGGCATCGTTGACCGCCGCCCAACTGCTTTGCAGCTTGGCCTCGCGCAGCGCCTTGCGTTGCCACTGCCACAGGCGTTCGGCGTAGTCGCCGAGGGCTTTCTGATCCTGCAGGTCGAGGTCCAGGGGCCAACTGCCGAGCAGCGCCTGGTAGAGGATCAGTTCATCGCCGGCCGACGGCGCCGCGGGGTCGCTGTGCAGCGACGGCGAGAGGATGCGCCATTGCTCCACGCACGTCGTGTACCAGTCCGGGCGTTCGCTGATTATCGCCAGCCGGGCACGAGTGTCCTCGCCGCGCTTGTGGTCGTGGGTGGCGGTGGTGATCAGGTTGTCAGGAAAATGCTTCAGCCGCTCGATGCACGCGTCGTGAAATTCCTGCGCCGGCGCGCTGAACCGTTCGGTGTTGTAGCCCACGTCGTTGCGTGACAGCAACACCGCCGAGCGATAGAGCGCGGTGTCCTCGACCGCCTTGGCGGCGGCTGGCGAGGTCAGTTGCTGGAAGCGCACGCAGGCATGCCGCAGGCGTTTACGCTGGCTCCCTCTCGGGCGTTGGCGCCAAGGCATGCCGCCGAGCCAGTCGGCCAGGCAATCGAGTACGGGCCAGTCGGCTTCGCTGAGGGTTTGCCGGGCGCCTTCAAGGGCCTTCTGGAAAAATACTTCGTCCTCGGCGGAGCGACCCAAGGGGCTGATGTAGGTGCGATACACCGGGAAATGCACGATCAATTCCTGCAACGCCCGGCGAATCGCGCCGAGGGTCAGGTCGCGGGTCATTACGTCGTCCCGGGCCACTTGCAGCAAGGCCTGGGCGACGCTCTCGAAATCCCCGGCCAGGGAACCGTTGAGAATCTGCTGGCGGGCCAGGCGGGCTTCTTCGATGAAGTGTGCGGGCCGTTCGCTGTTTCGGCTCCAGAATTCGGCGAGGCGTTCGGCACCGGCCGGGTCATGCTGCAGCAGCGAAATCTGGTTCATGAACTCATAGCCGGTGCTGCCATCGACCTTCCAGTCGCGGCGCAGCGTTTCGTCATCGCCGAGGATCTTCTCGACGAAAATCGGCAGGTGCCGCGAGGGCGAAAGTGAGTCGACGCGACGGCGCAATTTGCGGCAGTAACCGCGAGGGTCGGCCAGGCCGTCGATGTGGTCGATCCGCAGGCCGTCGACCAAGCCTTCGGCGATCAGCTCGAAGATCTTCGCATGGGTCGCCTCGAAAACTGCCGGGCGTTCGACCCGCAGGCCACCCAGTTCGTTGACATCGAAAAAGCGCCGCCAGTTGATATCATCCGCCGCCGTGCGCCAACTGGCGAGGCGGTAGCTTTGGCGTTCCAGTAGCTGATGCAGGCGTTCGAAACCTTCGGGCTCCAGCGAATCATAACCGCGCAGGTTGTCTTCGATCGCGCCAAGGATGCCCGGCTGGGAAGCCAGGTCTCGCAGCTCCTGTTGCAGGGGCTGGGCCAGGGAATGGGCGTCGGTCTGGTAGTTCAGCGTGGTGAAACGCTCGGCCAGCGCCCTGAGCGAGTCGACCTGTTCCGGTGGCAGATTGTCCGAGGGTTTGAGCAGCTCGCCGTACTGCATCGGGCAAATGGGAAAGCGGTGTTCATAGTGCTCGACGAAGAAGCTGCCTTGACCGGCGTCGAAGCGCAGTTTCAGGGTGCCTTCCTGCAAGGCCACGCCGTAGTCGCTCCCGAGGAAAGGCAACAGCAACTGGCCTTCCATCAGCGGGTCGGGTGAATGCCACTGGATGTCGAAGAATTCGCCGTAAGGGCTCAGGCGCCCCCATTCCAGCAGGTCGAGCCACCAAGGGTTGTCATTGCCGCCAACGGCCATGTGATTGGACACGATGTCGAGGATCAGGCCCATCCGATGCTCGCGCAAGGTGGCCACCAGGCGCCTGAGCGCGGCCTCGCCACCGAGTTCCGGGTTGACCTGGGTCGGATCGACCACGTCGTAGCCGTGCATGGACCCGGCGCGGGCTTTGAGCAGCGGCGAAGCATAGAGATGGCTGATGCCCAGGGAAGCGAAGTACGGCACCTGGGCGATGGCATCGTCCAGGGTGAAGCCTTTATGAAATTGCAGGCGCAAGGTCGCCCGCAGCGGTTGAATCAATGTCTGGTTCATCGGTCACGCTCGTTCGCCTGAAGTCTCGCGCAGGCGAGTATTTCCAGACGCCGCGCGGCGTCCGGGTCGTCCAGCAGCGCCCGGCTGTCCAAAGCCAGGCGTCGCCGCCAGTTGGGGTGGGTGTCGGTGGTGCCGGGCAGGTTGGCCTGTTCTTCGACGCCCAGGGCATCTTCGAGCGGCAACAACACCAGTGGCGCACGGGTATGCCCGAGGAAACGCACGCTGGCGTCCAGCACCTGGTCGGTTTCGCGATGTTCCTCGCGAAAGTTCTGCGGATCCTGGTTCAGCGCGTTGCGCAGCCCGTCGCGTTCACGCTCGCGGTGTCGGCGCCAATCCATCTCGGTGTGGGAATCGATCAAGTCCAGCCGGGCGTTCCAATCGATGTCATGGCCATGCCACCAGCCATTGAGCGTGGGCAGGTCATGGGTGCTGGTCGTCGCCAGGGCGTTGTCCGGCCAGTCGAGGATGGGCTTGAAGTGGGTGTTGTCCTGTTCGAACAACAGCACGCGCATGCCCAGGATGGAGCGAGCGATGAGCTTGTCCCGCAGGCCGTCGGGCACGGTGCCAAGGTCCTCGCCCAGCACGATGGCCTGGTGACGATGGGACTCCAGGGCCAACAGGCGCAGCAGGTCATCGATGGGGTAATAGAGGTAGGCGCCGTCGGTGGGCGGCGCGTCGTTCGGGATCACCCACAACCGTTGCAGGCCCATGATGTGGTCGATGCGCAAGCCACCCGCGTGAGCAAAATTGGCCCGCAACATCTCGATGAACGCGCGGAAACCATTGCGTACCAGCCCTTCGGGGGAGAAGGCCGAAATGCCCCAGCCCTGGCCCGAGCGATTGAGGATGTCGGGCGGTGCGCCGACGGTGAGCGACGCGAGCAATTCATCTTGCCGGCTCCAGGCCTGGCTGCCACCACCGTCGGCACCCACCGCCAGGTCGGCGATCAGGCCGACGCCCATGCCACTGGATTTGGCCGCGCTCTGGGCGCGTTCCAGGCAGCGGGCAATCAACCATTGGCAGAAGGCGTAGAAGCCGATTTCATCGGTGTTTTCCTCGGCGAAACGGGCGATCGCGGCGCTGCGCGGATCGCGCCATTCTGCCGGCCATTGGCGCCAGTCGAGGCTTTCACCCCGGGCGGCGCGCTCGGCCTGCAGGGCTTCGAAGCGGCAATGGTTTTCCAGGGCTTCGCCACTGCTGTGGCGAAAGCTGCTGAAATCCTCGTGCAGCGGATGCTCGCCCTGGCTGAAACCGTCGTATAGCGCACGAAGAATCCGTTGCTTGGCCTCGGCGGCCACCGGCCAATCGATCAGTGGCTGTTGCTCAAGATTCTGTAGCTGATTGGCCAGGCCCGTGGCGTCGATGGCCGTGCGCAGTGCACGTTCGCCCAGGATAGTGCCCGGCGCGGCGTACAGGCTGTTGAGGAACAGTCGGCTGGACGGTGAATAGGGGCTGTAGCGTCCGGTGTCGCTGCTGAACATGGCGTGCATCGGGCTGATGGCCAGCGCGTCGGCACCCCGTTCGCCGGCCACCCGCGCCAACTCTTCCAAGGCCTGGGTGTCGCCGAAGCCGCCATCACCCGGGCGGCGCAGCGAATACAGTTGGGCACTCAGGCCCCAGGCCCGTGGCGTCGGGTCATCGACCGCATCCGCCACGCTGTAGCAGCGAGCCGGGGCCACGGCCAAGGTGAAGTGCTGGCCCTGGATGCTGACATGTTGGTAACCCACCGGCACGATCCCCGGCAGGGCAGCGGCGGCATCGAGTTTCGAATTCAGTGTCGCGCCGTCCTCAAGCTGGATTTCGCAAGGCGTGCCGGGCTCGAAATAGCGGCTCAAATCGACATTGACCCCGACATCCGCCGTGATCAGCGGGGGCAGGCGATGGTTTTGTTGATCTTCCTGCAACTGTAGCAGGCTGGCATCGATTTCCTGGGCGCTGCCAGCGGGATGACCCAGGCCGGTCAGGACCGAGCGCAACACGGCCGGTGATACTTTCTGGGCTCGGCCATTGGCATCGATCCAGTCCACCGCCAGGCCCGCTCGGCCGGCGAGGATTTCCAGTTGCGCATCGCTCATAGGCGCTCTCCAGTAATTGTGGGCAAGGTGGCCGCTTGCGTCAGACTGACCAGCGCGCTATGGGGTGTGAGAACCCCCTGTTGCAACAGACCCATGGCCTGCGGTGGATGTTCGAAAAGAATCTGTGCCTCGTGAGGTGCGCTGTGTTCGACGGCTTGGTCACTGAGGTTCAGGTCGATACGCAGCACACTGCCGTCGCCCAGTTGCCAGCGTGCGCTCACCGCGCCATGACCCAGCACCTCGGCACCCAAGGCATGGGCAGCAGGCAGGCGCGGGACGATTTGCTCACGGCGAATTTTCAGCAATTGGCGATAAAGCGCTTCGCAGGCCAGTTGCTCCGGCTGGTGTGCTTCAAGGGTTGGTCGAGAGGCCTCGAAGGTGCTGGCCGCATTCGGATCAGGGATTCGCGCACGCTTCTCGGGATCGGCAAAGGCGCTGAAAGCCTTGAACTCGTTGCGTCGGCCTTCGCGCACCAGCTCCGCCAGTTCACCGTGGTGGCTGGTGAAGAACAGGAAGGGTTGGTCGGCGATGACTTCATCGCCCATGAACATCAACGGAATCATCGGCGACAGCAGCAACAACGCCGTCGCCGCTTGCAGGGCCTGTGGCGCGGCCAGTTGATGCAAGCGCTCACCGAGGGCACGGTTGCCGATCTGGTCGTGGTTCTGCAGGAACAGCACGAACGCGCTCGGCGGCAGGTGGCCACTGGGTTCGCCACGGGATTCGCCATGGCGGTTGGTATGGCCCTGGAACACGAAGCCCTGGCTCAGGCAGCGCGCGAGTTTTTCCGTCGGTTGCTCGGCGTAGTCGGCGTAGTAGGCGTCGGTCTCGCCCGTGAGCAGTACGTGCAGGGCGTTATGCCCGTCATCGTTCCATTGGGCGTCATAGCCCTGTTCCAGAAGGCTGGCCTGGTTGTGTTCGTTCTCGACGGTCAACCAGACATGCCGCGTCGGGTCCACCTGCTGACGCACCTGGGCGGCCAGTTCCTGCAGGAAATCGGGGTCCTCGATGGCGTGCACGGCGTCCAGGCGCAGGCCGTCGAAACGGTATTCCAGCAGCCACATCAGCGCGTTGTCGATGAAGAAGTCGCGGACCTCGCGGCGCCGGAAATCGATCGCCGCGCCCCAGGGCGTGTGCTTGTCTTCGCGAAAGAACCCCTTGGCGTAGCGATGCAGATAATTGCCGTCGGGGCCAAAGTGGTTGTAGACCACGTCGAGGATGACGGCCAACCCATGGCCGTGGGCGCTGTCGATCAGGTGCTTGAGCTGGTCCGGCGTGCCGTAGGAGGCTTGCGGGGCGTAGGGCAGTACACCGTCGTAGCCCCAATTGCGATCGCCGGGAAACTGCGCCAGCGGCATCAGTTCGATGGCCGTCACGCCAAGCCCGGCCAGGCGAGCGAGTTGTTGCTCGACGCCTTCGAAACCGCCGAGGGCGCCGACGTGCAGTTCGTAGATGACGGCGTCGTACCAAGGGCGACCGCACCAACTGGTGTGGCGCCATTGATAAGCATGGGGGTCGACCACCACGCTGTGGCGGTCGATATCTCCGTCCTGGGACCGGGAAGCCGGGTCAGGCACTTCCAGTTCCCCGTCGATGTTGTAGCGGTAGCGAGTGCCGGCGGGGCAACGGGCCTGGATCATGAACCAGCCATTGGCCTGGGGCAGCATCGGTATGGATTCTCCAGTGTCGAGTTCGACACTGACGTAAAACGCATCAGGGGCCCACAGGGCGAAACGGGTGTGCTCTGGATCAAGCAAGACCGCGCCGTGGGTCCGGGTTTCAGGCATCCTTGACGGCATCGGTTACCTCATTGTCTAGCCGATTTTCCCAATGATTTAGCGACCAGTTGTTCATAGAGTTCGGCGTAGGGTTCTACGGCCTTGCTCCAGTTGAAGGGCGCCGACATCGCGCGGCAGCGCATGGCATTGAGCAGTTCGGGGAATTCGAAGACCTTGAACGCGCGGCTCAAGGCCTGTTTGTAGCTGTCCACGGTCGACTCATCGAACAGGAAACCAGTGATGCCGTCCTCGATGGTGTCCGCCAACCCGCCGGTGTTGCGTGCAACGGGCAGCGAGCCGAAGCGTTGGGCGTACATCTGGCTCAGGCCGCAGGGCTCGTAGCGCGAAGGCATCAGCAGGAAATCGCTGCCGGCGAACATCCGCCGCGCGTCGGTCTCGTTGAAGCCGATACGCACGCCGATGCGCCCGGGGAAGCGCAGCGCCAGTTCGCGCATGGCCTGTTCTTCTTCCGGCTCGCCACGACCGATGATCGCGATCTGCCCACCGGACTCGACGATGAACTCGGCCACGGCCTCGGTCAGGTCCAGGCCTTTCTGATAGACCAGGCGCGACACCACGGCAAACAGCGGGCCGGTGGATTCCTCCAGGCCGAACAGGTCGCGCACATGAGCGGCGTTGGCGGCCTTGCCATCCCAATCGCCTATGGAAAATTGGCGCAGCAAGTGGGAATCGGTGGCCGAATCCCAGCTTTCATCGATGCCGTTGGGGATGCCGCTGAGCAGGCCTTGTTGAGTCTTGGAAGCAAGGAACCCGTCGAGGCCGCAGCCGAACGCCGGGGTAGTGATTTCCTGGGCGTAGGTGGCGCTGACGGTGGTGATGTGGCTGGAATAGGCCATGCCGGCCTTGAGGAACGACAGCTTGCCGTAGAACTCCATGCCCTCCTGTTGCAGAGCATGTTCCGGGATACCCAATTCAGGACAGGACGCGAGGCTGACCACGCCCTGGTACGCCAGGTTGTGGATGGTGAACAGGGTCGGGGTGCGTTGGCCGCGCCAGTGCATATAGGCCGGCGCGAGCCCTGCTGGCCAATCATGGGCGTGGACCAGGTCGGGGCACCAGTGGATCTGCGCCAGGTTGGCGGCGATGTCGGCGGCGGCCAGGCCCAGGCGGGCGAAGCGGATGTGGTTGTCAGGCCAGTCGCGACCGTTGTTGGCGCCGTAAGGAGAACCTTCGCGAGCGTAGAGTTCGGGACAGATCAGTACGTAGATCACCAAGCCGTCGGCCATGTCCATGCGACCGATCTTGCAAGGAGGAAGCGCTGCGTGGCCACCCAGTTCGCCGATGATATGGATAGGATTGCCGCTGTTCATGACTTGCGGGTAGCCGGGGATCAATATCCGCACGTCGTGCAGACCGGCCATGGCGCGGGGCAGGGCGGAGGAGACGTCACCCAGGCCGCCGGTCTTGACCAGGTCGGCGATTTCCGACGTCACGAACAGGATTTTCTTGCGATTGGGATTCTGTCGAACGACAGGTAGCAGTGCCTTGCCTCCGGTGGCCAACACCGGTGCCGTCGGCGATTCGGCCGCCGGCGGTAGTTGAGAACGGACTTGCTGTGGTTCCAAGGCAGCACTGATCATAAATAACTCCTATTTCTCGATCTGTTTCCGGCAAGCGCCAGAGCTGTTGTTTCATTGGCCGAATCCTGCGGCCAGGCGCACGAGCGCTACGCAAGGAGAGCAAAGCGCTGCCCAATGCGGCGAAGCGAATCAGGTGAGGGGGCCGTTGCAAGGAATGCTCCAGCCGTTGTTGCCCTTCCTCTAACCTGACCTGTCGCCGTTGCGAAAAGTTTCGACTTTTTTTCCTCCGGATGACCGGTCGGTTTTCCCCTCGGTTCGGCAGTCTAGGTCAGAAGCTAGAGCGGTGCGGTTCGCTTCGTCGAATTGTCGGACAATCACGCGACCTGTCGGCAATGTCTTACACGACGCAGGGGAATTCGAGCCGACGAAATGCAGCTTGTTTGAAACAGTCGGGGTGTATGGAAGGGCGACGGTTCAATCGCGTGCGCGGTTCAGCGGCGCTGCGCACCATTAAGGGGCGGGCGGGATGGAGGCGTTTTGATGGCTTTCAGGACGAGCGCTTGCATGCCCCTTGTGGGAGCGAGCTTGCTCGCGATAGCGGTGTGTCAGGTCATGATTGTGCGACTGGTCCACCGCTATCGCGAGCAAGCTCGCTCCCACAGGGTACTAGCGGATTTTCAGATTGTGGTGGTCAACACCCGAATCGGTTTGCCAGCCGCCCAAGCGAGCAAATCCTCGATCATCTGGCCATAGAACTGCTGGTAGTTCTGTCGGCTGACATAACCCACGTGGGGTGTCGCCAGAACATTGTCCAGGGTCCGAAACGGGTGGTCGGCTGGCAGCGGTTCCTCGGCGAAGACGTCCAGGGCCGCACCGGCCAGACGCTTGTGCTCAAGTGCCTCGACCAGCGCAGCTTCATCGACGATCGGCCCGCGAGCGGTATTGACCAGCAGCGCCTCAGGCTTCATCCAGCCCAGCGCCTGGGCATCCACCAGACCGCGGGTGCGGTCGCTGAGCACCAAGTGGATCGAAAGAATATCGGCCTGCTCGAACAGCGCCTGTTTGTCGACATAGGTCACGCCGGCCGCGGCGGCTCGTTCGGCGGTCAGGTTCTCACTCCAGGCGATTACCCGCATGCCGAACACCCGGCCGAACTGCGCCACGCGCGTGCCGATGCTGCCGAGGCCAAGGATCGCCAGGGTCTTGCCATGCAGATCGCCGCCCAGGCCCTGCTGCCACAGCCCGGCACGCAACGCGTTGGCTTCCGGGACCAGGTTGCGCGTCAGGGCCATGACCAGCGCCCAGGTCAGTTCGGGCGCGGCGTGCTTGTAGCTGTCGGTCCCGCAGACCTGGATTCCCAACGCCGTGGCAGCCTTGAGATCGAGCGCAGCGTTGCGCATACCGCCGGTCAGCAACAGCTTGAGGTTGGGCAGGCGACGCAGCAGTGCTTCATCGAAACGGGTCCGTTCGCGCATCACACAAATGACATCGAAGCCTTGCAGGCGCGAGACGAGAGTGTCTTGATCGGCGGGGTAATCGTGGAGAAAAGTTACCTGGCCAATGCTGTCCAGTGGCGACCAGTCCACCACGTCTTGCGCCACGCCTTGCCAATCATCGATGACCGCTATTTGCACCGCCATGGAACACCTCGTCAGGGAATGGGTTTGTCCAGCCAGCCGAGCAGGGCCTTGTGGAACCGATCCGGCTCTTCCATCTGGGGCGCGTGCCCCAAGTTGGGGAACTCCACCAGCGTCGACCGAGGGATCAATTGCGCGACCTGCTTGCCGAGCACCTCGTAGTGGCCAAGCTTGGCTTTTACGGCCGGCGGGGCAATGTCACTGCCGATTGCCGTGGTGTCGGATGTGCCGATCAGCAGCAGCGTTGGCGCCTTGAGGTTCTTGAATTCGTAATAGACCGGCTGGGTGAAGATCATGTCGTAGATCAGCGCCGAGTTCCAGGCGACTTGCGTGTGCCCCGGTCCCTTGTTGAGCCCAGCGAGCATGTCTACCCAACGGTCGAACTCCGGCTTCCAGCGTCCGCCGTAGTAGGTGTTGCGTTCGTAGGTGCGAATGCCCTCGGCGTTGAGTTTCAACTCGCGTTCATACCATTGGTCCACGGTGCGGTAGGGCACGCCGAGGGCTTTCCAGTCTTCAAGGCCGATTGGGTTGACCATCGCCAGGCGCTCGACCTGGTCGGGGAACTGCAAGGCGTAGCGGGTGGCGAGCATGCCGCCGGTGGAGTGGCCGACAACGATCGCCTTCTGCACGCCAAGCGCCTTGAGCAGGGTGTTGGTGTTGGTCGCCAACTGCTGGAAACTGTACTGATAATGGTCCGGTTTGCTGGAGGTGCAGAAGCCGATCTGGTCCGGGGCGATGACCCGGTAACCGGCCTCGCTGAGGGCCTTGATCGAGTCGCCCCAGGTGGCGGCGCAGAAGTTCTTGCCATGCATCAGCACGACGCTGCGCCCGTTGGCCTTGCCTTGGGCAGGCACGTCCATATAGCCCATCTGCAACGGTTTGCCTTGGGACTGGAGGGAAAAATGCTTGAGCGTGTAGGGATACTCGAAACCTTCGAGCTGCGGCCCATAGGCGGGGCCTTCGGGTGGCGTCTCGGCCTGGGCGAACATCGGCAGGGCAGCGAGCAAGAACAGGCTGGGCAGCCAGCGGGTGGTCAAACGCGGCATGATCAATCTCCTTGAGGCAACCGGTCGATCGTGGAACGGCTCGATTATGGCGACATTAATCACAGGCAATCGAACCACTGGAACGTTCAACCCATCCAGCCCAGGGTTGCCAGCACGAGCACGCCATAACGCAGGCCCTTGGCGAGGGTGACGATCAACAGGAAGCGTCGCCATGGCTCACCCATCACGCCCGCCATCAGCGTCAGGGGATCGCCAATGATCGGCAGCCAACTGAGCAACAGGGACCAGTACCCGTAGCGTTGATAATGCCGACGCGCCTTGTCCAGGTGGGAAGGGCTGACGGGAAACCAGCGGCGATCCTTGAACTGTTCGAGGCGGGTCCCCAGCCACCAGTTCACCAGCGAACCCAGGACATTGCCCAAGGTCGCGATCCCCATCAGCAGCCAGGCTGCTTGACGCTCGCTGAGCACCAGGCCGACCAACAGCGCTTCCGATTGCAGCGGCAGCAGGGTCGCTGCGCCAAACGCGGTCAGGAAAAGCCCGACATAAGCGCCAGCCATCAGTGGGCTGGATAATCCGCCACGACGGTTTGCGTGCCGTCCTTCTTCTGCCCGATCACTTGATAGGCATCGCCCATGCCATCCATTTCCATACCCGGCGAGCCCATCGGCATGCCCGGCGCGGCCACGCCCAGCAAGTCGTCGCGTTTGCTCAACGCCAGCACCTGATCAGCCGGCACATGGCCCTCGACGAATTTGCCGTTGATCTCGGCGGTGTGGCAGGAGCGCAGGTTCGGCGCCACGCCCAGGCGCTGCTTGACCGAACTCATGTCGGCCTCGACATGGTCGTTGACCTTGAAACCGTTGGCTTGCAGATGGGAGATCCATTTCTTGCAGCAGCCGCAATTGGCGTCGCGGTGCACGTCGATGGTGACGGGTTCGGCGGCCTGGGCCAGGGTGGAGATAAAAACGGCGCTCAGGGCGAGCAGGTGCAGGGGATTGGCCATGGGGAACGGTCTCTTGGCGACGAAGTTTGGAAGGATAACAGACTAGCGGCGAGCGCCTGACGGTAGGCTGAGGGACGGATTACAGAATTGTCAGGTTGGAGACGGAACAGAACCCTGCGGGAGCGAGCTTGCTCGCGATAGCCGTCGAACATCCAACATTGATGTAGGCTGATCCGATGCTTTCGCGAGCAAGCTCGCTCCCACAAAAAGGTTGGGGTGAACTCGGGATGCGTGTCCAACCCCAGGAGGGTGTGGGGACGCTCTAGCGAACCTTGAACCGCCCCATAATCGCATTCACCCGACCATTGGCCTCCAGCAACTGCCGGGTATTACGCTCACTCGCCAAGCCGCTTTCCACCAGCTCTTCCACCATGTGGCGAATCTGCACCATGCTCCGGTTGATCTCCTCGGTCACCGCACTTTGTTGCTCGGCGGCGGTGGCGATCTGCGTGCTGAGGCTGTTGATCTGGCTGACCGAGCCGGCCATTTCGTCCAGGCCCGAGTTCACCCGCGAAGTGGCGTCGGCGGCCGATTGGCAACTGGCCTGGGTGTTTTCCATGGCCGCGACCGACGAGCTCACGCCTTGGGTCAGGCGGGTCAGCATTTCGTTGATTTCCGAGGTGCTGGCCTGGGTGCGGGCCGCGAGGGCGCGGACTTCGTCGGCGACCACCGCGAAGCCACGGCCCTGTTCGCCGGCCCGGGCGGCTTCGATGGCGGCGTTGAGGGCCAGCAGGTTGGTTTGCCCGGCAATCGCCCCGATCACGCCGAGGATCTCGGTGATGCGTTGTGCATCCTGCTGCATGTTCTCGACTTTGCGCGTGGCGCTGGCGACTTCATCGATCAGCGCCACGACGCTGTTGGACGCTTCGCCAACCACGACGCGAGAACGATCGGCATGCTCGTTGGCCCGCTGGGTGAACGCTGCCGTCTCCGCCGCGTTTTGCGCGACGCTTTCAGCCGTGGAGCTCATCTCGGTGATCGCTGTCACGGTCTGGTCGGTTTCCGAAGCATGACGCATGAGGATTTCGCTGGTGTGGGCCGAAGTCTGCTGCAGTTTGTCCAGGCTCGAGGCCATGGCGCCAGTAGCCTGGGTGACTTCGCCGATCATGTCTTGCAGATAGGCGATGAACTTGTTGACCGAGTGACCGATGGCGCCCAGTTCGTCTTCGGCGCGGATGGTGATGCGGCGGGTCAGGTCGGCGTCGCCGGTGGACAGCGCATCGATGTTGCCCTTGAGGATCTTCATGCGGTGGGTCAATTGGCGGATCGCATACAGTTGCATCAGCACCAGCAGGATCACCATGGGAATCTGCAGCAGGCTCAGCGTGTTCAATACGTCATCACGCTGGGCGGTGATCAGGCGGGTCGGCAACGCGGTGGCGAGAAACCAGGGCGAGCCTTCGATGGGCCGCATGAAGAACGTGCTGGCTTCGCCCTTGTTGTCGAATTCGACGCGCTGCAGTTGGTCACGGTTGGCCAGGCCAGCCTTGACCTGGGCCGCAAACGGTGAGGTCGCCGCCAGCTCGCTGATGTTCTTGAGCACGATCGGGCCGCTGATCCGCGAGCTGTTGCTGATGATCTTGCCGTCGCCTTCGACGATCAGCATTTCGGCGCTGAGTTCAGCTTCCTTGCGGGCAATCAGGTCGTTGAAGAAACCCAAGGTCACGTCAATGGTGGAGACGCCATAAGGCGCGCCGTTCTTCTGGATCGCCATTGCGCAGTTGGTGCGTGGCTCGGCACTGGCGTCGTCCTTATAGGCGGCGGCCCAGGCGCATTTGCCAGGCGGTGTAGCCATGCCGCCCTTGTGCCAGGGTTGCTCGTAATAGTTTGGCGCGGCGTCGCTGTTCCAGAACGTGTTGACGATCAGCTTGCCGGAGGCGTCGCGATGCCAGAAGGTGCTGAACTTGCTGCGGCCTTCCGCACGCTGGTTGGGCAACGGCCAGATCCCGCCGCCAAACACTTTCAGTTCGCCGTATTGATCCACCAGGCCTGGCAATACCTTGTCGATGGCGTCGCTGTCGAGCAATGGAATGGTCTGGGTGATGCTGCGTTGTTGGGCTTGGACTTTGTTCAGTTCGCCCTGGATCTGCTCGGCGACCTCGGCAATGCGGTTCAACGCCACTTGCTCCTCGGTGTGGCGCAGCTTGGGTGCGACCAGGTAGCTGATGCCAACAACGGTGAGGATGGACAACACCAGGATGAACAGAACCAGGAACAGCGTGTAGCGGGCCTGAATGGTGCGCAATGAGGGCATGTGGTGTTCCTTGCACGAAGGCGTCTTTCAGAAACAGTTGGTATGGGCGTACCAGGTTGTATCGGCTTCCTTGCCGATAGCTTAAGTGGGGAGGGGACGTGACGTCAGGCGGCCGAGCTGGCCTGCGTGGTTTTCCAGGCTTGGGCGTGGGCCTGCCACTCATCGTGGAGGCGTTGCATGGAGGCCGATTGCAGATGGAGCTGGCGCGGCTCTGCAAGGCGGTGGAACAGCGCCTGCCAACCTTGTGCGGTGTCAGTGGGCATTATCCCGGTGAAGAAGAACCCGGCGGTCATTAACAGGCGATGGTCCGTGGCAAAGTGTCGACCGAGGCCGAGCCGTACCGACAATGGCCAATGGAGCGGCAGGCGTTGCAACTGCCCGACGAGGCAGGCGTCCACCCGTTCTGCCACGATGTCGACTCGGCCGGGTAGATGGCTGATCCGCAACGGTTGTGTCCCGGCAGGTCCCTCGTCGAGGCGGGTCCCGAACCGTGATGCCAGCGGCTCCATCAGCCATTGGCAGGGGGCTGGCCACTGGAGCCGCGGTAGCGGTGGGAGGCCGCCGTTGACCCGTTGGCAGCCGATTACAATGGTTTCGGCCTGGTCCGTGGCGAACGGCGAGGGCACGAAATCGGGTAGCAGGCCGACGTCATCAAATCCCAGCCGTCGAGACAAACGTTGGCTGAAGGGATGGCTCGTGACCTGTTTGATCGATAGCCGGGCGAGCCCGAGCGCCCGGGCGCCGTCCAGCAATTGTTGCCCCAGCCGCGAGGCAATTTGTCTGCCCTGCAGGTCGGGGTCCACCGCAACCAGCGCCAGTTCCGCGTCCAGACTGGCTTTGGCGTGTCGGCACAATGCGGCATGACCGACCACGCGGTCCCCCGTCACGGCGACCAGCGAATGCCAGCGCTCCTGCAAATTATGTTGGCAAATCATCTGCGGCATGTAGACGTCAGGCGAGACGTAGTGATCGCCGTATACCCGGCGGAACAGCTCGCAAGTGCTGACACTGTCCGCTGGCTGGAACGGTCGGATGAGCAGATTGCTCATACTGCGTCCCCCGTTGCCTTCGGACCGTACACCCGACGATCGATGATCGACAGATGCTTGCCGGAACGGGGATGACGGTCCAGCGCCTTCGTGTCGCAGATCTGCACGTCGACATGGAGTCGTTCGAGGCCTGGATATTGCTCGATCAGCGCGGCTTTCAGTGCATGCGATCGAGCCTGGCCTGCGTTCGCCTGTGCGTCGGCTACCCACTTGAATAACAAGCGGTCATTGCCCTGTGTGTGCTCGATGATCAGTTGCCATTGCGAACCACCGGCCACGCTCCGCGTGATGTCGCTGATCTCCTCGGGAAACAGCGACAGCACGCCAACACGGACGCGACGGCTTTCTGCGCTGCGTCCCTGGAGGGCGAACTTGCGCTGCGGGGCGCCGGCAGGTTCGCACCAGCTGGCGCGGTCTCCCACCGGATATTTGATGATGGGCATCAGGGTTCGGGTGAGGTTCGTCACCACCAGGTTCCCCGTTTGACCGCACCCCTCGATCACGTTGCCACTCAGGTCGTCGATAATTTCCACGCGTGTGTGTTGGTCGAACACCCGGTGCTCGCCCAAGCCGCAATCAGGCGTGCTGGCGCCCACCAGGCCGGCGTCAACGCTGGCGTAGCCGATGGACGCGAAGCGCGCGTTCGGGAGGACGCGCTTCAATGTCGGCATTTGGCTCTCGAAGAGATTCTCGCCACCAAACAGGACGGTGGTGATCTGCGGCAACACGCGGCCTTGCGCGATGAGGTGGCTGGCGAAGGCGAGCAAGTGCGCAGGAACGCCCACGAGCACGTTGATGCGGTGCGCGGCGATGGCATCGGCCAGCACGTCGAGTTCCACCGAGCCGGTGAAAGGAAATTCGGTGATCCCGACGTCGACGCTGCACAGGGCACCGTGGATAAACAAGAAGCTGGCGTAGAGGTCTCCCGAAAAAAACAGATTGGCGATGCGATCCCCCGCAGCCAGTTGGGCAGACAGGCTCTGGCCAAAACAATCGAGCATCAATTGCCATTCTGCGTGGGTATACACCGACAGCTTGCCTTGGCTGGTCGTACCCCCGGTCTTGAAAACCAGTGCGTCCTTCACGTGATCGGTCAGCACTGGCCAGCTATCCAGATCGTCACTGCCTTTCCAATATTCGCCGAGATTGACGACCGGCAATTGGTTGAATCCACAACCCTGCGTGGGTAGGTGACGCAGTTGAGCGTTATAGAACGCCGAATGCGTGCGGATATGGTCGAGCCATTGCTCGTAGGGTAAAGACGCGCTCATCAGGATTTTCTCAAGGCTTTAAGGTCGGCTTATTGATTGGCGGGCGAGATCGACTGGTGGGGCATTCTGCTGTCGATCACCAGCGGGACTTTGCCGCTGTGTTTGTTGCGTTCGAAATGTTCGAGCGGGCAGTGCTGGACATCCAGGACGAGCAGCGTGGCATTGACTGACGTGCGTAGCGGTGCGATTGCCAACACGTTGCGTCGCACCGTGACGGGGTCGCCATCGGTACGAATCAGCAGTCGCTCGCAACCGCTGCTTTCATGGTCGAGCACGATCTGGACGGCTGCTTGCGCCCGTTCGGCCAGTTCGCCGGTATTGATGAACTCCGTGGCAATGCGTATCAGGCGGCCGTGGCGTTCATGCAGCTCGAATCTCGGCGACTCCAGGCCACACGAGCAGGGGCCGGGCACCCAGCGTCCAAGATCGCCAACCTCATATCGCTGCAGCGGACGCGCCTGGCGTATGCGGGAGCTGAACAGCAAGCGACCGGTTTCCCCCGGACCGACGGGCGCATCCTGTCCTACATGGACGATCTCCAGGGACTGGATGCAGTCCATGAGATGGAACACGCCGCCATTGCTGTCGATGCAGGCATGGCCGAGCGGGCCTGCGTCCACGGTGCCGTAGATCGCCGAACGAATGCAGGTGACGCCGCATTGCTGGAGCAACGTGCGGCTGTCTTGCCCCAGGTGCTCGCCACCCAACATGACTTTCCGAACGCCGCCGTAGCCTTGGAGTGCCGCACGCTGGGAAGAGAACAATCGCTGCAAGGTGCTTGGCATGCCGACCAGCGTGTTGATACGGTGAGCGACGATCAGCGCTGCGATTTCTTCGAAGTTATCGTCCGGTGGCGCACTCATGGGGTAATGCACGACGTTCATCTGTTCCAGGATCTTGCTGAAACTGAGGAATCCGCCGTACAGGCTGCCGCCGTAGAACAGGTTCATGACCCGATCCTGTGCCGGGTCAAGGCCCGCCGCGCGCAGCCCGTCGGCGGCGGCGCGCATATGGCGATCGAAATCGCGGTAGGTGTAGGGCGACAGCACAGGGGCGCCGCTGCTGCCGCCCGAGCGGAAGAACAGTTGCGCTTCAGGGGCCGGGGGCAGGGCGAGGAACGCGGCCTTGTCCATGATCGGCGTGCCGGCGCCTGGCGATAAAGCCGCCGCAGGCGCATCCAGCGTGACACGGTGACTCGCAGCATGGGCTTCAAGGCCGACCGATACCCGACGACTCAATCGCTGCAATCCATAGACCCCGTCGTGGGGCTCGCCGTCATAGCCCTGCTGGATCTCGGTCGTGGAGGTGATACGGGATACGCCGGCGCTTATCAGGCGGCGCGCCAACGCAGGTGCTCGCCCTGGCTCACAGACGAGGGCGCAACTCTGCAGCACATTGCGCCATGGCAGCAGGGCTTCAGCGAGCATCGCTTCGGGCACTGGCCTTAGCAGCAATGTTCGAAACAGCGGAGAGGGTTGCAGGTCGCGATGGTGTTCCCAGAGGATGCGCCAGCCGTCACCGGCCCAGACCTGACCGGTTTCGTTCGCGAAGCTGTAATCCAGGCGGGCCAGTGCCGTTCGGGTGGTGATTTCGCACGCTTCTGCGGCGGTGGCTTCCAGAATGGGCCAGTGCCCGGTCCGGCGTGCGAAGGCATCTGCCAGGGCGCAGCCCAATGCCTGTAGCTGCGCAGGCTCATCGCTGTCTACCAACAGCCATTGCGGGCTGGAACAGGCTTGTTGATCGAGGCGGCAGACTTCATCAACCAGGGCATCCAGGGTCTGTGCGGTGGCAGCGAACGGCGTGATGTAGGCGAAGCTGATCCGGTGACCCCAGTCAATCCAGCGGCAGCCACTTGGCATCTGTTCGCGCAGCGCCTTCAGGGCTGTTTCACCGCCCCATGCGCTGACGCCCTGGGCCAGTGCGAAGATACGGCCGACCTCCCGGGAGGGGACGGGCAACACCGCCAGGTAGTCTCGCAATCGCCCGCTCGCATCGCACCCGACGAATGCTGCCAGCAGCCGCGCCGTAAGGTCGCCATCACGGGTGCTGGGGCGCAACCAGTTCACGTTGCCCGCCAACAGGCCTTCCAGCGCTGCGCAGAAGCCCAGCAACGGTGAGTTGCTCGGCGTCACGTGCACCACCAGGCCGAGGGGCTGCCAACTTTCGAAGGAGCCGTCGCTGTAGTCGATTCGCCGCAGCGAGCGGCTGTCGGCGCCCAGCTCTCGCTCCAGTTTGAGCTCCAGCGCGGGCCGCCCGCAGAAGGCAACCAGGGCCTGGCGCTGATCCTCGTCGAGCAGTGGCCCTGCGGCTGCCGTGGGCAGCCATTGAACGAACGCCGCTGCACAGCCCAGCACCTCTTCGCTGCGAGGCGGGGCTTCCAGCAGGGCGGGGAGTTGGGCTTGCAAGCGCTCGAGCGCGGCGTCGAATGTCAGCTCGGCAGTCAACCGACCGTTGATGAGGTACATATCAGTTTTCCTTGATCATTTCGGCAGCGGCCATCGCGCAGCTTCGGCTCGCACGGGTGCCGGCCCGGCCATGCAGTTCGAACCACTGGGTTTGCAGGCCACACTCGCAGTTGGCCGGGTGCAGGGTCGCCAGATCGCTCATCACCACGGCGTGGGCGGGACTTGACGAGATGTAGGGCGAGACGAACGACAGCAGCCCTGGCTCGCCAAACGGCTGGACGCTGAAATCCGAAGGGTGACGCACGAAGACTTTCGAATAGACCGGCACGTGGAATCGATGGCGGGCGCATTCGATATAGGGCACCGCGTGTTCGACTGCACCGTAACCGTCGCGGCAGCGTTGGGGCTCGATACCCAATTGACGGGTAATGCGTGCATAGACCAGCTGACGAGGAATTTCCTCGGCTGCCTGTTTTTTCCAGCCGCCGCCCAGGAAGACCAGCGAGCCGGGCGCGAGCCTGAGGTCCTGCATGCCGGTTTCACGCATACGCTCAAGGACATGCCAGAGCAGCGCCGGGAAGCCGAAGATCCGCACCGGCAATCCTTCCTCGGCGAAGGATTGCAGGGCGCTGATAACGCCGAACACGTCGAATTCATGACCTTTTCCGGTGCGTCGTAACGCGTAGGCAACGCGGTTGGCCGGGGCGAATCGGCACAGGAACTGGTCGGTATACGCGGTGCCGAGCCGATTGGCCGCTTCGGGCTCATGACTGAACAGCAGGTAATTGCATGGCGCGTCCGGCGTGGACCAGTCGTAATGTTCGAAGATGTTGGCGACCATGCCTTGGGCCGCGGCCATGCTGCGTTCGTCATAGCGCATGCGACTTTTCTGGCCGCTGGTGCCCGAGGAGGTCAGCTCCAGTGCGTCTTCGGCGGTGGGGCTGAGCAGCATCCTCTGTTTGAAGTAGCTGGCGTAGATCGGTGGCAGGCGCGACCAGTCGGCCAGGTGTTCGAGGTCATCGACCGAAAGCCCGTTGGCGTTGAGCCAGTGTTCATAGCCAGGTGTGTGATGGCTGTGGAAGAGGCTGATTTCCGCCATGGCTTTGTCGAACAGGCCCACGGGAACCGAATCGAGGGCATACGGGTGGGGCAATGCACACAGGGCATCTGCGTGTGGAAAATGAATCATCGGGTATTCCTCTGGAGCAGCGAATTCAGACTTGGGCGGTTGGCCGCGAGGCGAAGAGGCGCAAGGCAAGCAGGCAGCCAAGACCGGCGATGCCGACCATCAGCGCGAAGGATTCCAGGCTCGCTCCGGCGCCCAGCAGGGCCAGCAGCGAGCCCGTCGCGCTCATGACCGCGATGGAAATCATCCCGACCATGGCCGATACCAGGCCTTTGCTGTCGTCGCTGGCGAACAGGGCGAGTCGATACAGCGCTGCATTGCCCATGCCGAGCCCGATGGCGTACAGCGACAGGCCACCGACCAACACGGGCAGCGAAAGGGTGAACGGGCTGGCGACGATCAGCGCGACCAGACCGGCACAAAAGGGCCACAGGCTGTAATGGAGCACCTGGCGCACACCGACCCGGTCCACCAGCGCATTGAGGATGAAATTACCGAGGATGACCGCCGAGAAAACCGGAACCTGCCAGATTCCGTACGCCAATGGAGACAAGCCCTGGCCTTGGATCAGCAGCAGGGGCGACAGACCGATCCAGGCAATCAGCGGCAAGCTCATCAGCCCCAGTGCGACGCTGGCCGACATGAACCCCACATGGCCGAGCAGGGCGCCGTATCGCCGGACCAGCGAACGCAAGTCGAACGCTTCGACACTGGAGGCTCGAGCATGGGCGGGCACCCCATGGATCGTCCGAGGCATGAACCACCACAGGGCCAGCCAGCTCACCAGCCCGAGGCCGGCCAGCAACATGAACAGTTCGCGCCAGGACAACCATTGCAACAGCAGCCCGCCTGCCAACGGCCCAAGCAGGGGCGAGAGCAGGGCGAGATTGCCGAGCAACGCCATGACTTTCACGGCAGCGGATTCAGGGAATATTTCCTGGATGGCGGGATAGCTGACTGCAATCACGAAGCCCAGGCCCATTCCCTGGATCAGGCGAAGCCCATTGAAGCCGTGCATGCTGCTGACCTGGGTGATCGCAGCGCACGCCAGCACGAAGCCGGCGCAACCGACGAGCATGTAGGGGCGTCGTCCCTGGCGATCCGACTGGGGGCCGATCAACCACGGCAACAGGACGCCGCCCAGTAGATATAGGTTGAACGCGTAGGGAATCTGGTCCGGGGACGCATCGAGGTCCTGGGTGACCATGAGCATCGCCGGCATGACCAGGTCGCTGGCCATGTAAGTGAGGCATTCGAACAGGGCGATCGCCAGGCAGAAGCCTGCCACGCGAAGGGGTGAAAGAGTGCTTGGCTGAGTTTGCATGGGTTCCCAACGTTGGTTTCAAAAAAGAAGAAATCACTTCTTTTTCGAGAGTACGTTGGCGATATGCACGGTCGGAAGACGCCTTTACCTTTGTTGGCAGGGGAAAGTGCGCTTGTGTTTGTAGGAGGCGTCCTTCAGAGGAAGATTACGCAGCGAGATGGTAAATATTCAGGTGGCCGATGAAGCCGTTGATGATTTCCCGCTACCGCAGTCGCGCGTGTTACTCGGGCGGCGGTACCATAGGGCGCTGCATCGCCCCGTGACACTGGCAAGACGGTGTCTGGAAAACGGGTGAAAGGCAGAACGAATTACTTCAGGAAGCTGGCAAATGACTCATTCGCAACGTTTGAAATACTCGATTCTGGTGGTTGTCGTCGTCCTGGCGATCATGCTCGGACTGTCCTGGATGCAAGGCAAGGGCATGATCAGCGAGCAGCTGTTTCAATACATCGCCATTGCCGTGGCAGTCATCGTCGTGGTGATCAACGGCGTGATGCGGCGCAAGGTCAAGTCCTGAGCGCCGCTCATTCCCTGGCGCTGAGCCGGGCCACGGCCTGGTGATGCAAGCTGTAGCTTTTATCGAGATTGAGCGTGACCACGCCCTCGCTGCACAGGCGCTTCAGGACTTCGCGCACGCTCAGGAAGGACAAGGGAATGTCCAACCCCAACAACTGGCTGTGAACACCTCGCACACCCAGTCGACGGTTTTCATCGGCGGCCTTGAGCAAGGCGTCGATGACCTTCAGGCGAATCAGGCTCGTCCTGAGTCCGTAGCTCTTGAGCAGGCGCTTGATCTGCTCGTTGCTGCCTCGCTCCGCTGACCCGAAGACGCCATTGGACGCGGTCGGCGTGACACGGGACGAACCTGGCTTACCCTCCCTGGGTACTTGCGCGTTATGCATGTAAAAGACTCCATACCAGCCTGACAGAAAAGATCGGATGCTCTCCTGTAATAGGACGAACGAGAGCGGCCAATCATGAGGGGGATGATGTGAAAAAATTGCCTGGATACGCTCAATTCCCTGTAGAGGCGGGTCGCCGGGCCGTTAATTTTTTTTCATCCGGTTCGTTCTCAAGGAAGGTGCTTTTTGCGTTCAAGCACGTCGCCGTTGTATTTCAGGCCAGGCCGCCGGTTTCTACGGCCCTGGTTCTTGAGCGCTTTTGATCAGGAGTGAATGTGGGAATGTCCGGGCAGTTATCGAGGTTTTGTCTCGCCGGTGCCTTGCTGGGGTTGACCCTGGGCTTGAGTACCGTCGTCAGCGCACGAGGCGAGGCCGGGCAGGCCACTGCCGAAATTCGTCGCACCAGTTTTGGCGTGCCGCATATTCGCGCCCAGGATGAGCGGGGGTTGGGGTACGGCATCGGGTATGCGTATGCGCAGGACAACCTGTGCCTGCTGGCCAACGAGATCGTGACGGTCAATGGGCAGCGCTCGCGCTATTTCGGCCCGGAGCAGGTGACTGTCGAGCAGCGGGGAAACCGTGCCAGCGATCTGTTCTTCACCTGGCTCAATACGCCACAAGCGGTGTCCGGTTTCTGGCAGGCCCAGACGCCCCAGGTCCAGCAACTGGTCGAAGGTTACGCCGCCGGCTACAACCGTGCGCTGGCCGAACGCAAGGCGAAAGGCCTGCCGGAACAATGTGCAAGCGAGTGGGTTCGGCCGATCACCGCGCTGGATCTCGTCAAGCTGACCCGGCGCCTGCTGGTGGAGGGCGGCGTCGGCCAGTTCGCCGAGGCCTTGGCCGGCGCGCAGCCGCCCAAGGCCACCGCGCAGGCGGCCGTTTCGACGTCCGGCTTCGCGGTTGCGGCGGCACACCAACAACGCTTTGCCCTGGAGCGCGGCAGTAACGCCCTGGCGATCGGCAGCGAACGGTCATTCAACGGGCGTGGCATGTTGTTGGCGAACCCGCACTTCCCTTGGGTGGGAGGCATGCGGTTCTATCAGATGCACCTGACGATACCGGGCAAGCTGGACGTCATGGGGGCAGCGTTGCCGGGCCTGCCGATGATCAACATCGGGTTCAGCCAGCACCTGGCCTGGACCCATACCGTCGACACGTCCAAGCATTTCACGCTGTACCGCCTGCAACTGGATCCCAAGGATCCGACCCACTATCTGCTGGACGGCAAGTCCGTGCCGATGAGCCAACAGACGGTCACGGTGGACGCCAGGCAAGCCGATGGGCAGGTCAAGCCGGTTTCCCGGGTGGTCTACGGTTCGCAGTTCGGGCCGATCGTGCAATGGCCCGGGAAGTTGGATTGGGACAACCGGTTCGCCTACAGCCTGCGCGATGCCAACCTGGAAAACGACCGGGTGCTGGCGCAGTGGTACGCGATGAACCGCGCCGTCACGCTCAAGGACCTGCAGGATTCGGTCCAGCGGATCCAGGGCATCCCCTGGGTCAACACCCTGGCGGTGGACGATCAGGGACAAAGTCTGTACATGAATGTGTCCGTGGTGCCGAACGTCGACGCCAATAAACTCGCCCGTTGCAGCGACCCCAGGGCCGGGCAGAAACTGATCGTATTGGATGGCTCGCGCAGCGAATGTGCCTGGGACGTGGACGCCGGCGCTGCCCAGAAGGGCATCTTCGCAGCGGATAAACTTCCGCAATTGCTGCGTCGCGACTATGTGCAAAATTCCAACGATTCGGCGTGGCTGGTCAACCCCGCGCAGCCCTTGTCCGGCTATTCGCCAGTCGTCAGCCAGCAAGACCTGCCGCTGGGGCTGCGGGCGCGTTTTGCCCTGGACAGCCTGGCGCAATTGGCCAAGGCGGGACCGGTCACAGCGAGTGACCTGCAGCGTCTGGTCATGGACGATCAGGTATACCTGGCCGATCAGGTCATGCCAGACCTGCTGGCTTTTTGCGCCGCCGACCTGGGGCCCGACGCGCTGCCTTTAACCGAGGTGTGCACTCGCCTGAAACGCTGGGATCGCACCGCGAGCCTGGACACCGGCGTGGGTTTCGTTCATTTCCAACAGATCATGCAGGCGTTGCAGCCGGTGCCTGGCCTTTGGCGCGTGGCGTTCGACCCGAAGGATCCACAACATACCCCGCGTGGCCTGGCAGTCGAGCGGCCCTCCGTTGCCGAGGCGTTGCGTCAGGCCATGCGCGCATCGCTGGAATCGGTGAAAAAAGCCGGACTTCCGGCTGACAGCCGATGGCAGGATGTTCAGGTCGCCAGCCGTGCTGACCGTCGCATCCCCATTCATGGCGGACCGGGCGAGTTGGGCATCTACAATGCGATCCAGAGTGTGCCGGGTGCGAACGGTAAGCGGGAGGTGGTCAGCGGCACCAGTTATCTGCAAGTGGTGACGTTTGATGGCAACGGTCCCAAGGCCCAGGGATTGCTGGCATTCTCGCTTTCCAGCGATCCTTCATCGCCTTATTCGGTGGATCAGACCCAGGCATTTTCAAAGCGACAGTTGAGTGCGTTGCCGTTCACCGAGCAGCAGATCAAGGCCGATCCGCATTATCAGGCAGTGACCATTCGAGAGGATGAGCCAGTGAGCAGGGTCGTGACGCACTAATTGCGGGCCATGAACAAAAGCCGCGACCCGAAGGGGCCGCGGCTTTTCAGTTTTTGCTCGGTCGGGGGCCGATAGCGTTCAGCACCAGGTTGCCGTCCTTGTTCTGGGTCAGATAGACCGGCAACACCTTGGGCAGCGATGGCACGAGGTTCTTCACCTCGTTGAGGTTGTAGATCCCGCCGATGCGCAGGGTGCCGGTGGTGTTGTCGGCCAGCATGACCGGATGATCGAGGTAGCGGTTGATCAGCGGCAACGCGTCGGACAAGGCCAGGTTGTCGAGGACAAGTTTGCCATTGCGCCACGCCAGCGAGTTATCGTCGGCGGAAACCTCACGGACCTGCGGCTGGTAGTCGCCAGCCTTGTAGCTCGCCTGCATGCCGGGCGACAGTTGCGCCCCGTTGGCATTGGAGGCCTTGTTGCTGGTCACCCACACCGAACCTTCCAGCAGCGTGACCTTGACCTGATCCTGATACAACCAAACGTTGAAACGAGTACCGGTCACGCGCACCTGGCCCTGGCCTGCCCGAACGATAAACGGATGCTGCTTGTCGTGGCTCACGTCAAAAAAAGCTTCGCCCTTTTTCAGCGTCACGCGACGTTCATGCTTGTAATTGGCAAACACCAGTTCGCTGCCCAAGTTGAGTTCCACCTGGCTGCCATCGTCCAGCGTCACCTGCCGTCCGGTCGCGCCCGCCTCGAATCGTTGATAGGTGTTTGGCACCCAGCCCAGGTTCCAACCGGTGAAAGCCGCCAAGGGCACGCCCAGCGCGAGCACCGTGGCGGCGACGGCCAGTTGGCGCGTGCGAGGGCGACGGTTCGAAGCGGCAGGCGCGGGTTCTACGCGCGGCAGGTGTTCAGCCGTGCCCCAGATCTCCAGCATGGCTTCGTATTCGAAAGCGTGCAGGGGATCAGCGTCGTGCCAATGCTCGAACGCCAGCCGTTCGGCATCCGTGCAGTCGTCAGCATGCAAACGCATGCACCAATGCGCGGCCGCATCGGTGATGGCGTCGTATTCGGCTTCCGAGAGTGTACGTTCGGTCATTGACGATTCCTGGTTTGCCGCATTCTAACCCTCGGGAGCCATTGTCGAGAACAGCGATGATGGCGTTTGCGCAGTAACTGCCCGGTTTTTCTCATGTTTGAAAGGTATGCGCATTCGCTCCTGCATCGGACTGTCTCATAAGCGTCGTGAAAAAAAGATCAATGTGGAGGGCTCGGATCGAGTTGGCGTCCCAACTCGCAGATCAGCAGCGTAATGGAATCGGCGTTGCGCAGGATGACGTCGATACGTTTGTCTGCAGAAGTCGGGTCGAGGAAGGCATCCCGTGCCGCGTCCATGTTCCGGGCACCGGTCGTTTTCAGGAGTTCCCTGGCAACCTTCTTGTGTCCAGGCAACTGATCAATGCTTTTGTAGGTGTTGGTTGTCTCATCCCAGTCGGTGAACAACTTGGATTTTGGCGTAGCCAGCGAAAGACCTTCCTCCTGCAACTCTTTTTGCTCGTCGTATTTCTTCTGTCCGAGGTGGCTTACCGTCGAGATCAAATCCAGAAAGGGATTCATGGTGTCCAGGTAGATGATATCGATCGTGTGCGTAAGCAGATGGGACATCTCATGAATAATGACCGCTCCTTGACCATGGGCGTCAACATCGAAGGGCTGTGGTACGGCGGATCTATACCAACCCAGTTTCATGTGGAAAAAGAATTGGGTGAGATAAATCCTTTTGGCGCCCGAGCCGTCGAACACAAAGGCTGTGGCCCTATCCTCCAGATATTTTAAATGGCCGACTACAAAGCGCTCCCCATTCTGTTTTCCCCAAGTGGGGTTGGCCAATGCCCGGCATATCGGTGAAATTGCTTTTTCTATTTTGCCGAGAAGCCTGGCGTCGACGCTGTTTACCCCGAACATGGTGGTCAGATAGGTATCCATCCGCGAGCCTGGAAGAACCAGTCGCTTCAGATGCCCGAGGTTATGGAGGGCATTGGATGTATAGAACCTTGCTGTTTCCAACGCCTGAACAATCATTTTGGCGCGGCTTGGGTACTTCCTCTGTATTTCAGCCATTCCCCTGGCTTCGATATTCAGTTCTCCCTTGGCTCTCAAGTCGCTGTAGACGACGGACAGTTTCGACGCAGCCTTGCCAAAGTGGATGGTCTGGCGCTCGGTATCGATTACCCAGGTCTCGCCGTCAGAAGAGCGCTTGAGCACTGGTCCCTGGGACTCACCGCGAACGATGCGCCAGGTTTGGTCGTATTTGGCGACCTGATAGACTTTGCCGGCCAGGGGGACATAAAGTCTGCTGGTTGCCAGTGACCTGAAGGTGCCATCCACAGCGTTTTTCTGCAGGTTCGCGAGGCTTATGTTGGTGGCTTCGAACACTTGCAGATCGGTGCGATTCGCCGAGGTGCTTGCGATATCTTTCCAGGCCGACTGTGTCGGGTTACTGGTGCTCGGCTCGATGGGGTCCAGAAGGCCAAACGTATCGTCGCGATTCAAGAAGCCCAATGACACCATCTCTGCCGCGCCGGCAATAAAGTCGTACAGGCCCGCTTTATAGTCATGTTCTTGCAAGGCTTCGGATGAGGCCTTGAAGTCCTCGTAACTCTCCCGAAGCGTTTCCAGGAAGTTGAGTTTGGCAGGCAAGTCTTTTCTTATCAGCTTTGCGCCAGAACTGAGCAGGTGCACGACCGTCGACCAGTCGAACGAGCCATTGTCTTGGTTTTGCGAGGTGAACAAGTTCGATATCAGCTGCGCGTTATCCTTGTAGATCTCGTCAAGCATATTAGTGTTAATCGGATTCGAAGCCAGGGTGATTTCCGATGTTTGCCCCAGGGTAGCGGCAAAAAGATTCTTGAAGGTGGCTTGCTGCGCCTCGGGCAGGCGGCGAATCAGCAGGTTCTGCAGCAAACCGGGCTGATTGAAGGCCGCGACGACACTCGCCTCATCCTTGAACTCGGTGAGCTGATGACCTTCGTAGTAGGGGGAGTAAAGGATATGGGAGCCGGTTGGCGCGGTGCTTGAACTGATCAAATAAAGCCCCAATGCCTTCACCGCCGTGGCTCCCTGGGTCGTGATCAATTCCAGGGGCCGAATAAGCGCTTGGGTGCCTTTTACCGCCCGGCGCGCGATCGCGTCCGGCATGTCAAGTACTTGGCGGACAAGGTCGAAGGCTGCCGGGGACAGGTATTGTTGTAGATACCTCGCATGGGCATATTGAAGCAGTTGCCAAGGTAACTGCTGGGCAAAGCGTCGACTGTTGGGCTGGACGTTCCCCGCGTCGCCAGTGAGTACCCGGCTAACGCTTGTTTTATAGGTGGTAGAAATATCCAGCGATGACAGAAGAGCCCTGACGGCTGCCTCGTTAAAACCGTCCGGCAGTTTCTCGGTCGATGTTGACGAAACCGTGAAGTCTTTTTCGGTCACCTCTTTGTGTTGCAGCGCAAAATCCGTCAAGGAGCAGGCTGGCCCGACAATCGCAAGCCTTGGCGTGATTTGAATGGTCTCCGGGTTCAGTTTTTTTCCCGGGAAGCGCTTGTCCATTAACGTCTTCAGTCTTTTCTGCACATAACTGCGCAGAGACTCGATGCCGTCCAGGTAGTCCTTGCCTTCAGCGGTGCTGTTCCTGTATTGCTCGAGTATTTCGATGTGCAGGCGTTGCTCTTCAAGGGGCGCCGTGCCCAGCCAGGCGGGGAGTTTCTGCTGCCGCCCGTATGCCCGGGCAATGGACAGGGCGCGTTTCAGGTTGGTGGGTGCCCCATTCTTCAAGAGCGCTTGAAGACTATCGTTCAACTCCGACGGTGTCAGTTCGCTGTTCCCGATCTTCAAGATGGTGAGATAACCATATTCAGCCACCAAGTGGCTAATGAACGAGTTCATTCGATTCAGAAGCACATTACCGGTGACCAGTTCAAAGTCTTCAAGTTGGTAATGTCGATGGGGCTTGCGTTCGGCTGTCTTCAAATTGACAAGCAAGCCGAAACGCCTCTGGGAGTCGAGCAGTTGCCGATTCAATTGTTGTGTAGCGACCTCGACCGAGCTGAAAGCCTGCAGTCCGTCAGCGGGTGTCCAGAGAATCGCCATGCCCGAATGAGGTGTGTCCAGTCCTCCTCGTTCGGTCAATAGGAAGCAATTGGCGAGCGACTGGAAAACAGTCACATCGTTTGATTTGCAGGACAGTCTCAACGAATAGACGTCGGGTCGAAATCCCCGGACTCCTTTGCGGTCCTCGCGCTGCGGATAATCATTGTCGAACTCAAAAACCGTTTCGATCAGTTCATTTACAATCGATGGCAGGGTTGCATTGGACGCCCTAAGCTCGGCTTCTGCACGGATGCCAAATGAAAAGGCACTGGTGAGTTTCGTACGCAGTTTGTCGAGCTCAACGCTCAAATCAGTCACCTTGGTGACGGACATCCGAGTGAGAAGCTCGTCGACGCCGCTTTCGATCTCCTCATACGTCGTCGCCTTTCGTTGCATTTGGTCGGCCATGTACGTTGAAGGCCGCAGTTTTCCGTAGAACGTAGGCTGGGTGCCCCAATGTCCGGTGACTGTCTGCTTCAGCAGGTCTTTATGGATAAACGCGCGTATGTCGAGCGCTTTATCAACGAGCGCATGGATATCCACTTCGGCCTGGCGGGACATTTCCAGCGCATATCGCAGGTTCACACGCTGCTTATCAATGATTGTGTTGGCCAGGGACTCGGCGACCGGCAAGTTTATGGGCTTGCCTGAAATCTGCGGCTGGTCAAATTGCAGGAACCGGTTGCGCTCATCCAGGCTCAGGAGTTCATAGATCGCATTTTTTTGCTCGTCGGTATCAAACAGCGTCTCTTTAAAGTCGAGATAACTGTTTACTTTCAATAGGCCTTGGTGAGGCGTAACCAGATAGTTTTCCTTGCCGCTGATCTTCAAGCTGCCGGCCAGTTCCACGTAGTTCGGTTCATATTCCCAAAGACGTACTGTTTCGATGGACAGCAGAGGTTCATCCCGGCGAGACGGCCTCAGCAGCCGAAGCAATTCCCCGCTTTGCGCGTCGGTCAGGTCCTCTTTTTCCCGTTCGACGAAAATAGTCGCCAACAGGCGGTCATGAATGACTTGGGAAAGAAATTTACGGCGAGTGATGTAGAGCGGGCCGAGGGCATCCCAGAACTCAGTAATACAGTCGGTCAGTTTCGGAATGAGTTTCGTAGCCGTTTCCCGAATTTTGGTTTCCCACGCTTGCGCGGTGTAGCTGGAGGCAGGGGAGCGGGGATGAGTCAGATCAATATCGTGCCCGGCAGGCCATCCTCGGTTGTGAAAATAGACCAGTACAGCATCGCTCAGCGCAATGCTCTCGGTGACCTTGACCGGCTTCACCGCTTGCGGTTGATCAGTCTTCGTAAGCGCGATGCGAATTTGCCTGGGGTCAAGGTTCGGCAGGACTTCCTTCAACACCTGGTCCACCATCGAGACAAGCGAGGGCAGTGCGATCAGCTCTTTCACCATGGACGAGGCATTAAGGTCCTGGGCATCTTCGATGGATTCGATTTGGGTTTTGAAGATATCGCCATCAATGGTTCTTCGGCTCTGCTGGATAGCGATCGCGCCATTCAATTCGCTGCGTTGGACCATCGACAGGAGACTGAACAGCTTGTCGCGCTCCAAGGGCTTTCTCAGTACTTGGGCAATGTTGTCCTCGAGTGATTTGGGGGCGTCGAACCTTTTGATTCCATCCCAAGGCGTATACAGAAAAGCGGGGTCGCCTTGCGAACCGTCGTCTTGTGCAGGCCTGCGCAGGGCGAAGCAGCCGGCCAGCGGAATGGGCGGTTTTGAGTCGCCTGCCAATAGAATCGTTTCGGCGATCATCTGCGGCGTTTGGGCTTGGCGCAGCGTGTGGCTGGACAGGGATGCATTTTGCAGCCAGTCGAGCTCTGCCTGCGTCAATCCATGGCCTGCCTTCAAGTCTTGCAGGTATCTGGCGGCCAGTACCTCGGGGAACAGGAGTGGCGTGGTTTCTGTACTCATCGTCGCTTCTCGGTCGTGGCGTCGCAGGGCGGCGCCCAGGTCTATGAAGCGGCCAGACTAGGGAGCGATGAATGAGCAGAGGCGGTACATAGTTACCGCACGTAGGGTTGGGAGGCCTGTCAGCCTCGTGGGGTTTCGAAGGACTTCTACAACGGTTGACAGCGCGCTCGTGCAGCGGTGTTTAATCACCTGGTCTTTCTCTTGCGCTGTTGCTACCTCCAATAAATCCATCAGGAGCTTCAGATGTCCGCGCTACCCGATCATGCCGGTTCTTGCACTTTATCCTTCGACGCTTTGGCGGATCTGCTGGAGCTGGTTTTCAAACGCCATGGCACCTCGGCCGATGTCGCCCGCACCCTGGCCCTGAACTGTTCCGCGGCCGAGCGTGACGGTGCCCACAGCCATGGCGTGTTCCGCATACCCGGCTATGTCTCGACGCTGAACAGCGGTTGGGTCGATGGCCAAGCGGTGCCGGTGGTCGAAGACGTCGCCTCCGGGTTCGTCCGGGTGGACGCTTGCAACGGTTTTGCCCAGCCCGCCCTGGAAGCTGCCCGGCCACTGCTGGTGGAAAAAGCCCGCAGCGCCGGAATTGCGGTGCTGGCGATACGCAACTCCCATCACTTCGCGGCGCTGTGGCCGGATGTCGAGCCGTTTGCCTATGAGGGACTGGTGGCGCTGAGCGTGGTCAACAGCATGACCTGCGTGGTGCCCCATGGCGCGGACCGCCCGCTGTTCGGCACCAACCCCATCGCCTTCGCCGCGCCACGCGCCGGGGGCGAGCCGATCGTCTTCGACCTGGCCACCAGCGCCATTGCCCACGGTGATGTACAGATCGCCGCGCGCAAAGGCGAGCGCTTGCCACCCGGCATGGGCGTCGACAGCCTTGGCCAGCCGACCTGTGACCCGAAGGCAATCCTGGAGGGTGGCGCGCTCCTGCCGTTTGGCGGGCACAAGGGCTCGGCGCTGTCGATGATGGTCGAGTTGCTGGCAGCAGCGTTGACCGGCGGGAATTTTTCTTTCGAATTCGATTGGCACAATCACCCGGGCGCCAAGACGCCATGGACTGGGCAACTGCTGATCGTGATCGACCCAAGCAAGGCCGCCGGGCAAGGTTTCGCCGAGCGTAGCCAGGAACTGGTCAGGCAGATGCACGGTGTGGGATTGCGCCGCTTGCCAGGTGATCGTCGGCACCGTGAGCGCAGCAAATCCAATGAGCAGGGGATCACGCTGGACGAGCAGACGCTGGCGCAGTTGCGCGAATTGGCCGGACTGTAAACCGCAAACGATTGTTTTTGTGGCGAGAGAGTACGCTCCCTCGCCATGGACCGGCGCTCAGCGACGCCCGAGCAACAACCCCACCACCAGCCCGAAGCCTGCGGAAATCGCGACGGTCTGCCACGGATGGCCGCCTATGTAGACTTCCGTCGCATCCACCATCGGTCGCGTGCGCTCCCGAGCGCTGGCGACTGCGTCCAGGGCCTGTTGCAGCTTCTGGGCGATCTGGCCGCGCAGGTCCTCGGCATCTTCACCCACCAGGGCGGCACTGCTCTTGAGTAACTTCTCCGACTCCTCGATCAACGCTTTCAGTTCGCTGAAGGCTTGATCCTTGATTTGCTCTCCGTTCGGTTGCGCGACGCTTCTACGAGCCATTGAGGTACTCCTTGAGGATGATGGCAGTGAACAGTGGAGTGTTGCGCTTGCTTGAAAGTTGCAGCATTGGGCGTGCGTCATGCTGGCGCAGTTAAAATCGTGGTTAAGACGTTTCCGCTCAAGGTGTAAGATGGCGCCTATTTACGCAACAGGTAATCCCCCATGAGTTTCAATCTGGCTGACAAGTCCCTGGCCGAGCGTGCGGCGCTGGAGGACGAAAAATCCCGGCTCTTCGAGTTGTGGCAAAACAACCTGGGCAAGGCCAAGGGCGACGCTGCCCGGTTGTTTGGCGAGCGTTCCAAGCGCAAGGGCAAATGGGCCGAATGGGTGCGTGCGGAATTGGACGGCATGTCGCCTCCGGAGTACGCCAACATGGTGCGCAGCGAGGTCAACCGGCTGATGGCCGCCAATAAATAAACATTCAAGCGAAGGTGGCGACGATCGCTTCGTGCACTTTGCTGGCGGCCGGGTCCATCGGCGTGTGGGTTCGCCATCCCAGTTCGATGGGGTAGCGGGGCAAGGCGAGCGGGCAGGGCAGCAATGCCAGGCCGCTGAGGGCCGCGATGGCCTTGGCGGCATGGCCCGGGATCGTCGCCACGGCCTGGCTGCCCTTGAGCAGGAACGGCAGCGCCGCGAAGTGAGTGGTCGAGGCACAGACACGCCGACGCAGGCCGAGCCCGGCCAGCCCTTCGTCGGTGATGCCGATGAAGCCGCCGGACGACACCAGCAGGTGTTCACGGGCCACGAAGGCCTCCAGGCTCAGGCCCTGCTCACCTTCCTCGAGGCTGGCCGGATCCACCAGGCAGGCGTAGTCACCTTCTCCCAAGACCTGGCGACTGAGCAGCCGTTCGGTAAACCCTCCCGCCGTGATTGCCAGGTCGAGGCTGCGCTCCATCAAGGCGCGCCCGACTATCTGGCTGTGGGTCTGGCGAAAAATCAAGCGCAGGCCCGGCGCTCGCCGCGCCACTTCCTCGATCAGGCGCCGCCCATGGGCGATCTCGAAATCATCGGATAACCCGACGATGACGGAGCGGCCCTCATAGTGGCTGGCGCCCGGATCGACCATCGCCAGGCTTTGCCGGCATTTGTCCAGCGCATCGCTGATCACCGGCTTCAACTGATTGGCCCGCAGCGTCGGGGCCAGGCCGCGGCCCGTGCGCACGAACAGTTGATCGTCGTATAGCCCTCGAAGCCTGCGCAGCGCGGCGCTGATAGCCGACTGAGTCACGCCCAGGCGCAGGGCCGCGCGGCTGGCGCTGGATTCGTCGTGCAACGCTTCGAAGGTTTTCAGCAGGTTCAGGTCTACGTCGGCGATATTCATTTGGTTCATATCTTTTAGCAGCGTGCTGGGCTTTATTCATGATCCGTCGACACTGGAGAATCGGCAACACCTGAAATCACGGAGTTCAAGACCATGCCTAAATCCATCGTCGCTGCCCTGCAGATCGGCTCGTTGCCGGGGGGCAAAGCCGAAACATTGGCGCAGATTCTCTCCTACGAAGAGGCCATTCGTGAAGCTGGCGCTCGTTTGGTGGTGATGCCCGAGGCGCTGTTGGGCGGCTATCCCAAGGGCGAGGGTTTCGGAACCCAGTTGGGTTATCGGTTGCCGGAAGGGCGCGAGGCGTTTGCGCGCTACTTCGCCAACGCCATCGACGTGCCGGGCGTCGAGACGGAGGCGTTGGCCGGCTTGTCCGCGCGCACCGGGGCCAGCCTGGTACTGGGTGTCATTGAGCGTGCTGGCAATACCTTGTACTGCACCGCGCTGTATTTCGAACCGGACGCAGGCCTGGTGGCCAAGCACCGCAAGTTGATGCCCACCGGCACTGAGCGACTGATCTGGGGCAAGGGCGACGGCTCGACGTTGCCGGTGATCGACAGCCAGGTCGGGCGCGTAGGTGCGGCGGTGTGCTGGGAGAACATGATGCCGCTGCTGCGCACGGCCATGTACGCCAAAGGCGTGGACGTCTGGTGTGCGCCGACGGTGGATGAACGGGAGATGTGGCAGGTGAGCATGCGTCATATCGCCCACGAAGGACGGTGTTTCGTGGTCAGTGCCTGCCAGGTCCAGGCGTCACCGCAGGCGCTGGGCATCGACGTGGCGAACTGGCCTGCGGAGCGGCCCTTGATCGCGGGCGGCAGCGTGATTGTCGGGCCGATGGGGGATGTGTTGGCCGGACCGTTGAAGGGCTCTGCCGGGTTGTTGACCGCTGAAATCGATACCGACGAGCTGGTGCGGGCGCGCTATGACTACGACGTGGTGGGTCACTATGCCCGGCCGGATGTGTTCGAACTGGTGGTGGATGAGCGCGCCAAGCCGGGCGTGCGTTTTACCGGGTGATCACCAGGCGGCCGTGGATCCGGGCAAGTCGAGGGTTCCGCGGTCGACGAAGCGCATCGTGCCGAACAGTCCGCCAGCGAGTTTGCCCTTGAGTACATAAGGCAGGTTGTCGAGGCTTTGGGTCTGGCTCAGGCCCAGTGTCTGGCGCAACACCGAGAAAGCCGAAATGCTCACCGGTACGCTCAGGATGCCTTCGGAAAAACGCGGGATCGAGCCGGTCTGGTCACTGACCCCGGTCGCCAGGGTATGACCGTTGACCTCCAGGTCCAGCGCTACGCCGTTGTAGTCGATGGTGGTCTCGTTGGGGTTCTGCAGGCGCAGCTTCACCGCAAAACGCAGCTCCAGGCCCTGGCTGGGCAATGGTTCGATGCCGACCACGTTGATATTCAGTGGGTCCCGATGCTGGAACAGGGCGCAGGCGTTCAGGCCGAGTACCGCAAGGATGAGAGACAAACCGAGGATTTTGCGCATGGAGATTTTCTCATCGGGACTGTGGGGCACAACAATAACACTGGGTGGAAGCATCATCCGTGGCGGGAGTACCGTCCTCCTGACAGTTTCTGACACCAGCCTCTGCTAATCTGCTGCGAATTTCCTTCGGATCTTTTTCTATCGTGTCGCGAACCACTCGGCTGCTCACGTTGCTGCAAGTCTTGCGGGGCAAGCGATGCCCGGTCACCGCCGCGACATTGGCGAGCGAGTTGAAGGTGTCCGAGCGCACGCTGTATCGCGATATCGCCGAACTCACGGCGATGGGCGCGCCGATCCAGGGCGAGGCGGGCATCGGCTATGTGTTGCGCAGCGGGCTGTTCCTGCCCCCCTTGATGTTCACCGCCGATGAAATCGAAGCCATCGTGCTGGGCTTGCGCTACGTCGACCAGCGCGGCGATGAGGTGCTGGGCAAGGCCGCCGCCGACGCCTTGGCGAAGGTCGATGCCGTGCTGGCGCCCGGTTTGCGGGACGCCTTGCATAACCCGACGGTACTGCCGGGCCCCCCGGGTTATGGCTACCCTCAGAACATCGTCGACCTGAACGTCTACCGCCAAGCCATTCGCACTCAGGCCAAGCTGCATATCGATTACGCCGACGTGAACAAGAACCCGAGCCAACGCTTGATCTGGCCCCTGGCCCTGGGATTTTTCAACGAGGCCCGGGTGGTGGTGGCCTGGTGTGAGTTGCGCGGTGCCTATCGGACCTTTCGCACCGACCGGATTGCTGCCGCGACGGCCCAGGGTGAGCGTTATCCGGGCCGGCGCAGTGACTTGTTGCGAGCCTGGTTTGCACTGATGAACCTGGATGAAGCGGGGCGTTTCACTCCTGACAAAAACTGACATGACACTGTTTTAGCATGGCTGCGGATCGATACAACAAGGAGCCCTGACATGTCCAACCCCGTCTCTTCCCTTGCTCCGGCCATTGCCGGTTATATCGCCGCGGCCAACGCCCGCGACAGCTCGGCGGCGACGCGTTTCTTTGCCGAGAATGCCAACGTTTTCGATGAGGGCCATCACCGGGTCGGTACCCAGGCCATCGCCCAATGGATGGAGGACACCGCGCGACGTTACCAGCCGCGGGTCGAAGTCCTCGACGTTCAGCAGCGCACCGGGAGGGTGCTGGTCCACAACCTGATCTCGGGAACCTTCCCCGGCAGTCCGCTGGAGTTACGCTACACGTTCCGGCTCGATGAGCAGGGCAAGATCAGCCGGTTGGATATTTCTGTATGAGAAGTAGGAGCGAAGCTGTGGCGAGGGAGCTTGCTCCCGCTGGGCTGCGCAGCAGTCCCAAAAAATCTTGCGGTCGCTGCGCAACCGAGCGGGAGCAAGCTCCCTCGCCACAAGGTTTGGGGTGAACCATAGGCAGTGAAACGCTCACCGGGTTGCGCTGCATGGCATACTCCGCACCTTCGCCTTCCGGACCTGGGTCGCATGATTTCCAAATCCCCCTTGAGCGCTTGGCAACATGCCATCGAACATCACGGTTTCGTCCAGGATGAAGCCCAGGAGCTGGCCATCATGGCCTTGGAGCAGTGTCACAAGGCATTGCACGAAGGCCGCAAGTCGATCAAGGGTGTGTATCTCTGGGGCCCGGTAGGGCGCGGCAAGACCTGGCTCATGGATCGCTTCTACGAAAGCCTCGAGGTTCCAGCCCGTCGCCAACACTTTCACCATTTCATGGCCTGGGTCCACCAGCGCTCATTCCAGCTCACCGGCACGCCTGACCCGTTGCAGGCCTTGGCCCGCGAGTTGAGTCGCGAGGTGCGAGTGCTGTGTTTCGACGAACTGTTCGTCACCGACATCGGCGACGCCATCATCCTGGGTCGTCTCTTCCAGGTGATGTTCGAGTTGGGCATGGTCGTGGTCAGCACGTCCAACCTGCCGCCCGACGAGCTCTACGCCAATGGCCACAATCGTGAGCGGTTCCTGCCGACCATTGCCGCGATCAAGCAGTACATGCAGGTCGTTCCCGTGAATGGCTGGCAGGACCATCGCCAGCATCCGGGTGTCTTGCAACAGCGCTATTGGCTGCGCGATCCCGGCCTGGTCGATCCATTGGCGGATGTGTTTGCTAGGTTGAGCGCGGGGCAGGCGTCGAGCAGCGCGCCGGTCGAGGTGGGCCATCGCCTGGTCGTGCCGGTGCAGGCCAGCGACACGGTGCTGTGGAGTCGTTACCCGGACCTGTGCGAACAGCCGTTTTCGGCGGTGGATTTCATGGCGCTGTGCGACCGTTTCAAGGCGATCCTGCTCAGCGACGTGCCCAACCTGAGCGCCGAGCAGCGCGAAGGGCGCATTGCCCGTGGCACCGAAGACGGGATCGAGCGGGTCGAGGCCGGTGATCGCGAACTGCCGCAGTTGTCGGTTCACGACGACGGCGTGCGGCGGTTCATCGCCCTGGTCGACGAATGTTATGACCGCAAGGTGCCGTTGTACCTGTCGGCCGAGGTGCCGATGGACCAGTTGTACACCGAGGGCTATCTGCAATTCCCGTTTCGCCGTACCCTCAGTCGCCTCCAGGAAATGCAATTGCAACGTTTCGGTCAGTTCGCCTGACCTGAACCCTGCCGGCGACCACGCCGCCGGCCTTATCGAAACGAGATGGAACAATCATGGAAGAAGCCAAGGACATCCTTGTACTCCAAGCCAGCTACACCAATCCGGTCCACGCGGAAGCGATCTGTCATGTGCTCAACGGCTATGCCGAGGACCCGATGGGGGGAGGTCATTCGCTGCCGGCCGAGGTGCTTGCGCACTTGCCTGAAGAACTGGCCAAGCGCGCCCATGCCTTTAGCGTACTGGCGTTCGTCAATGGCGAACCGGCGGGGTTGATCAACTGCTTCGAGGGTTTTTCCACCTTTGCCTGCCGGCCTTTGGTGAATGTCCATGACGTTGCCGTGATGCCGGCGTTTCGCGGGCTGGGCCTGAGTCAGAAGATGCTGCGCAAAGTCGAAGACATCGCTCGCCAGCGCGGATGCTGCAAGATCACCCTGGAGGTGCTGGAAGGCAATGCCGTGGCCCAGGCCAGTTACGCCAAGTTCGGATTTGCCCCCGGCATGTTCGATCCGGCCCACGGCCTCATGCAGTTCTGGATCAAACCCCTGTAACAGCGGGCTTCAACCAGCTCCGATTATTTCTGTACGACCTGTCCCGCTGGCCCCGTGGGTTTCATGAGGCTGAAGTCGATCAAGGCCTTGTGCTGGTTCTGGTACGGATTGCCGATCAACAGTGGCCTGGCCTTGAACGCATCGCTGACCAGGCTTTTGCTGCGGTCCAGTTCGTCGAAGCTCAAGCCGGCCATGTCCGCCCAGGTATGGATCAGGTGCGAGCTGCTGTAGGGGCGTCCCAAGTCGCCGGCGAGGTTCCAGTCATGGGCTTCGCGCCATTTCGGCGAGGCCCAGGCCATGAATGGAATGGTATACATCGGCGCCGTTGGCTTGCCCTCGTTGCGCCCCAGGGTCTTATGCCCCGGCGAATCAAATACGTCTTCACCGTGATCCGACAGGTACAGCAGGAAACCGTTGGGGTCGGTCTTGGCATAGTCCTTGATGAGGCTGGACACCACGAAGTCGTTGTACAGCACCGCGTTATCGTAGCTGTTGTAGGTCGGGACCTGGTCGTCACGCACGCCTGCCGGTACGCCTTGGCGATCGGTGAACTTGTCGAAGGTCGGCGGATAACGGTACTGATAGCTCATGTGCGTGCCGAGCAGGTGCACCACGATCAGCTTGCGCGGCGCGGTATCGGCCAATGCCTTGTTGAACGGTTCGATCACGTCGCCATCGTACTGGGCGGCATTCTGGTTGCGGTTGTTGTTCAAGTACACCTGCTCGTCGGCCTGTTGGGAGAAGGTCGTCAGCATGGTGTTGCGCTTGGTCATGGTCTGCTGGTTGGTGATCCAGAAGGTCTTGTAGCCGGCCTGTTTCATCATACTCACCAGCGATGGCGTGCTCAGGTAGAGGTCCGGGTTTTCTTCGTCGGCGAAGGTCAACACCTGCTGCAGCGCTTCGATGGTGTACGGGCGCGGGGTGATGACATTGTCGAACACCGCGAGCTGGTCCTTGAGCTTGTCCAGTTCCGGCGTGGTTTCCCTCGGGTAGCCGTAGAGGCTCATGCGCTGGCGGTTGGTGGATTCACCGATGACCAGCACCAGCGTTGCGGGCTGGTTGGCCATGGTGTCCTTGAGGTTGCTCAGGGGCGCGATGGTGCTGGCGCTGTGAAGCATGCCTTGCATGTTCTCCAGCTGTTCAGTGTAGCGACGGTACGCCACGAGCATCTGCCACGGCACTGCCGGCTCGATGCGATCCTCGAATTTCTCCAGGCCGCGGGCGAGAGTGCCGGTGCGCAGGGTCTGCTTGATCAATGGATAACCCACCACGGCGACCATGATCACGGCGGCGGCGACCATGGCCTGGCCTCGCGGCAGATAAACCGGGCGCAAACGGGTCCAGAGGAAATAGCCCACCAATGTGTGGGCGAGGAATGCCGGCACCATCCACCAGGCAAAATACTGGGTCATGTATTCGCCCGCTTCGGCCACGTTCGATTCGAACATGATGAAGATGACGCTTTGGGAAAATTCCTGCTGATAAATGAAGAAATAGCCCAGGCTGGCCATGGAGCACGCCCACAGCACTACGCCGATCAGTGCGGCGAGCAGGCGAGTGCGGGTAGGGAAGAGCAGCATCGGCGCCAGCCACAGGGCACTCATCACGAAGGCCTGGCGAAAGCCGGTGAAGCCGGAGGTGTCGCTCAGCAGGATGAGTAATTGGGTGATGCCGGAAAAATACCAGAAGAATAGAAACAGCCAGCCGAGCCCGGCCCAGTCGAAACCTTTCGCAGTCGTTTTGCTGCGTTTGAACACACTCATCAAGCGCTCCAGCCCTCATCGACGAAGCTTCTGGCACCGGATTGGTGCTCATGGCATTCGACGAAATAATTCAGTGCGCGGGAGTATTAAGGGGAGGATGTGAAAACTTTGTGAGTTTTTTGGTTACGAATTGCTTGTGGCGAGGAGCTTTTTGAAGTGACACCGGCTTGCCCGGTGTCACTTCAACTGCCTTGCCTCCGTGACAGGTGGGTTCAGCGAGCCAAAGCCTGGCCCTGGTAGGGAAGCTGTGCGTGTTGCAACTGCAAGCGCAACTGCGTCACTTCATCAAGCAGCAGATCACGCTCTTCTTTCAGCAGGCGTAATTCGTCGCGACGAATGGTCACGTAAAGGGTTTGGGGAGGACGTGCGGTAACGACTGGGCCCATTGCTCACCTCGCAAATGGCGTACATCAACTAGAGAGATGTCGCCAGTTTTTTTGGTCGACACCTCTTTATCGGCGCCGATTCTGAATACTTTTGCTCGTGAATGGAACTTTTTTATTTTTCATGGTCGCCGTGTCTTCGGCCGGTTTTTGAACGTTATCCTTTGTGATCGGGCGATTTACCCGGAAACTATGCCGCAATGCTCTGGACTAACCTCCACAAGTCGTTTGAGCTAAACCTTTGACACACCTTTATTTGTAGTAGGGAGCATCAGCACATGCAACTCGGGATCATTGGACTGGGCCGCATGGGCGGCAATATTGCGCGGCGCCTGATGCTCAATGGGCACATCACCGTCGTGTATGACCGCAATGCCGCTTTCGTCGAAAACCTGAGCCAGGAAGGCGCAACGGGCGTCGCGGACCTGCCAGCGTTGGTCGCCGGCCTGGAGACGCCACGGGCCGTCTGGGTCATGTTGCCAGCCGGCGCGCCTACGGAAGACACCATCAACGCGTTGAGCGCGCTGCTCGAGCCGGGCGACGTGATCATTGACGGCGGGAACACGTATTACAAGGACGACATCCGACGGGCCCAGGCCCTGTCGGAAAAAGGCCTGAGCTACATCGACGTCGGTACGTCCGGGGGCGTCTGGGGGCTTGAGCGCGGCTACTGCATGATGATCGGCGGGGATGCCGATGTTGTCCGGCGCCTGGATCCGTTGTTTGCCAGCCTGGCGCCGGGCATGGGCGATATCCCACGCACCCGCGACCGCAAGTCCGACGACGATCGCGCCGAGCGCGGCTACATCCATGCCGGTCCGGCCGGTGCCGGGCATTTTGTGAAGATGATCCACAACGGCATCGAATACGGCATGATGCAGGCCTTCGCCGAAGGCTTCGATATCCTCAAGACCAAGTCCAGCGAAAGCCTGCCGCCCGAGCAGCGTTTCGACTTGAACGTCGCCGATATCGCTGAAGTCTGGCGACGCGGCAGCGTGGTTTCGTCCTGGCTGCTGGACCTGACCGCGGATGCGCTGGCCAGCGATCCGAAGCTGGATGGTTTCTCCGGCGAAGTTGCCGACAGCGGCGAAGGGCGCTGGACCATCGAGGCGGCCATCGAACAAGCGGTGCCGGTGCCAGTGCTGTCCAGTTCGCTGTTCGCGCGGTTCCGCTCCCGTCAGCAGGCTACGTATGGCGACAAGATGTTGTCGGCCATGCGCTTCGGCTTCGGTGGCCACGTGGAGACGCCGAAAAAATGACGTCGATCGGCAGGAAATCCAAGGCAGAACCCGCGCCGCCGACCACGTTGTTCCTGTTCGGTGCCCATGGAGACCTGGTCAAGCGCTTGCTCATGCCGGCCCTTTACCACCTCAGTCGCGACGGACTGCTGGGAGATGGCCTGCAGATCATCGGTGTCGATCACAACGCTATCAGCGATGTGGATTTTGCGAAAAAACTCGAGGATTTCATCCGTAACGAGGCGCAGGTCAAGGGCGGCGATCCTGATCGGGCGCTCGATCCCGCGCTGTGGGCCAAATTGGCCCAGGGCATCGGTTACGTTCAGGGTGATTTTCTCGACGACAGTACCTATGAAACGCTGGCGGCGAAAATCGCCGCCAGCGGCACCGGCAACGCGGTCTTCTACCTGGCGACCGCGCCACGCTTTTTCAGTGAAGTGGTTCGCCGCCTTGGCGCGGCCGGGCTGCTTCAGGAGCAGGATGACGCCTTCCGCCGCGTGGTGATCGAGAAGCCGTTCGGCTCCGACCTGCAAACCGCCGAGGCGCTCAACGCCTGCCTGCTCAAGGTGATGAGCGAGAAACAGATCTATCGGATCGACCATTACCTGGGCAAGGAGACGGTGCAGAACATTCTGGTCAGCCGTTTCTCCAACAGCCTGTTCGAGGCGTTCTGGAACAATCACTACATCGACCACGTGCAGATTACCGCCGCCGAAACCGTTGGCGTGGAAACCCGCGGCAGCTTTTATGAGCACACCGGCGCCCTGCGGGACATGGTGCCCAACCACTTGTTCCAGCTGCTGGCGATGGTGGCGATGGAACCACCGGCGGCGTTTGGCGCTGACGCGGTGCGTGGCGAGAAGGCCAAGGTGGTCGGGGCGATCCGCCCCTGGTCGGTGGAGCAGGCCCGCGCCAATTCGGTTCGTGGCCAGTACACGGCGGGGGAAGTCGGCGGCAACGCGGTCAAAGGCTACCGCGAAGAGACCAACGTCGCAGCCGACAGCAGCACCGAGACCTACGTCGCCCTCAAGGTCATGATCGACAACTGGCGGTGGGTCGGCGTGCCGTTCTACCTGCGCACCGGCAAGCGCATGAGCGTGCGCGACACGGAAATCGTCATCTGCTTCAAGCCGGCGCCTTACGCGCAGTTTCGCGACACCGAAGTCGACGAATTGCAACCTACGTACCTGAGAATCCAGATCCAGCCCAACGAAGGCATGTGGTTCGACCTGCTGGCCAAGCGGCCCGGGCCGGCCCTCGACATGGCCAACATTGAATTGGGCTTTGCCTATAAGGATTTCTTCGAAATGCAGCCGTCAACGGGTTACGAAACCCTGATCTACGATTGCCTGACGGGCGACCAGACATTGTTCCAGCGTGCCGACAACATCGAAAACGGCTGGCGCGCGGTGCAGCCGTTCCTCGATGCCTGGCGGGAAGACGCAACGGTCCAGCCGTACCAGGCCGGTGAGGATGGCCCGGCGGCCGCCGACGAATTGCTGACTCGCGATGGTCGCGTCTGGCATGGCCTCGGATGAGTGACCAGGTGAAACGCCCCATCCGCTTTTTGCTCAGTGACATGGACGGTACGTTGCTACTGCCCGATCACAGTCTCAACCAGCGCACCATCCAAGCCGTTCGTTCGTTGCGCGAGGCTGGCGTGCTGTTCAGCCTTGCCACCGGGCGTCCCCCACGAGCCATGCTGCAGCAGATCGAAGCCCTGGGTGTCGACCTGCCCACGGCGGCGTTCAACGGCGGCACGCTGGTGCACCCGGACGGGACCTTCCTGGCTGTTCACTACTTACCGCCCGAGGCGGCACTGACCACGTTGGCGCTGTACGCCGATCAGCCCGGCATCGAAGTGTGGGTGTTTGCCGACGGCGACTGGCTGGTGCGCGACGCCAACGGTCCGATGGTGCCGGTTGAAACCCGCGGCCTGGGGTATCCGCCGGTGGAAGTGGAGAGTTTCGAGCCTTACCTTGAGCGCATCGACAAGATCGTTGCGACCAGCGCCAACACGGATCTGCTGGTGGAACTTGAGGCGCGCCTGCATCCGCTGCTCAAGGGCCAGGCCCAGGTGTCGCGTTCGCAACCGATCTACCTGGATGTAACGGCGATGAAGGCGAACAAGGGCGAGGCACTGTCGACCCTGGCGGAGTTCCTGGGCGTGCCGCTGGAGCAGACCGCCGCCATGGGGGACGGTGGCAACGATCCGGCGATGTTCCATCGCGCGGGACTGTCGATTGCAATGGGACAGGCGGAAGAGGCGATCAAGCGCCAGGCGGATGTCGTTACCGCAGCCAACACCGAGGACGGTGCGGCATTGGCGATCGAGCGGTACATCTTGCCCCGCTAGATAATCCTACATACTTGTGGCGAGGGAGCTTGCTCCCGCTCGGTTGCGAAGCGACCGCAAAAAAGGGGGCCGCTGCGCCCGAGGCGTCGGACCGGCCCAGCGGGAGCAAGCTTCCTCGCCACAAAGTCATGTCCATTCGGTCATGGCGTTACAGCCAGTAAGTCACCGCATACCAGCCCAGGCCACCCATCACCGCGGTATAAGGCATCGCCATCCAGACCATGCGGCCATAGGACAGGCGAACCAGCGGGGCAATGGCCGACGTCAGCAGGAACAGGAAAGCCGCCTGGCCGTTGGGCGTGGCGACGCTGGGCAGGTTGGTGCCGGTGTTGATGGCGACCGCCAGGGTCTCGAAGTGTTCCTGGGTCATGTTGCCGGCGACAAAGGCTTGCTTCACTTCGGTGATATAGATCGTCGCGACGAAGACGTTATCGCTGATGGCCGACAACAGGCCGTTGGCGATGAACAGCATGCCAGGTTGCTGGTCGGCCGGCAGGGCCAATACCCATTGGATCAATGGCGAGAACAGGTGTTGGTCGTGAATGACCGCGACCACCGCGAAGAACACCACCAGCAACGCTGTAAAGGGCATGGCGTCCTTGAACGCGCTACCGAGCCGGTGCTCGTCGGTGATACCGGTGAATGCGGTGATCAGCACGATCACTGTCAGGCCGATCAGCCCGACTTCGGCCAGGTGCAGGGCCAGGGCCACGATCAAGATCAGCGCGGCGATACCCTGGACGATGAGGGCAGCACGCTGGCGTGCGGTGCGCTCACGGTTGTCTTCCTCGGCATAATCGGCTAATACCGCCCGGACATTATCTGGCAGCAGCGTGCCGTAGCCGAACCAGCGCAGTTTCTCCAGCGCCACGCAGGTCACCAGCCCGGCGACGAGCACGGGTAGCGACACTGGCGCGACCTTGATGAAGAAGTCGACGAAGTGCCAGCCCATTTCATGCCCGATCAGCAGGTTCTGCGGCTCGCCCACCAAGGTGCATACGCCGCCCAACGCGGTGCCCACGGCGCCATGCATCAGCAGGCTGCGCAGGAAGGCCCGGAACTGTTCCAGGTCCTGATGGTGCAATGATGGCAGGTCATGGTCTTCATCGACGCTGCTGTCCTGGCGCGGGTCATTGCCCGAGGCCACGCGGTGGTACACCGCATAGAAACCCACCGCGGCGCTGATAATCACCGCCGTCACGGTCAGCGCATCGAGGAATGCCGACAGGAACGCCGAGAGGAAGCAGAACATCAAGGCCAATACCGCCTTGGACCGCACACCCAACAGCAGGCGCGAGAACAGGAACAGCAGCAGGTCCTTCATGAAGTAGATACCGGCCACCATGAACATCAACAACAGGATGACCGGGAAGTTGTGGACCAGTTCGTCGTATAGCGCTTTTGGCGTGGTCATGCCCAGCGCCACGGCTTGCAGGACCAACAGTCCGCCAGGCATCAGCGGGTAGCATTTCAAGGCCATGGCCAGCGTGAAAATGAACTCCAGGACCAGCATCCAACCGGCGACGACCGGGCCCAGCGTAAAGAACGCCAGCGCATTGAGAATCAGGAAAACGATGACGCACGCTTTGTACCAGCGTGGAGAATGCCCCAGGAAGTTGTGCGCAAAAGCTTGAGCCATTTGACCGGACATTGGCTGCTCCTTTTAATTAGAAGCGCGCAACTTGCCGTAAGCCATGAGGAATATCAAGCGTAGGACTTGTTACCGCTAGCCGAAAGGATCGGAAATCAGGCGCTGTACCGCGTCAACACGGCCCTGGAGGTGCCTTGTAACGAATGTCCACCCACCAGTATTTTTCCGTCGGCCTGCACGGCCACGGCCGTCGCGGTATCGAGGCTGTAGCCCAGTCGAGTGCGCAGCCAACCCTGGCCCTGGCCGAACGCCGGATCAAGATTACCGTCCGGCAGGTGTCGAGCCAGAATGAAATCGGCCTCGATGCCGCCGATGGTTGCGCCGGCCGTCACGATTTTTCCATCTGCCTGCATCTGCGCGGCCGTCCACTGGCTGGCATGGTTGCCGATTGCCAGGAGGCGGCATTGGCCGTCGTGGTTGTCCGGCGTCGGCTGGCCGTCCTTGGGAATGCACGCTGACAGACAATGCATGGGGTCGCGACTGCCGCCAAAAGCATGCAGATCGCCGACGGCGTTTTGCACGACCTGGCTGACCATCACGCTGCGCCCCTGGGCCGTGAAGGACAGGAAACCGCCGTCGCCGAAGCGCTCGTCGAGTTGGCCGCAGGCGTCGTAGCGAGCCATCAGGCCGCGCTGGGGCCAATCGATGGCTCCGCCTACGACGATGTGGCCGTCGGCCTGCAGGGCCAGGCAGCTCAGCCAGCTGTTTTTCAGCAGTCGCCGAACCATCACGAAACCACGATGGTTGAACGAGTCATCCAGTGAGCCGTCCGGCAATAATCGAATCAACACGCCAACGTGATCGGACGTCTGGAAGTGATGGTTGGCCAGGATGAATATCCTGCCATCGGCTTGCACGCGCATGTCACAGGCTTCGACCCCAGGTACGCCAGGCGGTAGCCAAGGATCGCGCATGCCCTGGGACAGGTTGCCGCAAAGTCGCACGACTTGTCGCCCGGCATCGCCAAAACCATGGACGGCGTGACCGTGGGGATCGAACAGCGCCAGGGCAGGGAGGGTATTGTCGGCGCTTTCGTAATGCAGGCCGGATAGCAGGATATTGCCGTCGGGCAGCTCGGTGACCTTGCCTGCGGTGGCTTCGCAACCCGGTGCAAACGCGTCGACCACGTAGCCGTTGATGCCAAAGTCCCTGTCGATCATGCCGTTCGGGGTAAGCCGGGCAAGACCGAAGCGACTGCCCTGGGCGGTCATGACCCGCGCCGCCAATAGAATGCGGCCGGCATGGTCAACGGCCAATCCGGTGGTGAGCGTCGAGGTATTCCCTGGAAAACGAACCCAGGCTTTACCGCCGTCGGCAAAGCCTGTGTCGAGGTGCCCGGCCTGAGCCCGGCGTATCGGGAGTGCAAATACGGATTGAACGGGCATGCGTGGCTCTCCTTGCGCATCGACCGGCCTGGATAATGAGGCGGCGTTTGCATGAGAGCAATATTCAATCCTTGAAACAGACAGTGCACAACTGTCAGGTTCTACAGGCACGAAGACTATTCGTGCCTAAACAATGGCTTTGCAATCCAATGCCAAGCCGGCAAATAAACAACCGGCTTGTCAGGGCACTATTCAGGCATGGACCAGGATTGCAGTTTGTAGCCTTCCTGGCTCAATTCGGCACGGGCCTGTTTCAACAGGTCGGCCAGTTGAGCAGGATCGGTATAAGCGCTGCTGGGAATCTGAGTCCGGCCAATATGCGTATTGGTGCGGTCGATGACGGTCAGGCTAAGTTCGCCGTTACCGTCTTGTGGGGCCCAGGCCACGCATTGGAAAGGACGGAATGCGCGGTCGGCAATCAAAAGAGCTTCGTTGATACGGAGCGGGGCGTTCATGGCGTTATCTCTCAAGGGTGCCCAATCAAATGATGTGCCGTCGGTTGGGCGGACCGTGCGGCGGGTTACTTGTACTGATGTCCCGAACCCGGGAGCAGGTCACACAATTGATGAATAAATTTCGATTTTCTTTCAGACCCGGCTTTTGGCCTTTTGTTTGAAAGGGTGGTGAAAGATTCCAGGTTCCAAGAACTAACGAAACGCTGCCTTATAACCGCTTCACGATCTTCTTGATAACTAATCGATACAAGCAAGTGTCAACTTCTTGCTACTGTTACATGCAGGTTCGCCAAACGCCTGTTTCTAATCATATTTCCTTATTTTTGGCGCCAAGGATCAGTCATGATCGAAGCCAGTGCGTTGCGTCGTTTGCTCGTGGTCGATCCTTGCGATGATTGTCATCGCCTGATGCCGGGGCTGCGAGCCATCGGCTGGAATGTCGACAGTTGTTCCCTGGAGCACGCGAGCGACCGAAGCTGCGACGTTGGCCTCTTGCGGTTGCAGCCTTTTCATCTGGAGCGCCCCGAAGCGGTCAAGGAATTGATCAGCCGCAGCGGCGCGGAATGGATCGCCGTGCTGAACCAGGAAGTGCTGCGCCTGAAAAACGTCGGCGATTTCGTCTGTGAATGGTTTTTTGACTTCCACACGTTGCCCTTCGATGTTTCCCGGGTCCAAGTGACGTTGGGCCGAGCCTTTGGCATGGCGCGGCTGAGGGGGCAGGGCTCGGTTCACATCGACCAGCCTGAACATGAATTGCTGGGTGACAGCAAACCGATCCGCGAGCTGCGCAAACTGTTGAGCAAACTGGCGCCCGCCGAGTCACCGGTGCTGATCCGTGGCGAGAGCGGTACCGGCAAGGAATTGGTGGCGCGCACCCTGCATTGCCAATCGCAACGGCGCAACAAGCCATTTATCGCGATCAATTGCGGCGCGATCCCCGAGCATCTGATCCAGTCCGAGCTGTTCGGCCATGAGAAGGGGGCCTTTACCGGCGCCCACCAACGCAAGATCGGACGGATCGAAGCGGCCCACGGCGGCACGTTGTTCCTCGACGAAATCGGCGACCTGCCGCTGGAGCTGCAGGCCAACCTGCTGCGGTTCCTCCAGGAAAAACACATCGAGCGCGTGGGTGGCAGCCAGCCGATTGCGGTTGATGTGCGAGTGCTCGCGGCAACCCATGTGGACCTGGAAGCGGCGATCGAACACAAGCGTTTTCGCGAAGACCTTTATTACCGCTTGAACGTCTTGCAGGTGGTGATGGCTCCGTTGCGAGAGCGTCACGGGGATTTGTCGATGCTGGCCAGTCACTTCGCGCATTTCTATAGCCATGAAACCGGCCGGCGGCCGCGCAGCTTCAGTGAAGACGCCTTGGTGGCGATGGGGATGCATGACTGGCCCGGTAACGTCCGCGAACTGGCCAACCGCGTTCGTCGCGGCTTGGTGCTGGCGGAGGGGCGGCAGATCGAAGCCCGGGATCTTGGCCTGGCGAGCCACCAGGGCGTCGCCGCACCGATGGGCACCCTGGAAGACTACAAGACCCGCGCCGAGCGCCAGGCCCTGAGCGATGTACTCAACCGCCACAGCGACAACCTGAGTGTCGCCGCCCGGGTGCTGGGCGTGTCGCGGCCGACCTTCTATCGGTTGTTGCACAAGCATCAGATTCGCTGATTCAACGCGGCGCAAAACCTGTGGGAGCGAGCTTGCTCGCGATGGCGGCCTGCCAGTCAACATCAAAGTTAGCTGAGAGGACCTCATCGCGAGCAAGCTCGCTCCCACAAGGGAGGGGCATCAGAAGTAATACGGGAATTTCAGGCTAAACGTGAAATCCGGCGCATCGTCCGTCAGCCCGATGGACAGGTTGGGCACGATGGTCAGGTTGTCGCTGGCAGCCAGCGTCATGCCGATGTTGAAGTAGCCGGCATTGGCATCGCTGGAGACCACCGATTCCCAGTCCCCGCCGTCCTGCTTGAGCTTGCTTTTCTTCTGGACCAGATCGGACACCGAGAACGACATGCTCATCTTTTCGTTCAAGGCAAAGGCGATACCCGCGCCGATCTGGAAGCTGTCGCCGATCCGCACCTTACCCGGTACCTTCTGGTTGACCGTGGAACTGATGTCGTCAAACGACTCCTCGAAGTTGTGGGTGTAGGACAGGCTGCCGAACAGCACCGCCGGATCGTAGGTCTTGACCAGCGAAATCCCCGGCGTGATCGACCAGACGCCGTTGCCAGTAGGCAGGTCCTCCGGCACGAACAAGTTGGTGTTGGCCTGGGATTGGCGCAGCTTGATGCCGAACGGGTCCTTGCCGGTGGGCGCCTTGACGCGCAGGGTCACGACAGCGTCCGGGCTGCTGACCGATTCGTCCATGAACTTGTAGGCGATGCCGAAATTGACGTCGCCGATGGTCGGGTCGCGAGTCACGGTTTCTTCGCTGGTGACCCCGGCCGCGCCTTGGTTGGCGCCGCCGGATTGATAGGTGGACTCGCGATAGACCACCGGCACGTTGAGGTCGAACTGCCAGCGATTGTCAAAGTTGTAGCGACCGGTGAGGTCCAAGGTCCAGGTGTCGGCCTTGATCCGATCCAGGTTGATGTTGCCGAGGAAAATCGAATCCAGGGCCAGGAAGCCGTTAAGGATCAGTTGTCGCGTGTCATAGCGCGAATAGGTCACGCCGGTTTCGAAGCTGAATTTGCCGCCACCGAAAAAGCCGCTGGCCTCGTCATACAGATTGGAAACGCTTTGCGCCGGTTGCGAATCGTCGGCCAGGGATTGCCCGTAGCCGCTGCCTCCCGCCGTTGCCCCGCCATTGCCGGCGACACCCTGGTTGCCTTTCAGGTCGGCCGGCGATTTGGCCAGGCGCTTGGGTTGTGGGGCGGCGGGTTGATCTTCTACCTGGCGGACGCGCTGTTCGAGTACCGCCAGGGCTTTTTGCTGGACCTCGTAACGTTGCTTGAGCTCGAGAAGTTCCTGCTTCAGGGCCTCGATGTCGGCATCCGGTGCTGCTTGCAGCAAGGTCGCCGGGAACAACGTGCTTAAACACATCACAGCGCGCAACGATACGGATCGATACATGAAATATGCCGTCCCTATATGCCCAATGATCGGAGATCAGCGTAGATCAATATCCGAGATTTCGAAGACCGCGCAGTTGCGTCAGGTTGCAGTCCAAGGCCCCGGCGCTGGGGCCGTTGTTGTTCAGCACCACGTTGAGCTGGGTCATGTTGTTGACCAGGTTGCTATTGCCCAGCAAGCGGGTGTTCTGCAACAAGCCACCCTGGGCCACCTGTTGCAGGGTGCTGCCCTGGTTGTGGCTGGCCTGGATCGCCATTTGCACGCCGCTGCCGGTGGCGGTGACCGCGACGCTGCCGGCGGCGTTGCTGCCGCTGATGGTCTGGCCCTTGGTCAGCAATTGGCCTTGGGATGGCGCCAGGGCAGGTGCCTGGCTGCTTTCCTTCACGTTGATACTGACGTTGTTGTAGGCGCTGTTGCCATCGCCCGCGGCTCGCACGCTCTGGGTCACGCCTTGGCCTGAGCCAAGGCCGGCACCGCCGGTAATCGTGCCGCTGCCCTGTTCCGGGGTGCTGCCGTTACCGGTTTGCTTGATGGTCGAGACGTAGAACTGCGGTTTGACCGTTGTGGACTGGATCTGCATGGAACTGGACGCGCCGATCACGTCGCCACTGGCATTGCGCCAGGTGCTGCTCATGACGATGCCAAAGCTGATGACCCTTCCGGGCATGACGTAGCGACCGCGCAGCTCGGCGAGCTCCTGGTCCTTGACTTCGATGGGTTTGAAACCGGCGTGGGCGAGACCCGACGTCGTTGCGGCCAGGCAGGCCAGCGTGAGCCAGTATGAGCGTTTCATGTGTTGCTCCCGGAGCATCCTGCTCCTTTTGTATTTTATTGGCAGTTGTACGGCGCTTAGAAAAAGTCGCTCTGGATGAAGCCGAAATCCATCAATTCCGCGTCCTTGACCGGGTTGAACCCGTCCAGTTTGTTTCGTGCCGTCAGCGGTTGCGGCGGGCTGCGCAAGGCGTTGGTCTTGTCGTAACCGGGGCCGACGATGGCAAAGACGATGCCGTTCCAGCCTTTGGCGAACTCATCATGGGCGTAGCGCTTGTGCCCGAGCACCGGGTCGGCGACGTAGACCCATTGCCTGTCGGCCCGCTGCAAGACCACAAAGTGCTTGTAGCCGCGGATTTCCATCAGGACCACAACCGGGATCGTCACCGCTTCGAGTTTTTCCGACGGTATCCGATACCCACGGGCGCGCATGCCGATGGTTTCCACGTAGCGCTTCATGTCCAGCATGGAAAAGCCCTGGGTGCGGACCAGGTCCTGGTCGGCGTTGACCAGCATGCCCTTGATGACGTGCTCTTCATCGACGTCAAGCCAATAGGCCTGGCGCAACACAGTGGCCAGCGCGGCGGCGCCGCAACTGAAATCGGTTTTCTGTTCGACGATGTCGCTGAACTTGCGCTCGCGCACGCTTTGCACGGGTTTGTAGATGAGCATGCCGCCAGGCAGGGCGGCAACGGGCATCTGCGCGGCTTCGGTCGCGCAGGCAAAGCAAATGAACAGGCAAAGGGCAGTCGCACGCATGATCGATACGCCTGATGGACATCCGGGAAAAAAGCCCCTTTTTCCAGCAGCACCCTTCATCTAAAGCATTGAAATGAGTCCGTGGCGAGGGAGCTTGCTCCCGCTGGGCTGCGGAGCGGCTCCAAGATTTTGCGGTTGCTGCGCAACCGAGCGGGAGCAAGCTCCCTCGCCACAAGATTCATCCAAACCCTAGGGGAACAGCATTACTGTTGCCGGGGCTTCGTTTCATGCGCGTCTACATGCAAGCCTTGCAGCCGGCCGCAATCGACAGCGAGTTGCTTTGCTGGTTGCCCACGCCCGCCGACACGTTGGCGCCGCCGTTACCGGAGAAGCCGTTCATGGAGTTGGTCATGGTGGCGTTGTTGTAGACAGGGTTTTTCCAACCGTCGCGAGTCAACACTTGCTGGGTATTGCTACCGGCCAGTTCGAACGTGCCTGCGACGGAGATCTTGTCGCCATCATGGCCGCCGCCGTAGCCACCTTTGTCACCCCAGCCACCTTCTTCTTTGATGGTGCCTTTGGCCTTGAAGGAGCCCGAAGCTTCGTAGGTGTTGGTAAGGGTGTCGGTCTTGTAGTTCTTCACGCCTTTATTGTCCACGACGAGACCAGTGGAGGACTGGTCAGCCGAAGCCGAGGCCTGGGCGACACGGCCACCCGACACGGCAATGGCCAGGTTGTTTTTCTGCTGGTTGAAGTTGCCGGCGGTCACGTTGATACCGATGTTGCCGGAGCCGTTGTTGCCCGCGCTGGTCAGCGAGGCGTTGTTTTGCGTGGAGTTGTTGTTCACATGGTTGTTGTTATTGACTTGCGTGGCGCTGGAAGCGGCGACAGCCGAACCGAAGATGAAGCTCTCGTCGGCGGTGGCCAGTGCGGCGGCGTTGTCTTGCTGGTTGCCGTCGCCAGCGGCGATGTTGGCGCCCATGTTGCCGTTGCTGCCGTTGAGCGAGTCAGTGGCTTCGGCGGTATTGCGGGTCGCCTGGTTGGTCACTACGTTGCCGTCGCTGTTCTGCTCATCCAGCACCGTGGCCCCAGCGCCGGCACTGATGGAGAGCAATTGTTCCAGCGTCGGCCCTTTGGGACCATGGTTGCCATGGCCATTGCCATGACCGTTGTTGTCGTTTCCTCCAGCCTGTGCAGCCATTGCCATGACAGCGGCGAGAGCGAAAACCAATGGTTTGAGCGCCATTGTAGGTTTCATGGTGTTTCTCCTTGCGTGTCGTTGGTTAAGTGTTGGTACTTTCTTATGTACTGCGCTTATGTGCTGCGCCGGGTCAGTCAGCGACCCGGATGCTCAGGGTGTTAGCCATGCGGTTCCCCACCCCGGCACTCTGGTTCACCTGGATCACCCCTCGGCTGCCGGTGAAGGCCTGGTCGCTGGTAGCGACCTGGCGACTGCCGGTTGGGGTGTCAGTTGTTCCGGAGTTCGGTACCAGCGCCACGTTCTGCTGGGAAAGGGCGCTGTCATCCATGCTCTGCGGGCGGGCACTGATGCCCACGCGCATGACATTGGCCATCTGGTTATTGGCGCCGGCGGACTGGTTGACGCCCAGCACACCGTTACCGTTGGTGAATGAGCTGCCGCCGATGCGCGCGCTGGCGTTCAGCGCCGGGCTGGCCGGTGTGTCGAGGCGTTGGCGCACGACGGTGGTCGCCTGGGCATCGGTGCCGATGGCGATCGCGCGGGTGTTGGTCTGCTGGGTCTGGTCGCCAGCCGCCTGGTTGAGGTTGAAGTTGCCGGTGTAGCGGCTGCCGGAATTCTGCAGGTCGGCGTGGCTGCTCACTGCCACGCCTGGATCGGCGAGGGCGGCGGATGAGCCGAGCAGGGCGATCATGAGCCAGGTCGGGTTCATCTCACTGGCCTCCCGCCAGCCGACCCAATGGGGCCAGGCCGGAACTCAGCGAGCGGTTGATCGTGCCGGAAATCGCGCCGCCGCTACCGCCGCCGTGGCCGGCACCCATGCCGGGCATGCCGTTGGGGTTGGTCACGACGTTGAGGCCTTGGACGCCGGTGTTCGGGTTGACCGTGTTACGGATCGTCGAGCCGCTGGCCACGCTGGCGAATTCGCCGTCGCTCAGCTCGGTGCTGGCGGTCGCCTGGTTGATCCGATCGGACGGATTGGCATTGACGGTGGTCGGGTAGGGGTCTTTGCCGCCATTTCGACCGATATGAACGGGTTGCACGTCACGGTTGAGTACGATGACGCCGTTGCCCTCGGCCTGCGCCGGCACACTGAGCGTCGCGCTGGCGGCGCAGCCGATCAACAACAGACAGATCAACCTTCCGTTGAATGTCCCCATGACATCGATTCCTTCTTCACTGGACGCTGGCCCTAGTCAGCGTTGCGAAGAGGAAGAGCAGGTGTTGTGCCGTGTTTTGAAAAGTCTTTGGATTCAACCGTTTGCAAGTAATGGCAAATGTCTGGCGCGCAACCTGTTTCATTCCTGAGACTGGGTTTGCGGCCCACGACACGCCGCCCGCCGTCGTATGGCTCTGGATCCAGGCTTGGGAAGAGGGTGTTTCAGTGACTTGACAGTCAGGCCGGCGATGACGTGAAGCGGCGTTGGATCCGGCTTTGGCGGGTGCTTGCTGTTTCAGCGATGTAACAACTCAAGCCTGGAGTAGCCGGGAAACGGCCGCAAACACCTGCTCGCGACGTTGGGCCCAATCACCTTCGATCTTGACGAAAGGTTGCCGCTGGCGAACCAACCAGCCTTCGATGGCTTCGAAAAAAGCCACGCGTTCGGCTAGTGCTGGCTGACAACGCAAGCCGTCACCGACCCATTCGACCTGCTCGGGACTGAGCAACAGGTGCAAGTCGTAATGACGCGCCAGCAAGGCCGGTTCGAGCCAGCTCGGGCAGTCGCCGAACAAGGTCTGGCTCCAGAGGATATTGCTCAGCAGGTGAGTGTCGAGAATCAGCAGCGCCGGCTGCCGGGCGCGGGCCGCGTCTTCCCGGGCCAGTTGCCCTGTGGCGATGTCGGTGATGTCGGCCAGGCAGGTGTCGCGCTGGGTCTGTTCCATGAAATCGCGCACGTATTCATCCACTCGCAAGCCGCCAAAGTGGGCCTGCAATTGCGCCGCCAGCCAGCTCTTGCCACTGGACTCCGGGCCGGTCAGCACCACCACCTTCATACGCGCAACGCCGGGTCGGCGCGCCATTCCCGCCAGCCTTGCACTGCCAGCAGGGTAAACAGCGCATAGAGCGCGGCGGTCAGGTACAGGCCTTTGTAGATGAACAAACCCACGAAAATCACATCCAGGACGATCCACAACGGCCAGCATTGCACGCGTTTCTGTGCCATCCACCACTGGGCAACCAGACTGAACCCGGTGAGCGCGGCGTCGAGCCAGGGTTGCGCGGCGTCGGTCCAATGGGCCATTGCCGCGCCCAGCGCCAGGCTGCCAGCCGCACCGATGGCCAGGCCGAGCACCACCGACGGGCCTTCCAGGCGCGTCACCTGTCGCCCGTCGTGGTTGCGCCCGGCGCGGGTCCACTGCCACCAGCCATATAGCTGCAGGACGGCGTAGACGACCTGCAGCAACATGTCGGAATACAACTTCACGTGGAAGAAAATCCAGGTGTAAAGCAGCACCATGACCAGGCCGATCGGCCAGCACCAGGGGTTCTGCTTGACGGTCAGCCAGACAGCGATCACGCCGAGGGCTGCGGCAAACAGTTCAAGCCCGGACATGGCGGTTCCTTGGAGGAGTTGGGGAGGGCGGGGATTGTAAACGCTATGGGGCGCGGAGCTCCAACTTCAATGCTGAATGCACTGGCGCTATCGCGAGCAAGGGGGATGAAAGTGGACAACGAACCTGAAGTCAGCGCCGAATCAATGTGGGAGCGAGCCTGCTCGCGAAAGCGGAACTTCAGCTTGCCTCCATGCTGAATGTTCCACCGTCTTCGCGAGCAGGCTCGCTCCCACAGGGTGTTTCTTCCAGAGGTGCTTCTCAGACCCGGAATTGCTTGAGCAAGCCGTTCAGCTGTTCGCTGAGGTCCTTCAGGCGCGCGCTGGCCAGGCTCGATTGCTCGGCAGCCACGGCGGTGCTGTGGGAGAGCCCGGCGGCCTGGGTGACGTTCTGGTTGATGTCTTCCACCACGTGGGCCTGCTGCAGGGTGGCGCTGGCGATGGAGGCATTCAGGCTGTTGAGATTGCGCAGGGCCTGGCCGATGGCATTGAGGCTGGCGCCTGCAAGTCCGGCCTGCTCGATGGTCAATTGCGAAGCGCGGCTGCTGTCGCTGATGACCTTTACTGCCGCTTCGGAGTGGTTTTGCAGGCGTTCGATCATGGCCTGGATTTCGGCGGTGGATTTTTGCGTGCGCTGGGCCAGCAGGCGCACTTCATCGGCCACCACGGCAAAGCCGCGACCCTGTTCGCCAGCACGGGCGGCTTCGATCGCCGCGTTGAGCGCCAGCAGGTTGGTCTGCTCGGCGATAGAGCGGATCACTTCCAGCACGCTGCCAATCTGGGTGCTTTCACTGGCCAGGGTGCGGATCACCTCCACGGCCTGGTCGATGGTCTGGGACAGCCGGTCGATCTGTTGCAGGCTGCCGTCGATATTGACCTGGCCCTGCTGGGCCTGGGACTCGGCGTCGCGCATCTCGCTGGCCGCGTGTTCGGCGTTTTTCGCCACGTCCTGCACGCCGTAGGTCACTTCGTTGATGGCGGTTGCCACCAGCTCCATTTGCTGCGATTGCTGCTGGCTGCGCTGCTGGGCCTGGGCGGCGTCGTTGCCCAATTCGCTGGACGATTGGCCCAAGGCGCTGGCGGAGGTCTGCAACTGGCTCACCACTTGCCGCAGCTTGGCGGTGAACGCGTTGAAGTGTCGCGCCAGTTGCGTCACTTCGTCCTGGCCGTGGGTATCCAGGGTTCTGGTCAGGTCGCTCTCGCCGCTGGCGATATTGGCCATGGCGTTGACGGTTTCTTGAAGCGGGCGGACGATGCTGCGCACGATCAGCGTCAGCAGCAGGCCCATGACCAAGGTGATCGCCAAGCCGATCAACGACGCCTTGATCAACTGGGATTGAAATTCTGCCTGGACGTCATCCACGTACACCCCGGAACCGATGATCCAGCCCCAGGGTTCGAACAATTTGACGTAGGACGTCTTGCCGACCGGCGCTTCGGCGCCCGGTTTGGGCCAGAGATAATTGATCATGCCAGCGCCCTTGGCCTTGGCGATGGCCACCATTTCGTTGAACAGCGCGTAACCGTTCGGGTCGCGGATGGCAGAAAGATTCTGGCCTTCGAGTTTCGGGTTGGTCGGGTGCATGACCATGACCGGCGTCAGGTCGTTGATCCAGAAGTAATCGCTCTGGTCATAGCGCAGTCCCCGCACCGCGCTGAGGGCTTGCTTTTGCGCCGCGTCGCGGGTCAGGGTGCCTGCGGTTTCCAAGCCATGGTAGTAGTTCAACACACCACTGGCGGTCTGGACCACGTGTTGGGTCTTCTGCACCTTGGCCTGATACAGGTCCGTGTGGATCTGCTTGAGCATAAACGCGCCCAGCGTGAACAACATCACGATGGCCACGACCAGGATGAGCCACAAGCGTCGGCTGATCGATACACTGCGCAAGCTATTCATTCGCTGTCACTCCGGTTCTTATTCTTGTCATTAACGACGGCCGGCACTTTAACGCTCGGCGGCCCTGCTGAATTGACCTGGGTCATGACGCGGCAGCGTTATCAGGGCTTGTCTGATAGGATTTCGGCCCCGCAGCGCAAAACCTGAGTCGGTTCTGCTTTTTCATTGGTTTTTTTTGCAAGGTCGCGGTTATCGTGCAGCCGCTGCGTGCACCTGCATGACGTTTAAATAGTGATGAGGCCTGAACAGACAGGCGTTTTTGGGGGAAGAATGGATTTGTGGACGGCCTTTTCGGCATTGATTCTTGGCGTGGTTGAGGGGCTGACGGAGTTCCTGCCGATTTCCAGCACGGGGCACCAGATCGTCGTTGCCGACCTGCTCGAGTTCGGGGGCGAGCGTTCGATGGCTTTCAACATCATCATCCAGCTCGGCGCGATCCTCGCGGTGGTCTGGGAGTTTCGGCGCAAGATCTTCGATGTGGTGCTGGGCCTGCCGACGCAACCCGGTGCCCGTCGGTTTACCGCCAACCTGCTGATTGCCTTCTTTCCGGCGGTGATCTTGGGCGTGCTGCTCGCCGACTGGATCCACCATTACTTGTTCAACCCGATTACCGTCGCGACCGCGCTGGTGCTGGGTGGGTCCGTGATGCTCTGGGCCGAGCGGCGCCAGCATCAGGTCCACGCCGAAACCGTGGATGACATGACGTGGAAGGATGCCCTGAAAGTCGGCCTGGCCCAGTGCATCGCGATGATTCCCGGCACCTCCCGCTCCGGGGCAACTATCATCGGCGGCCTGTTGTTCGGCTT